>CAZTLE010000091.1:0-15805 GCA_964614415.1 uncultured Aureitalea sp. | reverse complement strand
TAAAGGGGAGAGAGTCTGAAGCCGTGTTCTTGAGCTGAGAGTCCAGTTGAGCCACAGCATTGAAGCTGGCGAAACAAAGGCAGACAGCGAAAAGAACTTTCAAATGACCGAATCTCTTCTGACGTAGTTTTAGGTTCATGAAAATGGGATTTAAGCTCCTACAATATAGGACTTAACGAGAATATAGTCGTAATATTCTGTCATATTCTAGGTAGCGGGCTTATACGATTTCCCATCGATGATCATCTTAGCAATGATCTCGCGGAGTATCTCGGAAGTCCCACCACCAATAGGTCCTAGTCTGCTATCACGCAAAAGGCGTGCCAGGGGGTATTCTTCCATATAGCCGTAACCACCCAGGAACTGAAGGCATTCGTAGGCGACCTGATCGGCGACGCGGGTTGATATCAGTTTGGACATCGAGGCTTCTTTCACCACGTATTCCTTATTGCCGAAGCGTTCGGCCACTACATAGTTGAATGTTTTGCACATTTCCACCTCACTGCTTAATTCTGCAAATCTGTGCCGCAAGGCCTGATATTGAGAGATAGATTTTCCGAAGGCCACCCGGTCTTTCATGTAGGCCAGGGTGTATTCGAGGGCATATTCGCTTCGTGCATGGGCGTTGATCCCCATAACGAGACGTTCTGAAGCCAGATGCTGCATGAGATAGGCAAATCCTTTGTTCTCCTCACCCATAAGATTCGAAGCCGGAATCCGAACATTGTCAAACGCTATTTCTCCCGTATCACTGGCGCGCCATCCCAGTTTATCCAATTTGGTAGCCGAAACACCCGGGGTATCCCGGTCGATGATGAACATGCTGATTCCCTTATTCCCCAACTCAGGTGCCGTCTTAGCCGCCACTACAAGGTAGTCGCTGTAGACCCCGTTCGTAATGAATGTCTTGGAACCGTTAATTATATACTCGTCCCCATCTCTAACCGCCGTTGACCGCATTCCGGATACATCCGAACCTCCAAAAGGTTCCGTAATACAAAGACAACCAATCTTCTCACCGGTAATGCTTGGGGCCAGGTACTTCTCCTTGATCTCATGGCTTCCCTCGGCATTCACATGGGTCATAGCAAGGTAGGTATGTGCCCACATGGCAGCGGCAAACCCGCCCGAATTGATCTTCTGCAGTTCTTCCAGAAAAATTACGGTATAGAAGTAATCCAGATCAAGTCCGCCATAGGCTTCCGGATATGCAAGACCGAAATATCCCATTTCGCCAAACTTCTCCCAAATGAAACGTTCTATCTCACCGGTCTCCTCCCACTTATCGATATGAGGTACTACCTCCTTCTGAAGGAAGTCCTGAAAGCTCTTTCTAAAAAAATCGTGTTCTTCGGTAAAGTATTGACTCATTTTAACTATTGCGCTTAACTAATTGAACGGTTCTTGATGGAAAGACGAAGGCCGTTTCACCACCTTACAAAAGGCCGTTTTAATCGGTTGACAAATATAACGCAATTAGCTGTAATTTTCTTTCTGAAAGCCCTTCAATTTTACCAAGTTGGGCAAGTGAATCGACACGTTGAAGATCCCTCCGTCGATTCCAGATTTTTTGTGCCAGTTCAAAGGATACACCCGGGATGGTGGCAATATCCGACGCGCTTGCCCGGTTTATGTTCATCTTGGCAATTGGCGTCGGATTGGAAACTTCAAAATATTCTAAAGTTCGTGCCACCACTTCTTCGGAGAGTCCGTATACATCGTACAACTGACTCTCGTGTGTGAATCCCCCCAGGCGATTTCGGTATTTGACAATGCGTTCTCCCAAAGCGGCGCCTATGCCGTATACTACCCGAAGTTCTTCGGCAGTAGCTGTATTAAGATCTTTCTTCTTCAGCGGTTTTCTTGGAGATACTTCTGTCATTTTCCTGGTATATGATCGTTTTTGAGTAACCCATTCAGGGAATTTGAAATAAGGTTGAATACTGTCCAAAAGACTGTCTGAAACTCCTGTCACCTTTTGGAAGTCGGATGCCGAATTGATCCACTTCCCCTTGTTCCTGTAATGGGTTAGTCGGTCAAATTCAACAGGTGTCATTCCAAGGGTATATGCCTTGAAATCGGTCAGATAATTCGGATTAAAGGGATATCGTTTCGGTTTCTTTTTTTCAGTTTCCAGAGCACGCAATGAATCTACGGCTTGCCGGAGTGATACTATTTCAGGAGAAGAGATGTCCAGAAGATCTTCTTCGGAAAAATCGAGGAAATGATACGCGGCCAGTCCTGCACAAATAAGCAGCACCAAAACAACGATCCCGCTTCGTTGTCGGGAATCGAACACGAGGCGGGATCGGATATGTTCCATATGAACGAGTTATGTCATATGGCGGGAATTTTATTTATGCTAGTTCGCCTTTGCTTTCTTAGCTTTTATAGCTGACAAATAGCGCTTTACTTCGTCTCTTACTTTGGGGAATAAAAAGTATAAACCAATTACGTTGGGTACGGACATCGCAAATATCATTGCATCTGAAAATCCTGTAACCGCTCCCAAACTTGCAGCAGAGCCAACGATTATTACCAAACAGAAAAGAATCTTGAAGGTATAGTCGGCGGCTTTGGACCTTCCGAACAGGAACATCCAACTTTGTAAACCGTAGTACGACCATGAGAGCATGGTTGAAAATGCAAATAGCACCACGGCCACGGTCAATACATATGGGAACCAGGGTAAGACGGATGCAAAGGCTTTTGACGTTGCAACAACACCATCGGGCTCTGCAACACCATAGGTCATAATACTTCCGTCACCATTGGTAATGATGATTACGAGGGCAGTCATGGTACACACAACAACCGTATCGATAAATGGCTCCAGCAAGGCTACCAAACCTTCAGAGGCCGGATATTTTGTTTTTACGGCCGAGTGAGCAATCGCAGCTGAACCAACTCCTGCTTCATTGGAGAAAGCAGCCCGTTGAAATCCGATAATAAGAACTCCCAGGATACCACCTGAAATACCTTCAGGGCTAAATGCACCATTAAAGATCTGGCCGAAGGCAGATCCGACACTTCCAATATTGGCTACGATAATTATTATCGCTGCCAGGAAATAAACACCTACCATGAACGGAACCACTTTTTCGGTAATACTACCAATTCGCTTGATCCCACCAATGATTACAACCGCAACTACAACAGCCATGATCAAACCAAAGATCACTCCTGCTGCAGCCGATTCGGCTCCTATCATAGTATTAAACTGTTGTGCAGCTTGATTGGCCTGGAACATATTTCCACCACCAAATGATCCGCCAATACACATTACCGCAAAGACAACGGCAAGTATTTTTCCGAGTGTACCTTTACCAACTTCTTTCAGTCCCTTCTTGAGGTAATACATTGGACCTCCATAGACAGTCCCGTCTTCTCCAACATCTCTATATTTCACACCAAGAGTACACTCCACAAACTTAGAGGACATCCCGAGTAACCCGGCTACGATCATCCAAAACGTCGCACCTGGTCCTCCCAGTGATATCGCAATAGCAACCCCTGCAATATTACCCAGACCTACGGTCCCTGAAAGCGCAGCAGTCAAGGCCTGGAAGTGGGAAACTTCTCCATCCTGTCCTTCAACGCGAA
This sequence comes from uncultured Aureitalea sp., assembly GCA_964614415.1. GTDB lineage: Bacteria > Bacteroidota > Bacteroidia > Flavobacteriales > Flavobacteriaceae > CAZTLE01. The sequence goes on along the minus strand of CAZTLE010000091.1, from coordinate 12,202 downwards.
TTGTTTCTATCGCGTCACCGCCCGGTGTAGGGTCACCACGCATCGGATCGACTGTCACATGATCAACGTCATCATATTTTCCACGAACAATATTGATCGAAGTTGGAAACAACCGAACGTTGGCAAATTTGAATATCAATGTAAAGAGAAGTCCAGCTACCAGCAACCAAATGATTACAACAGGCATGCTCACACCTTCATTGAAATTTATAGGGGTAAACACAAATCCTGTCCAAACATTGGAAATAGGAGTAAACCATTCATTTACTCTTTCATCGAGGCCCTTCTCAGCGGCCTCTTGTGCAAAGGAAATATAGGGGATAATAAATGTAAGAATTGAAAGAAGAAGTCTCTTCATAATAGAAGTTTTAAATGATACGTTGCTTTTTCGGAGAGGCAAGATGGTGAAAAAAATAGCGATTTCAAATTTTGCTTTTGAATTTGTGCGGAAACACTACACGTTATAAAGCATCTTCAATGCCGCTATTTGCTTCGGGTTGCCCAGCATGATAAGTTTTGAATCCCGTTCCAGCAACATATCCGGATCGGGGTTCACAATATAGTCTCCCTCAGAGGATTTATAACCTATTATGGAGCATCCTGTTTTCCGGCGAACGTCCAGATCCCGTATAGCCATATCTTCACCAGGAGGGCACACTTTTTCAAAGGGAATTTGCTCCACATTAATACTGTCCTTTTCTCCGGAAACAGAAAGGTTATCGAGGAACTCTACCAGATCGGGAACAACAACCAACGAAGCCATATGATCGCCTCCAATCTTATCGGGCATGATCACGTTATCGGCACCTGCCAGTTTCAGTTTGTTATAGCTTGTCTCTTCGGTCGCCCGGCTAATGATTCGCAGGTCTTTGTTCAATTGACGGGCAGAAAGCACGATAAAGAGGTTATCGGCATCACTTGGAAGTGCACAAATGAGCGTGGATGCCCTTTCAATCCCTGCTTTTCGCAGCACCTCGTCCTCATCGGCATTCCCAATTACGAAGAGTTTATCACCGTTCATGGCCCGCTGGACCACATCTTCGTTCATTTCTACAACAACAAAGGGCTGATTGTAATTCAGTAATTTTTCAACCGCCTGCTTTCCATTACGTCCATATCCGCACACAATGATATGGTCGTTGAGTTGATCAATTTTGCGCTGCATGCTCTTTTGTTTTAGGTTACCAATATTGTTCTTCCGAAGCATATACTCGGTTATAACCGAAATAGAATACCCCAAAATGAAGATACTGGACAGGATGAGAAACGACGTGAACAGTTTCTCATACGGGCCCAGAGGAACCACCTCACCAAACCCTACGGTAGTGATGGTGATAATGGTCATGTATGTTGCATCGATCCATGAATAGTCCGCAAAATAACGGAAGCCGAAAACCCCTGTTAGGAAGACGATGCACAAGAGAATAAGTGCCCAGAATAATTTCGATTGGATAAATCTATTCATAGGTCAAAAACAGATGTTCTTTTGGTATACACAAGATCCTTCAGTTTTAGCCAAAAAGCCAGTGTAAGATATATGGCAAACCCGGCACCCAAAGTAGCGAAAGACACGTAAATGAAAAAAAGGCGCACGCTCCGGGCTTTCATACCCAATCGATCTGCCAGTCGGGAGCAGACGTAAAAACCTCTTTTTTCCAGGTAGTGCCGTATTGCGTAGATGGTTTTCAGCATTCCTGCAAATTACTACTTTTTCAGAAATTAACACTTGCTTTCTCACTGCTTTAAAAGATGATTTCCCACCGCGCATTGTAAGCATTTTCTGTGTTCGCAGTATTCCTTTTTCAACTGAATGAAGGCTTGTGAGACCATCGCATTTCCGGGCGCCTCGCAAACAGCCCTGAACTTATTCACTATCGAGTTCTTTTCCGATGGAATGCTCGAAATAATGGATATAATGCTATCCGAATCATCCCGGCCCAAATAGCCCGCATAGCAAAATCGCAGCGGAAGGATCGCATTGATGATGACAAGTTCCTTAAATGGTCCTGACAACGAACGCATACTGTTCCAGGATGATACTCCAAAATTGTAATGTCCACTCCAATACGGTCCGGCTTTAACGGAAAGCAGCGCGAAAAGTTCATCGATATCTCCCGCATGCATGAGTTTTGAAAAGAGGCCATCGGAACGAGCATATAGCTGCGCCAATTGAGACAAGCGAATAGTGGGGAAATTGGTGGGGCGAAGCCTAAAAAAAGAAGGAGCTTCTACTGACTCATTTCGGAGTGTGTATTTTCGCTTTAAGTAGCTGTATCTCTCTTGCAGGGAGCGGTAATAGCCGTCTTCTATCTCGCTTTCCAGCATCCCGGATTGGCCCATGAAAAGGGCTTCGAGGTCAAACGGTTCATTGAGCTTTTGAACGATGGTAAAATCGAAAGATGTAGCCATACTCGTAAAAGACTCCCCATTAATCCCGGACCCAAAGCTTCGTGCCAGTAGTTTAAATAACGTGGCTTCCCAATGATTATTGGATGCGCGTAGTTCAGTTTGAATATCGACCGCTTTTCGCTCCAGGCGTTCTATGTAAAGCCGCATCAACCAGCTTTCCATTTGAAGTGTATCCACCTCCCCGATCCGGTCTTCACAGGGAATCCAGCGATGCATGCCGGACATGAGCCGGGAATAACCATCCAGCATATCTGAGGACGTCAGGTTTTTAAGGGTCAACGTGGGTACTGCCAGACCGTGCTTTCCGTACACTTCGACATCGTGTTCCCAAACAACATGTAGTATTACGGCATCATAATTCGAATCCGTTTCATGATTATGTGCGTACCAATCGGAGGACCGTATGTGAATCTCAACGTTTCCGGCCCACAGTTGCGAACCGATCTTCACGGAAGCATTTAGAAAATCAGGACCGGCCTGGGTATTGTGAATTCCGGGCTTGTATATGCGAATCTCTTCTCCGTGGGACGAACGCAATCGATTCTTTGGAAATTTCTGAAACTTCCACAGATAGTGTAAAAAATCCTCTTTCACCGTACAAAAAATACGGTGGTCAGGCGGGTAAGACCACTAGCTCCGGCAGCCTAACTACCGGATATATGACAGGCGGGAATTTAATCGTGTCTATTCTATGAAACCCTGGGCACGCATCCAGTCGTCATTGAACATCTTACCTACGTACCGACTTCCGTGATCGTGGAAAAGCACCACTACCACATCGTCTTCGTTAAAATGTTCTTTTAGCTGAAGTACACCCTTCATGGCTGCACCGGCCGAGTTACCCAGGAACATTCCTTCTTCCTTGGCCAGGCGCTGGGTATAGATAGCGGCATCCTTATCGGTTACCTTGGTAAAACCATCTATGATATCAAAGTTCACGTTGGCGGGCAGGATATCCTCACCAATACCTTCGGTCACATAGGGGTAAATCTCTTTCTCATCGAAGATACCGGTCTCGTGGTATTTTTTAAACACACTTCCGTAGGTATCCACACCCCATACTTTGATATTGGGGTTTTGCTCTTTAAGGAATGTACCCGTACCGCTGATCGTACCTCCGGTACCCACACCAACCACGAAGTGGGTTACCTTTCCATCCGTCTGCCTCCAGATCTCCGGTCCGGTACTCTCGTAATGCGCAGTGGCGTTGCTCGGGTTATCGTACTGGTTTACATACCAGGCATTCGGATCTTCTTCCGCCATGCGCCTCGCGGTCGAATAATACGACCGGGGATCATCGGGAGCAACATCCGTAGGACATACAATTACTTCGCTGCCAACGGCTTTTAGTATATCTACTTTCTCTTTACTTTGCTTATCGGTGGTCACACAGATCATCTTATACCCTTTCACGATCGCTGCGAGGGCCAATCCCATACCGGTATTACCGCTGGTACCTTCTACGATCGTTCCGCCAGGCTTAAGACGGCCGTCTGCTTCGGCGTCTTCGATCATCTTAAGCGCCATTCGGTCCTTTACCGAATTGCCCGGATTGAAGGTCTCGTACTTGGCGAGCACCAAACACGGCAGTTCTTCGGCTAGTGCGTTGATCTTTATAAGGGGCGTGTTCCCAATGGTTTCCAGTATGTTTTTTGCGTATTCCATCTGTCTTTTTTAGGCGCTCCTCCGCCAAGGCTTCGAAGAGCGCCGCAAAAGTACAAAAAGGGTTTGGAAAATTAGTAATAGACTACTCACCAAAGTACCAATTCTCTGTTCCGGGATTTGCTACCAGGTAATGTCATGTTTACCTGGTAGCAATACAACGAACTGTATTAAAATGGGGTAGGATCGAAGTCTCCGGGAAACTGAGTCGGCGATTTCAGCTCGAGAGATCTACAAAAGGTTTTTTCGCAAACATTCCCATTGATATCGGTTAGTTTCACTTTTAGGCAGAATTCAAACGTTCCATCACAACAGGGTAGATCTAACACCCCTGGTTTAGAAACCACCATCCTAATTTTTCCATTCAATACTGCTGGGGATCCCTGTACCCAGGACACTGCCTGGGAATTGTTGTTTGTAAGAATCAATCCCGTAAAATTACCTGTTGAGGAAACTATGTTACCAATCACCCCAGGGCTAGCGGTCTTGCACAGATCGTTAATATACGTTACCTGAAAATTATCCATGGACACCTCAACTTTTTCTATTAGTGTGCCGTTGCTGTTAATGTTAAGATCAAATTTTCCGGTAAGTCTAAGTTGTCTTAAAGAGACTTCAACATTCGGAATATCGCAAGAGGGTCCCTTACATTCGAAAAAATAGGCAGAGCCTGCCCTATTAATTGTATTTAGTCCTCCCGCGTCTTCATCCTCAGTCCACGCACCAATTATAGCTGAGCACCCGGAAATGGCAACGGAGTTACCGAAATTGTCACCTAATGCCGTATCAGAAGACTCTATTCTTCCAATTTCAGTCCATGCACCAGGTGTAGTTGGGGGTGTAGCATTGCGTTTAAGAATATGGGCTGCTCCCGAGTTATGATGGATGTGTCCACTCATCGCATCATAACGATATGCTCCAACGACTATATAGTTCTCATCCACGGCGACATCATGTCCAAAATGCTCACCAGGCGCTCTCGTTGGAGCCACGACTGTTTGCGTACATTCCCATGAACTGGTACCAAAGGGTGGACCGGGGTCTCGTTCGAAAATGTAGGCCGCTCCGGCAAAGAGCATAGGAGTCCCTCCCGAATTATCATCTTCTGCATATGCCCCTACTACTGCATAATTACCTGAAATAGCTACCGAATAGCCAAAATAATCATTCGCTTCACGATTCGGTGCATCAATTTTTTGTGCTTCCACCCAGGCATTTTGAGTTCCTGGAAGTAGGTTTGGATTCCGTTCAAAAATATAGGCAGCTCCGGCATTGCTTAACGGAATGTTATTGGCGCCGTCATCTTCGCGAAATGCACCAACTATAGCATAATTCCCGGATATGGAAACAGGGCCAAATAAGTCACCTGCTGCCCTATCGCTGGCTTCTATTATCTGGGTTTCGCTCCATCCGCCAGGGGAACCAGATCGTTCAAAAATATAGGCGCCACCGGCACCAAAATTATAGGGTTGTGATTGAGGTCCCTTCCATCCGGCTCCTACGATTATATAGCTTCCGGAAATGGCTACTCCACCTCCAAAATAATCACCTGACTCTCGATCTGAAGCCACGATCTTTTGGTCAAATATCCAATTAGCTCCCTGACGCTTATAAATATAGGCTGCCCCTGCGTCTTTCTTAAACGAACTACCTTGTACATCATGATCCTCTCCAACGGCTCCTACTACGGCATAATTTCCGGAAATTGCCACGGACCCAAAGTGATCTCCCTCTCCCCTGTCGGGTGCTACTATTTTCTGTTCAAAAACCCAAACTCCTCCCTGACGCTTATAAATGTAGGCTGCGCCGGCATCATTTTTGGGATTGCCGCCACTTGGGTCCATATCTTCTCCTGTGGCTCCTATAATGGCATAGTTACCCGATATAGCCACTGAACTGCCAAAATGATCCTTTAGATCTCTATCTGACAGGCCGTTGTTATTTTGCGCAACGACTTTTAAGACCTCATCTAACGGCTGTCCATGAATTATCATTTGACCGGTTAAAAGGGTGATCAATACAAATAAAAGTACTCTTGTTTTCATAGTTTTTAGTTTACAAATTCACCTACTCTATTCGTTTTTCGGATTTTCGGTTTCCTCCTTTAATTCCAAACAATGGTCATCAGGGTCAGGCACTTTGATAAAAGTCCTGTGCTCTAAATTTTAGCGTTTCTTAAGATGGTCTTTTGAAGAAAGCCGAATTTCAAACAGATGAAACCGATTTCTATCAAGGGGAGAAAAAAGAAGGGATGAAAGTAACTAAGTATAGTAGAAGCATTTAGGAATGGAATCCCGTTCGTTAACAATGCTATTACCTGTTAGAACTACTTGTTGAGATCAAATATCCCTTATATAACAAAGAGTAAAAATGGCAACTTCATGAACCGCAGGTGCCGGTCGATTAGATGTAGATGTCGACCCAGGAACAGCATGAATAGAAAAAAACTATTCAAACCGAATGGCCTTGACAGGCGATATTTTTGAGATAATATAAGACGGAATTAGAAGCATGGCCAGACATAGCAGGAATGTCCCTATGTTGAGTAGTGCAATATTTCCAATGTCCAGATCAACAGGTGCTTCCGTAACATAATAGGTTTGAGGGTTCAGCGAAATTACTTTGAAGTATTTCTGAACCAACAGGAATCCAAGCCCCAGGACATTACCCCAAAACAAACCAATTCCAACGAGGTACATAGCGTTGTAGAGAAATACTTTTCGAACACTCCAATCCGAACTTCCCAGCGCCTTCAGAACTCCGATCATCTGAGTTCGTTCAAGTATCAACACCAGGAGTGCAGTGATCATATTGATCCCGGCCACCAGGATCATTATCCCTATGATAAGAGCGATGTTAAAGTCAAAAAGGTCCAACCACTCAAATATGGAGTAATACCTGTCCCGTATTGTTTGTGTATCCAGTAAACTTCCGGTCTTATTGTATACAGCGTTGCCTATGGCTCCTATTTCATCGAAATCGGACACAAATACCTCGAAAGCGCCTATCTCGTCTTCCTTCCATTTGTTAAGGCGCTGAATGTGTCTAATGTCGGCCAAAATATATTGTTCATCGAACTGCTGAAAACCGCTATCGTAGATGCCGACAATTTCAAACCCCCGACTTCGGAGTCGCTTCGAAATATCTTCATTGAAAAAATAGGTCACGGCTTTATCCCCTATACTCAACTGTAAGCGACTCGCGAGGTAGGATGAAATAAGGATTTCTTCATTGAGGTTCTCTGAAAAATTCGGCAATCGGCCTGAGACCAGGAATTGTTCAAAATATTCCCAGTTATAGTCACCTCCCACTCCTTTAACAACCACGCCTTCGAAGTCGGAAGCCGTTCGGATCACCCCTCCTTTTGAGGCCGTGATCTGTATGTGGCGAACTCCTTCAATATTGAATTCCGGATAGAACTCCTGATGCGTGGAAATGGGAATCTGTGAATCGTTTGAAAAGTTGGTATCAAAATTGGTGATGACAATATCTCCGTTGAAGGCGGACACTTTTTCACGAATCTTCTTTTGAAGACCGATGCCCGTGGCAACAGAGATGAGCATAACGATCATACCCAAAGCGATTGCGGTGATGGCAATTTTTATTATTGGACCCGAAATGCTACTTTTATAATCCTTGGATCCCGTAATACGACGGGCTATGAAAAACTCGAAATTCAACGACTGTTAATGAGATTATCTTTTTTCAAAAATACACTTTTAATAACGGTATTAGTACTTATTTCATGTGTGAATCGTTCGAATTCCAATTCTAAGGATGGAGAGGTCGAAATTGTGGCTGATGTTATCAGGGACAGGCCACATATTGTTGAAGGCGCCGCCCGTTTCGATCAATACCTTCCAACGTTATCAAGTAAAAAGGTGGGGGTCGTTTCCAATCAAACTTCTATTGTCTTCAACGAGAGTTTCATTTATGAGTTTGACGGGTTTAACGGCTCGGATTCTCTTTTTGCGGTAAAGCGTGACTTCACACACCTTGTTGACACCTTGTTAAGTCAAAAGGTGGACATCCGCAAGGTGTTTGCCCCTGAGCATGGTTTTAGAGGAAGAGCCGACGCGGGTGAGTTGGTGAAAGATGGGATGGATACCAAAACCGGTCTGCCCATCATCTCGCTGTACGGAAAGAACAAAAAACCATCCGAATCTCAAATGGAGGGGCTTGATGTGGTAGTGTTCGATATTCAAGATGTGGGTGTGCGATTTTACACCTATGTGTCGACCATGCATTATATGATGGAAGCATGCGCTGAGGCTGGGATACCGTTCATTGTTCTCGATCGGCCTAATCCCAATGGGCACTATATAGATGGCCCCATCATGGAGAAAAAGCACACCAGTTTCCTGGGACTGCATCCGGTTCCCCTTGTCCACGGAATGACCATCGGGGAATATGCAAAGATGATAAATGGTGAGAGCTGGCTGGCCAATGGAATGAAATGTGACCTCACTGTTATTGAAATGGAGAACTATTCCCACGAAACCTTTTATTCGGTTCCTGTTCGTCCCTCTCCTAACTTACCGAACGATGTGGCTATTAACTTATATCCAAGTCTCGGGTTGCTGGAGGGTACAAATCTCAATGCCGGACGAGGCACTGAAATGCAATTCCAAACTTTTGGTTCACCACATCTACCCATAGAATACTATCCGTTTCAGTACACACCACAGCCCAACTTTGGTGCTAAGTACCCGAAACACAAGGGCACTCAGTGTAACGGACTTGACTTGCGTGAAACGCCGCGAATGAGCCGACTTGACCTTACCTGGATCATTGAAGCCTATAAGAATCATTCGGATAAAGAAAATTTCTTCAACACCAAAAACTTCACGGCACATGCCGGAACGGAGGTATTGCAGCAACAGATCATGCAGGGCTATACGCATAAAGACATTCGAAACACCTGGATCAAACCGCTCATGGAGTATGATGCCATGAGACAGCGATATTTGCTTTACAAGTAATTACGGAAATCTCAAATTCAAGTTCCAAGCACCAACTCTTATGCCGGCAGCAATGTTTATTTTTACCTGGAATACTTTCTAATGAACAAAGATACCAGACCAAAGCTGCTAACCCGTTTTTTACAGAGTTCGAGAACATTCCCGGTTCTAACCGCCGTGGCAGCCGGATTATATCCCTTGTTGTTCTATGCTTCCAACAATTACACTTTAGTAAATTCCGGAAAGCATTTGCTTTACTTTTTAGGGGTCTTTCTCGTCGCTCCCATGGTGCTGTTCTTTGCAGCGGACAGAATTGTGAGGCTGTCTTTCTTTAGTGGTATCGCGCCCAGAGTACTTCCATTCCTCAATGCGTTTACATTTCTTTTTCTGCTGATGGTCGCTTTGGTCGCCGGCTTTCCTCCCTTACCAATTGCAGGGGTATTTCTTGCTGCAGGTATCTATGCTTTTTGGTTTTATAAAACACTCAAAAAACTCGTTGTAATTCAATTGATATTGGCAGTGATCGCCACTTTTTACATCGTCCCGAGGGTCTATGAACAAATTATGCATTCCACCCAATGGCTCGAACAACCCGATGCAATTGCCGATGTTCAGTTTACCAAAAAGCCGAATGTCTATTTCATTCAACCGGATGGTTATGTCAGTTTTTCGGAATTAAAGAAGGGGTATTATGGGCTACAGGAAAGTCCCCTGGAGTCGTTCCTGGAAAACGAGCGGTTTACTCTTTATCCCAATTTCAGAAGTAATTATGCCTCCACCCTCACCTCCAACAGTTCGGTCTTTAGTATGAAACATCACTATTATCATGGGGGACCGAGTTTTTCAGAAACATTAAAAGCCAGGGATATAGTTATTTCAAATAATGCTGTACTCGATGTTTTCAAAGGGAACGGTTACCGCACGGTGTATCTTGCTGAAAAACCCTATATGTTGGTCAATAAGCCCAAAATGGGTTTTGATGAGAGCAACTATTTATCAAAGGACGTGAAGTATATCTCGACCGGATTGGGCGAAAAGAAAGATGTGCTTCCCGTACTTGAAAATTATCTGGAAGATCAAACCGAACCTACGTTTTATTTCATTGAGATCTTCAGCCCGGGTCACGTCACCGTGCGTAAAAACAAATCGCAGGGGGCTGAAAAGGAACGGGCACTTTGGTTGGAGGATCTACCGGAAACCAATGCAAAAGTTATGGAGGCCGTATCCATGATCCGTAAAAATGACCCGGAAGGGCTTGTTGTTATCATGGCGGATCACGGCGGATTCGTAGGAATGGACTTTATGAATCAGGCCTATGAAAAAACCCAGGACAGGGATTTGATATACTCAATTTTCAGTATACAAATGGCTGTAAAATGGCCTGATGGTGATGCCCCCGATGCTTCCGATTCGTTAAAGACTTCCGTGAATTTGTTTCGTGTACTTTTCAGTTACTTAGGTGATTCCCCGGAATTGCTGGATCATTTGGAAGAAGACGTTAGTTACATTCCTATTTCGAAAGGAGCACGTCGCGGAGTATATGCCTATATCGACGAAAATGGAGAAGTGGTTTTTCAAAAGCTCAACCGTATTCCGAAGTAATTGAAAAGGGCTAAGCCTGTTTGATTAGTATCATGTCACCAGCCGGGTTTATCTAACATACACTGTTGCGCTCAGTGTCCCAAATCCCCAATTAAAATTGATGCCGGTATTAGACCACATATTGAATCTATACGTGTGTGATCCGGCAACGATTTGTTCAATATAGCCGTTAAGTGCAAAGGTAAAAGTTCGATCAACGGCACTGGGTGTAAGTGTCTCTACATATACATTCGAAACAGTCACCATTTTGACACTAGGTCCGCCGGATTCGGTATAGATCGTATACTTTCTGGACCCCGATTGTTCTTCAATGCCGTTTCGCAAGAAACGAATCCCATAGTATCCCACGGGACCAGTAAACGTACTAATCCCTACAGGTACAGAGTAATTTACAAAAATCACGGCTTCCTTATTAGCAGGAATAGTAGTGGTTACAGATAGCCCTAAATTTACGTTGTTAATAGTCGAAATACCCACCACAGGTTGATCAACAGGCCCGGTGGCAACGTCCTGAACCACGTCGTACAAGGTGTAAATAGAAACAACACCCACATTCCCATTAGCATCCGAAGCCAGAAACGACGGATTTGAAATTGCGGGTAAGTTTCTAATTCTCAGTTCTCCGTTGACATCCAGGTCTTTGGTGGGTGTTGTAGTCCCAATCCCGACCTGAGCCAGGAGAACATGGGTAGGTATTACTAAAAGGGCAAAAAAAAGTAAATTTTTATCAAGACGTATCGAAAGCTTCATGATTGGCGGGTTTGATTTGAGGACTAAAGTAGAACAGAAGGTAATCGCCTGATAGTGAGATGATACTACCGGTCAATTCTCGGAATAAACGGTGGGAATTACGTAATTAACGGAATCCTGAAGGAAAGGTTCGAAAGATGGGTTTGTGCCGGCCTCTTTACCTGGGTATGCGTTGCTTCATTTCTTCTACAATATTGAAGGCTGCAGGACAAATAGCGACATTTTTCAAGGTAAGATTGGAGATTTGATGGAATTTCTTCCGATCCGTATGCGGATATTCACGACATGCCTTAGGACGCACTTCATAAATACTGCAATAGTTATCCGGTCCAAGAAACGTGCAGGGAACCTCCTGAAGCACATAATCATTGTCTTCATCCACTTTTAGATACGTTTCTATGAACGCCTGCGGCTTCATCCGGAAGTGCTTCGCAATCCGCTCCACGTCTTTATCAGTAAACAAAGGCCCTGTCGTTTTACAGCAATTGGCACAGCTAAGGCAATCGGTTCGGGCAAACTCGTTCTCATGAAGCTCCTGCATTAACCGATCCAGGTGCTTTGGAGGTTTTTTCCTGAGCTTAGCGAAGAACTTTTTGTTCTCGGTATGTGTATCTTTGGCGCGTTGCGGAAGTTGTTTTAGGATGTCGTCCATGCTGTAAAGGTATGATCTTATAGGATTAATCGGCAGAAACTTTGAACACAATAACACTTACTGATTAAAAGATTGAAAGATTCAAAAATTTAAGGATTAAAGGCTGCGGTCTTTTAATCTTTGAATCTTTCAATTTTCAGTTTTCAATTTATTAACCTATGAAAGA
>CAZTLE010000090.1:0-15912 GCA_964614415.1 uncultured Aureitalea sp. | reverse complement strand
CCTTTTTAATACCTCCTATCGAAATTATCTCAACCGCTTGCGGTTTTATGCAGATGATCTTGGCAGGAACTTTACTTTAAATCTAAAAATCAATTATTAAAACAATTAAAACAAGTAACTATGAAAATGATCAGATTTGCCAGCTTATTAATTTTAGCTGCTGTTCTAATGACGGGTTGTAAAGACGATGACAACACGCCAGAACCCGTAAATGAAGAAGAAGTAATAACGACCCTTACTATTACCTTGATCCCTCAAGGTGGAGGCACGGCCATTACCTGGCAATCGAGAGATTTGGACGGTGACGGACCGAACGCCCCTGTAGTTACCACTACGGGAGGAAACCTGACCGCCGGGACGACCTATGGTGGTGCCGTGGTTCTATTAAATGAAACCGAAACTCCTCCGGAGAATGTTACTACCGAGGTTGAGGAAGAAGACGATGAACATCAAATGTTCTTCATCGCAGGTGGAGGTCTTGACGTGACCACAGCCTATGCGAATTTTGACGGAAACGGAGACCCATTGGGAACACTGTTTACGCTTACTGCAAACACTGCCAGTACAGGTACTATGAATGTGGTGCTAAGACACGAGCCTACCAAGCCTAACGACGGAACGTTGGCAGGTGCCGGTGGAGAAACCGACATTTCCGTGACTTTCGACGTGGAAGTAGAATAATAGTAGAGATACTATAGTAATAGATACGGTTTAAAAAGAAAACCCTCCTTAGCCTTGGCGACGGAGGGTTTTTAGTTATTCATTTACCTCAACTTCTATTACCTGGGGTACGGTTTTGTCTTCCTTCTTCCAAACGAAGGTGTATAACCACATAAGGGTAAAGGTAGGTATGAAATCCATACCGGGTAAAATTTCTTCAATGAATACCAGGATCGATGCGATCTTTCCGCTAGTGCCTTCATACATATCGTTCATCTTCTTAGCCGCGATCGGTGCCCAGATTAGGTCTAGAAAAGGTCCTGCTACGGGAATAAACATCGTCGCCATACCTACGCAATCGTAGAGGATACTTTTCCGAAGTAATTTGTACTTGTTTTTTTTCATAATTCTTGAAAGGTTTACACCTTTTAGAACGCAATAAGTGTACCGAAAATTATGCGAGGTCGCTGCTAATAAGCTTTAAGAATTCGTTGCGGGTTTCGATCTTCTCGAACTGTCCCCGAAAACCGGAGGTTGTCGTAACACTATTTTGCTTCTGAATTCCGCGCATCATCATACACATATGGGCGGCTTCGATGACCACGGCCACTCCCTTGGGTTTCAGCGTATCATTGATACACTCCAGGATATCGTGGGTTAACCGCTCCTGTACCTGAAGCCTTCTGGCAAATACATCCACAACCCGTGGGATCTTACTCAACCCCACGATGTGACCATCAGGGATGTAGGCTATGTGCGCTTTCCCGAAGAACGGAAGGATATGGTGCTCACACAAGGAATACAGTTCGATGTCCTTCACGATCACCATGTCATTGTAGTCCTCGGCAAACATGGCACTTTTCAGGATCTCCGACGGATCCTGACAGTTCCCCGATGTAAGGAACTGAATGGCTTTTGCGGCTCGCTCCGGGGTTTTCAGCAGTCCCTCTCGTTGCGGGTCCTCTCCCACTCCCGTTAGAATATCATGAAACTTGCTCTTCAGATCGTCCGTGATCGGTGCATCAAATTCTTCTAAAAATCGGTAGGATCCCATCTATGAGGTTTTAAGCTTTTCGGCGTAATACTTTTTTACTTTTTCAACTTTGGGAGTGATGATAAACTGACAGTATGGCTGTCGTGTATTGTCGTTGTAGTAGTTCTGATGGTCTTCTTCAGCATGATAAAACACATCCAGGGGCGTCACTTTGGTAACTATAGGCGAAGGAAATACCTTGTTCTCTTCCAACAATGAAATAAAGGCTTCGGCCTTCTCTTTTTGTTCTTCAGAAGCAAAGAAGATCTCACTTCGGTATTGGGTTCCCACATCATTCCCCTGTCGGTTAAGGGTAGTAGGATCATGGGTTGCAAAAAACAGCTCCAGCAGTGTGTCATAGGAAACCACTGACGGATCAAAAGTGATCTCAATACCTTCCGCATGACCTGTTCTCCCCGAGCAAACTTCCCGGTAGGCCGGATTCTTAATATGTCCCCCGGTATATCCGGAAACCACCTTTTCTACTCCTTCTACGCGTTGAAAAACGGCCTCTGTACACCAGAAACAACCGCCCGCGAACACAGCTTTTTCTAAGTTTTTCATCATCCAAAAACGAATTTAACAATTAAAACCGGTATCCTTAACAGTACCCTAAACATTTTTAACTTTTCATTGGCAGAACACCGCGCCGGAGTCGTCTAGATTTGTTTTGGTAAAGCGACTAACTAATATCAACGGGTAACCGGGGCTTCCCGTATTCATCAATCATCACTATGAAGAAGGTCTTTTTAATCTTTGCATTACTTCTTTTTTGCATATCCTATTCTCAAGAAAAAAAGACGCTCGAGGCCAAACGTATAGACAACCCACCTAAAATCGATGGAATCTTAGACGATGCCGTCTGGGAAACATTACCTGCCTATGGCGATTTCTTCATGTACCAACCCGGAAACGAAGGCACCATAGATCCCGGCTATGAGACCGAAGTAAAAATGGCCTATGATGACAAGAACGTATACTTCGCGGCCACTATGTACGATCCGAATCCCGAAACGATTCTAAAGCAATTCTCACAGCGGGATGAAGTCTTTGTACAAGCCGATCGGTTTGTAATAGCGATCAATACCCTTAATGACGGGATTAATGAAACCCGGTTCTATGTGACCAGCGCCGGAACCATTGGTGATGCCATTGTAGGGCAAAATAATTTTGATTTTGGTTATAATGTGGTGTTTGAATGCCGGATTTCTCAGGACGAGAAGGGATGGTATGCCGAATTTAGGATTCCTTATAACGCATTGCGTTTTCCGGAAGTGGATGTACAGAACTGGGGAATCAACTTCTACAGGGCGCTTACAACAAAGAACGAAACCCATACCTGGAACTTTATCAATAACCAACAAGGACGTGAACCCCAATGGAGCGGAAATGTAACGGGTATCGAGAATATTGATCCTCCTACCCGACTTATTTTCTTTCCTTTCTTGCAAGGCGTTGTTACCGAATTTGACGGTGAGACCGAAACGGATTTCAGTGCCGGGATGGATATCAAATACGGACTGAGTGATAACTTCACTCTGGATGCCACGCTAATCCCCGATTTCGGGCAGGCCGCCTTTGATGCGGTGTCGCTCAACCTCGGGCCTTTCGAACAGACCTTTAGAGAGAATAGACAATTCTTTACTGAAGGAGTGGATTTGTTCAACAGAGGACGAATTTTCTTTTCCAGGCGTATAGGAAATGCCCCGACCGGAAGTGTGGGCGAACTGGGAGAGAACGAAGTAGTTGACGAGTTCCCGGATAAGGTGAATCTGCTGAATGCCGTTAAAGTGTCCGGACGTACCAAAGGAAAGCTGGGAATCGGGTTCCTGAATGCCGTAACCGAACGGACCTTTGCAAAGATTCGAGATACGGCAACCGGTGAAAGCAGAAAAGTTGAAGTGGAACCTCTGGCCAACTACAACATCTTTGTGCTGGATCAACAGTTCTGGGATAACTCATCTGTTTCCATTATCAACACCAACGTGACCCGGAACGGGAGCGCCCGTGATGGCAATACCACCGGATTTGTTTTCAATATTGCCGATAAGGGTAATAGTTTTAGAGGCTCCGGACGTGCTATTTTCAGTAATGTTATTACTACGGAAGGCGTTAAAACAGGATTCCTTTCCGAACTTGATATTTTCCGTATCAAGGGAAATTTAAGATATCGTGTAGGTCATGATTTCTCCAACACCACATTCGACATTAATGACCTGGGGCTTAACTTTCGAAATAACTTCAACAATTTTGTTGCCGGGATCTCTTACCAAATATTCGAACCCACCGAAACCTTCAATAACTATCGTATAGGCTTTACGGCTCGTCACCGAAGATTATACCGACCCAGTGTACAAACCGGCAATAGTTTTAACCTGGATGCCTTCTTTGTCACTAAAGAGAGATTTGCTTTTGGAGGATTTGGAGGGGTTAACAGTAAGAATGAAGACTATTTTGAACCTCGTGTGGACGGCAGGTTTGTGACATATGGTGCCAACCTGGGAGGTAATATGTGGGTGTCGACCGACTTCCGTAAAAAGTTTGC
This sequence comes from uncultured Aureitalea sp., assembly GCA_964614415.1. Classification (GTDB taxonomy): domain Bacteria; phylum Bacteroidota; class Bacteroidia; order Flavobacteriales; family Flavobacteriaceae; genus CAZTLE01. The sequence goes on along the minus strand of CAZTLE010000090.1, from coordinate 11,674 downwards.
TTTTGATGCGACCATAGGACATCGTACCTGGTTTGGCGATCCGCAGCGAAACTATTTCTTTGATTTCCAGCCGCGTTATCGCTTCTCGGATAAGTTCCTCGTAATACTGGCTACGTCCTATTTTAAACGGGATGATAACTTCGGATGGGTGGATAACGATGACGTTGACGTATTCCTGGGACAGCGGGATGTTACGAATATTGAAAATTCGATCACAGCGAGCTTTAATTTTGATCCGTACAAAGCCATCGACCTTCGTTTTCGTAATTCCTGGACCACAGCGGATTATACGGATGACATCTATTTCGTACTCAACGATGACGGCAGCCGGACGCGTATCGATTACGACACGGAAACACAAAGAGACCCTAATCAGAATTTCAACATCTGGAACCTTGATTTGAGTTTCCGTTGGCGTTTCGCACCCGGTAGTGAGGCCACGCTCCTCTACCGAAATCAGATATTTAATCTGGATGATCAGTCAACTTTGGGGTATGGGGAGAGTTTGAGCAATCTGTTCGACCAGCCCATGCAGAACACCGTATCGCTACGAATCACCTATTTCGTGGATTATAATAACATTAAGGGGATCTTTAAACGAAAAACACCTGTTTCCAATAATAATGTAGGATTTGGAACCTACGGATTCGGTCGCGGACGTTTCTATGATTCCGAGATCGATCGGGAGCGCGATCGAACCAACGATCGACCGTCGTTGTAAGCTCGGGGTGAAATCATTTGTTTCTCACGTCTCTGCGATCAGCCCTGGCTGAGAAGCAGTCCGCTGATGGTATTTAGACCGTTTGCTTCGTCACTTTGTTCCTCGCAAAGACGCCGTACATTGAACAAACAATTTCAGCAGCACATAGGAATTTGCTACTAAACCTACTTTCCACTTTCATCCCAATATTGTATTTTCACGACCTGAACGGAGCCTATGATAGTAGCACGAAACATTCATAAATATTTTGATGATCTTCACGTACTCAAGGGAGTCGATCTCGAAATAGCCAGGGGGGAGATCGTTTCCATTGTAGGGGCCTCCGGTGCGGGAAAAACCACCTTGCTTCAAATACTCGGAACGTTGGATTCATTTACTTCGGAAAAAGGCTCTCTGGAGATCAACGGTACCGATGTGACAGTGCTTAAACGCAAGCAACTGGCTAAGTTCAGAAATGAGAATCTCGGATTTATCTTTCAGTTCCATCAACTGCTTCCGGAGTTTACGGCTTTGGAGAATGTCTGTATTCCCGCTTTCATAAAAAACACCCCAAAAGAAGAGGCTGTGGCCAAGGCCAAAGAATTATTGTCCTTTTTAGGGTTGTCGCACCGAGAAACACATAAACCCAATGAGCTTTCCGGTGGAGAGCAACAAAGAGTGGCTGTGGCACGAGCACTAATCAATAGCCCCGGAATTATTCTCGCCGATGAGCCCAGTGGAAACCTGGATACCGAAAGTGCCGAAAACCTACACAATCTTTTCTTTAAGCTGCGCGATGAATTCGGACAGACGTTCGTGATCGTTACGCACAACGAAGAACTGGCCGGTATGGCCGACCGCAAGCTGGTGATGCAGGATGGGAAGATTATTTCGTAGCGGAACCTTTCGATACATCCGCCATTGGCGGACACTCAAGGTCCGCTATATAGGTGATCGAGTGTCGGGTGAAGCGAAGTGAGACTGATGTATCGAGAGCACCGAATACAGCAATGAATAGAAAAGAACTCAAAGAATTTCTGGACGAAAAGGCCGATTACTACAATCACCCTGATTTTATTACCTCCGACCCTATTCAGATCCCACATCGTTTTTCCAGGAAAGAAGACATTGAGATTGCAGGGTTCCTCATTGCGACCATTGCCTGGGGGAATCGCAAGAGCATTATCAACAATGGAGAGCGGCTTATGTCGCTTATGGGAGAAGCGCCCTACGAGTTCGTGATGAACTATTCTGAGGCCGATAAGGATCATTTATCCGACTTTGTACACCGTACTTTTAACGGTGAAGATCTGAATTACTTCGTCAAGGCGCTTCGTCACATTTACGAGCAGCATGGCGGACTGGAAGCCGTCTTCTCAAAATATGCGGAAGCGGAATCCCTGCAACCGGCTATCTCAAAATTCAAGGAGGTCTTTTTCGAATTGCCACATGCTAAACGCACCGAAAAGCACGTGAGTGATCCGCTGCGAAATTCGGCAGCGAAACGGATCAATATGTTCTTACGATGGATGGTTCGAAACGATAACAAGGGGGTTGATTTCGGTATTTGGAATTCGATCAGCCCATCGCAGTTATCCTGCCCTCTGGATGTGCATACCGGAAACATTGCCCGCAAATTGGGATTACTCACCCGAAAGCAGAACGATGCCAGGGCTCTCACCGAATTGGATATTGCGCTAAGGAACATGGACGCCAGAGATCCTGTGAAATACGATTTTGCACTCTTCGGACTGGGTGCCTTTGAGAAGTTCTAGTGCTAATTCGAAGACAGCGTTAGTATCCCCGTTTTTTTTCGACTACCTTGTATAAAATTGAATCAGATGAAGCGATTTCTCCTTGTAGCCTCCCTCCTTTTCACCACAGTTAGCTTTGCACAAGACATGAACAATCAACGCCTTGAAGAAGTTTTGGCTCGTGAAGCCGATTCTATTATAGGGCTTACCGGTCGCTGGCAGGTAGTTTATAAGGAACTCCCCATGTATGTTATTACCGATGAAGCCAATGATCGGATGCGTATTATTACACCTATCGTAGAAACGGCCGATTTGGAAAAAGAAGTACTGTCAGTATGCCTTGAGGCCAATTATCATTCGGTATTGGACGCGAAATATGCCATTTCGGATGGTATCTTATTTTCCGTGTTCATTCATCCGTTAAGCCCGCTAACAGAGGAACAGGTGGCCAGTGCTGTGTCTCAGGTGTACTATGCAGCCATGACCTTTGGAACTACCTTCTCCAGTACATCGCTCATTTTCGGAGGAAGTGATTCTGAAGAACCGGAAAAACCAAAAGACAAAGGATGATCGATTGTTTGATGGTCCAATTTGAAGATGGTTCGATTTGGTGATTACTTGATTTGAAAATTACTCAATTAATTCATCTTCAAATTGATTCATCGTTAAATCAACAAACATCAGCCGTATCGCTTTTCAAACTCTTTCAATTCAACCCCCAGCTCATTGAACATCTGAAGGATACTACTGATCTTCAGCTCGCGCTCGTCGTACTCCTGCGTATTGATGCTGCATGTGAACTCCCATATTTCCAGAACCTCTTCGACAGGCACATCAAAAGGTTCATAGACGGTATTGTCTGAGCTTAACACCAAAGTACCGCGATCCTCCAATTCATTCTGCACACGTTTGTATACGATTCCATTGTTCAGTGTCACTACTACATAGGTATTGCCGCTTCGCACCTCCCGCAAATCTTCCACGAAACGGGCTACAACATAAGAACCATCTTTTAAAGGCAACATGGAATCCCCTTTGATGGGAAACGCCCGATGCTTCCCGGTAGGTAAAAAAGGCAGCTTGATCTTTTCCAACTGTTCGATATATTCAGGATCATCATAGCCCAACAGGTATCCCGCCGAGGCTTTTACCGGCACCACTTCGATCACATTCTCATTGGCATCGTCTACCACTATAGGAAACAATACCCGCTGATTCCCGAGCTCAATGAAGGATGTATCGGTTGCGCGGGTGAGGTCGTTCTTCACCAGGATATCAATGGGCACCCGAAAGAAATCCGATAACCGAATGAGCATTTCTATCGGTGGTTCGGATCGCCCTTCTTCATACGAACCGATACGGGATCTGGGAACGCTTAGCTCTTCGGCAAACTGTTCCTGGGTCATTTTCTTGAGACCCCGAAGGTGACGGATGTTTTTCGCAATAGGTTTCATGAAATTATTTTCATTTACTACAAATATAAGCAATCAATACTACATATTGTGGTTATTTTTGAACTATGTTTCTGAACACCCATACCTGTTTCAGTCTTCGCTACGGCACTATCAAGCCGAAAGACCTGCTATCACTGGCACAGCAACAGGGTTTGCATACGTTGGCACTGACCGATATCAACAACACTTCGGCTTGCCTGGACTTTGTACGATTGGCTGAAAAATACGGCATCAGGCCTGTGCTGGGCGTTGATTTCAGAAACGGTGCACAACAACAGTTCATTCTCCTGGCAAAGAACAACGAAGGCTTCCTGGAGATCAATAATTACCTGTCTCATTTTTTGTATGATGCCAACAAATCGGTACCCGACCGGGCGAAACCGCTTCCCAATACCTTTGTCATATATCCTTTTGCTTCTTTCTCAGGAGATGCACTCCTGGAGCACGAATTTCTCGGAGTTGCCAAAGAAGACCTCAACCGACTGAAATTCTCTCCCTGGCGCCGCCGTATTGACAAACTGGTGATGCTTCATACAGTCTCGTTTCAGAATAAAAAAGGGTTTAACACCCACAGACTATTAAGGGCTATCGATAATAATGTATTACTGAGCAAACTACCCGTTTCCGAACAGGGAAAAGAAAGTCATATCATGGTAACTCCGGAAGTGCTCATCGACACTTTTTCCGATTTTCCGGAACTCATTACAAACACAGAAGCACTGCTCGAAAAATGCAGTATTGACTTCGACTTCTCCCAGGAGAAACCCAACAATCAGGAGGCCTATACCGGCAACGCCCAACTGGATTTTAAACTGCTTAAAAAACTGGCTTATGAAGGAATTGAATATCGCTACAAGAACCCGGATGACACCATCCTGGACCGGATCAGGAAGGAGCTTCGCATCATTAACGAAAAAGGCTTTGTTTCCTACTTCCTTATCAATTGGAAGATCCTTAAATATGCCCGAAGTAAAGGCTACTTCTACGTAGGCCGTGGAAGCGGTGCCAACAGTATTATTGCGTACCTGCTCCGCATTACCGATGTGGACCCGGTAGAGCTCGATCTGTATTTTGAACGTTTCATCAACCTCTACCGGAAGAATCCGCCGGATTTCGATGTGGATTTCTCATGGATGGATCGGGACGATATTACCCAATTCATGTTCAAAAGATTTAAGCATACTGCCCTGCTTACCGTATACAATACATTTAAGTACAAGGCAGCTATTCGCGAATTGGGGAAAGTATTCGGATTGCCGAAATCCGAGATCGATGTATTGTCTTCCGGGCGTTACAGTTTCCGACATTTGGACAAACTGTCCCAGCTTGTAATACAATACGGTAAATATCTGGAAGGGCTTCCCAATTACCTGGGAATCCATGCCGGAGGAATTATCATTTCAGAAAAACCCATTCACTACTACACGGCCACTTTTATGCCTCCCAAGGGATTTCCCACTACGCAATTCGATATGATCACTGCAGAAGACATTGGACTGTATAAGTTTGACATTCTGAGTCAGCGGGGCCTTGGGAAGATCAAGGATACGGTAGAGATCGTGCGGTACAATCACCCGGAACTTCCTCCCATCGATATCCATGACATAAAGCGATTCAAAGAAGATGAGCGTATTAAAGACCTACTCCGCAATGCGAAGGCCATCGGGTGTTTTTATGTAGAATCTCCTGCCATGCGGATACTGCTGAAAAAGTTGCGGGTGGACGATTATCTGGGGTTGGTTGCCGCGAGTTCGGTCATTCGGCCCGGGGTGGCCAAATCGGGGATGATGCGGGAATACATACTGCGATTCCGTTATCCCGAACGACGTAAAGATGCACATCCGGTATTGCAGGATCTCATGCCCGAAACCTACGGGGTGATGGTCTACCAGGAGGATGTGATCAAGGTAGCGCACTACTTTGCCGGGCTTACCCTGGGGGAAGCCGATATGTTACGGCGGGGCATGTCCGGCAAGTTTCGCTCCCGGGAGGAGTTCCTGAAGGTAAAAGACAAGTTCTTCAGCAATTGTGCTGAAAGTGGAAAATCGCCGGAGCTAACAAAAGATGTATGGCGGCAGGTAGAAAGTTTTGCCGGGTACGCCTTCGCCAAGGGCCACTCGGCTTCCTATGCCGTGGAGAGCTATCAAAGTTTGTTTTTAAAAGCCTATTATCCACGGGAGTATATGGTAGCCACCATCAACAATTTCGGAGGTTTTTACCGTACCGAACTCTATGTGCACGAAGCCCGTATGCACGATGCTACCATCCTGCCGCCCTGCATCAATCACAGTTATGCAGAAGCCGTTATTCACGGAAAAGACATCTATCTGGGATTCATGTTCCTGCAATCCCTGGAGTCTAAGATCATTGAAAAGATCACTACCGAAAGGGATGCCAATGGGTATTACCTAAGTCTGGACGACTTTATTGACCGGGTCCCTATTTCGGTGGAGCAGATAAGTATTCTCATCAAGATCGATGCGTTTCGATATACGGGACGTAATAAGCGGGAGCTGTTATGGGAAGCACATATGAAGATCAACAAAGTATCCTTCAACGAGCATGTTCGTACACTCTTCAAAACAGAGCGCAGGAACTTCAAAACCCCGGAGCTTTCCAGCACTGCCCTGGAAGATGCTTTTGACGAAATGGAATTATTCGGATTCCCGCTGTGCAATCCGTTTGAATTGCTGGCAGAGCCTTCGTACAGTAGTATCACCGCCCGTAGCCTGGAGCAAAGCGTTGGAAAACAGATATCCATTGACGGGTATTTGATCACCAATAAGAAAACGACGACTTCGGGGGGTAAGCAGATGTTCTTCGGAAATTTCCTGGATATTGACGGGGACTTCATTGATACGGTACACTTCCCTCCCATTGCTGCCAAATATCCGTTTCGCGGTCGGGGTATTTATCGTATCACCGGGGTGGTCATGGAAGAGTTTGAATGCATTTCCATAGAAGTTTCGTCTATGGAACGCCTTGCAATCATCGAAGACCCCCGGTATGCCGACAGCAAAAAAGGGGCGCGAATCAATAAGAAATCTATTTTATAAATGAACTTGAAAAGCATTATGACATATTATGTCATCCTGAGCGCAGTCGAAGGAAAAAACGCACACACCCATATGCATTTCGACTGCGCTCAATGTGACAGTAAGGATATGCTTTTCAAACTGTAACAAGTAATTATGACCGAAAACCGCTCTATCATGCACATGGACCTGGATACCTTCTTCGTGTCCTGCGAGCGGCTGCTGGATAGCAAGCTTGAAGGGAAGCCTATTCTTATTGGCGGTACTACTGATCGTGGTGTAGTGGCTTCCTGTAGCTATGAAGCGCGGACATTCGGTATTCATTCGGCTATGCCCATGCGGATGGCAAAGATGTTATGCCCGGAAGCGATTATATTGCGGGGGAATTCGGGCATCTACAGCAAATTCTCCGATCAGGTGACAGACGTTATCAAGGAAAGTGTACCCGTCTATGAAAAGACTTCGGTAGATGAGTTTTATGTAGACCTCACCGGGATGGATCGCTTTTTTGGCTGCTATTCCCTGGCTACGGACTTGCGTAAGCGGATCATTAAAGAAACCGGGCTTCCCATCTCCTTTGGGCTTTCGATCAATAAAACAGTCTCTAAGATCGCTACCGGGGAAGCAAAACCCAATAATCAAATGCGAATTGTAAAGGGGACCGAAAAGCCTTTCCTTTCCCCTCTTTCGGTACGTAAGATCCCCATGATCGGGGAAGTAACCTACCGCTCGCTTTGCGACCTGGGCATTAAAAAGATCGAGACCATACAGCAGATGCCCATGGAGATGATGAGCAAGGTATTTGGAAAGAATGGGGTCGCTATCTGGAAAAAAGCCAATGGTATTGACAATTCACCTGTGGTACAATACCACGAACGAAAATCCATATCGACCGAGCGTACGTTTGACCGCGATACTACCGACGTGAACAAATTACAAGGGATCATCATGGCAATGGCCGAAAACCTTATTTATCAATTGCGACGCGGGAATAAGCTCACGGCCTGTGTGACCTTCAAGATCCGGTATTCCGATTTTCAAACCTATACATTACAAAAACGAATTCCGTACAGCTCGGCGGATCATAAGATCATCCCCATAGTCATGGAGCTCTACAAACGGCTATATCAAAGGCGTTTGCTGGTACGGTTGGTGGGAGTCAAGTTTAGTCATCTGGTTGAGGGGGGACAACAGATCGACCTGTTTGAGGACAACGAGAAGACCATCAACCTGTACCAGGCCATGGACAGAATGCGAGAACGCTATGGTGACAGAGCCGTGATACGCGCTTCAGGCATGGGGGCTAAAAGCATTAGCAGGTGGAACCCTTTCACCGGGGAACCACCTCCGCTTTTAGCAAACAGAAGGAGTTAAAAAAACCGGCGCGAGGCCGGTTTTTTTATTCTATATTCTTATTGTTATTCTTTATTAGCCTTTTAGCCATGCTTTTCGTAAGTTTTTCTGGGTTTCGGAAGCATTAGCCATGGCTTGTAGCTTACTTCCTTGTGTATACGATTGAGTTAATTCAGTCTTAATGACAATGTCCTCGCCGCCTCGCTTCAGCTTCACCTCTACCTCCATGCCCGGTTGCCAGCTGAATACTTCAGAAAAGACGTCATTGGCATTTTGCAATGTCACTTTCGTACCGTTGATCTCATAGATCACATCATTGGGTTTTGCCCCCTGATCGTTCCAAAAACTGTTCTCAGCCACAAGTCCATTAAAAATGATCGTTCCATTCGGAGGATCGGCACCAACAATCAAGGCACTTCCGTTTTGCACGTAGTTCGTTTTGATCTGATCTGTAGTAACTTCCAGCCCTACCTTGTCGAAAAACTGATTGTAGTCTATGGGCGTGGTCCCTATCACATGAGTGTCAAAGAATGTGCGCAGTGAAGGATACGTCATTGCAACGATCTCATCAATGATCGCGTCGTCTTCAAACGGCTTATTCTGTCCGTACTTAAGAGAAAGTTCTTTCATCAATGATAGGATACCACGATTGCCACCACTTTCTTCCCGCATTATGATATCGATGCACATACCGATCAAGGCACCTTTTTGATACACATTAAAATAGTTACTGGCATATGGCTCGTCCAATACATTTTCACTCATTACCGTGAAGCTCATCGTATCATCCAGGCCCAGTGAGGTCTCAATTTTGCCCATCATCTTGGAGTAAAACTCCTCTTCGGTCACCAGATCCTGGTCGATCTGAAAAAGACTTGCAAAATATTCGGTTACTCCCTCATACATCCAAAGGTGTTTGGAGAACGTAGGATTGGCATAATCGAAATAATGAACATCTTCAGAATGCACACTCAGAGGTGTTACTATGTGAAAGAACTCATGAGATACCACATCGATCATAGCATTGGCCAGTGCTTCGTCCGGCATAGACTCCGGTAAAACAACAACAGTAGACGTGTGATGCTCAAGGGCTCCGAAACCAGTCGGTTCGGCTTCTCCCTGGCCAGCCAGATACAGGTAGATATCGTATCTGGGGGTGCTGTTAATATCTCCCATGTATGCCTTTTGACCTTCCATCATTTTGTAGACGGTTTCTTTAATTTTAGCCGCCGTATGCACTCCCGTAGGCGAATAAACGCTTAACACGATCTTGATATCACCAACCTGGAACTCTTCAACATCAAGCTTTCCATACATCATCGGATTATCCGTGATATCAAAATAGCGGGGTGCAAAATACCCGGAGGTTGTCAAACTGCCATCTTCGCTGGTAGTTTCGCCAACGGTCTGCAATGCAGATGTCCGCACGAAATCAGACGGAGCGGTTACATCCAACTGATACTGATTATTCTTCAGCGAATCAAAGTACCCGATGAAGCCGTGCAGGTTCAGTACGTAATTATCTTCTGCGATATTGGTTCCCGAAGGTGAGAAAGGTGTAGGTTGCTCTCCGGACTTTTCGATATCGAAGGTATCATTTACCCAATAGGTGATCTTGTCTAACTGCTGTGCGCCGTCTATTGTCCAGGTATTCGTATCTGTTTTCTCTGCAGCCATTTCGTTCCCTTCATAGTCGAACGCTTTGAAATCCTGTACAAAACTTCCGAAATCACTCACAGCATAGGTTCCCTGTACGACTTTGGGCAAGCGATAGGTAACACTTTCCACGGTAAACCGTCCCGGATCGATAGTCACGGGAACGCGATCATCGGTGGTTTGAGAGAGATCAATTGAGGATTTGATAGGAAGTTGTACGGCCAGGTCGTTTATGGTAGATTTGCCTCCGCAACTCACCAAAAATATACTTAGCAAAGCACTAAATAGAATATGTTTCATTAGACGAATATTGTTGTTGGAGCGTCAAAGATACTTCGCCTGTAGCCCTAATAGGCTAAGGTTTTGTTAAAAACTGAAATAAGACAAATCATATGGTAACTTTGTTAGGCCGTTGTATCAAATTATTATCTTTGGCAAATTTTATAAGGAATGCAGTTTAAACATCCGGAATTACTTTACGCACTTTTCCTGCTGCTCATTCCTATCTTCATTCACCTTTTTCAGCTTCGTCGTTTTCAGAAGATCGATTTTACGAATGTCGCCTTTTTGAAGAAGGTTACGATCCAGACCCGAAAGAGTTCTCAGCTCAAAAAATGGCTCACCTTATTGACCCGCCTGGGAGCGATTGCCTGTATTGTTTTAGCTTTCGCTCAGCCCTTTTCGGCTTCCAAAACGGCCCTAAACACCCAAAAGGAAACCGTACTGTATATAGACAACTCATTCAGTATGCAGGCGAAGGGACCTCAGGGTAGCTTGCTACAGCGAGCACTTCAGGACCTTTTCGCGAGATCGACGGGCACCGAGAAGCTGCATTGGTTCACCAATGATGTGGTTCGAAAGAATGCGGCTATCGAAGATTTCAGGAATGAAGTCCTTTCAATTCCCTATTCCCAAAAACAACTGTCGCCAGAAGCCGTGCTTTTGCAGGCCAATCTCCTATTCTCCAAAGAGCCGGGTGTAGAAAGGCGGGTAGTATATGTCTCCGATTTCCAATCGAATGGTTCATTTCCGGAAATTCCGGCAGACCTTACGCTAGAAGCGGTACAACTGGAACCAAATGCGCCAAGCAACATTGCGATTGATTCTACATATATAGGTTCTAAAGATGCCTCCGGCACACAACTCGAAGTTATGATATCAGGTCGTGGCGACATTCCGCAAAGTGTTCCGATTTCGCTTTATAATGGCGATACGCTTATCGCCAAAAGTGCTGTGGATTTTTCTGAAAGTGGATCGAACACCGTGGTTTTCGACATTGAAAATGCTTCCGGGTTTAACGGACGCCTGGAACTAACCGAACCGAATCTTACTTTTGATAACTCGCTGTTCTTCAGTATCAATGAGGCTAAGAAAATAAAGGTGTTATCTATTAACGAGGCCAGCGCAAACTACTTACAACGATTATTTTCTTCGGAAGAGTTTGAATATACACAGCAGGCCTTCAGCGAACTCAACTACAATGATATACCTTCTCAAAACCTCATAATCTTGAACGAAATCGAGGAAATTCCGGTTCCCTTAAGCACGGCGCTTAGGTCGTTCTCGGAAAATGGCGGCAGCGTGCTTATCATTCCTGCGGAAGGTGCTGAGATTTCAAGTTACAATACACTGTTATCCGCTCTCGGGTTAGGTAGTTTTTCGGAATACCGGCTGCAGGAAAAGCAGATTACCGGAATTTCGTTTTCCCATCCGCTGTACGCT
>CAZTLE010000089.1:0-16185 GCA_964614415.1 uncultured Aureitalea sp. | reverse complement strand
GAACGAACTAGTGAATGATCCGGAAGCGATGCAGCGGATGGCCGAAGCAGGTATGCAAGGGTGCCGGGAGTATACGATCGATGCCTTTGAGCGGGAAATTAAAAAACTGCTGGTATGAAGGTGGTACAACTCATAGATTCGCTCAATCCGGGCGGGGCCGAACGCATGGCCGTAACCTTTGCCAATTCGCTGGACCGCGAACTCGAAGGTTCGTATCTCGCGGTTACGCGGGAAGAAGGCGCTTTCAAACAAGAGATTGCCAATCCTGAGCATTATATCTTTCTGAATCGGAAAAGCATCCTGGATCTTGCCGCTGCGCGCCGCTTCAAAAGATTTTTGAAAATACACGGAATCACCATTATCCACGCCCACACCACTTCCTTCTTTTTTGCGGTGCTTACCAAACTACTCTATCCGAAGGTACGTATCGTATGGCATGAGCATCTGGGAAAGCGGTTGGAGACCACAGGAAAAGAAAACAAAGCACTACGTTGGTGCTCTCGCTATTTTTCAGAAATAATTACAGTGAACGAAGCGCTCAAAACATGGTGCGAAAAAAACCTTAAGACTTCAAAGGTGACCTACCTGCCCAACTTTGTTACAATGGGGGAGCGGCAATCTGATCATTCGGAACGCAGTTCAATAATCATGTGCCTCGCCAATTTGAAAGCTCCCAAGAATCATTTGAACCTGCTTCAGGCATTTAGCAAACTGAACAAAGAGTTTCCACGATGGAAACTGCAGTTGATCGGGGCCGATTATCAGGATGCATATTCAGAAGAAATAAAAGACTTCATTAGGGATAACGGAATGGAAGATGCTGTTGAGTTATTAGGATTGCAGTCGGATACAAAGAACTTGCTGGAACAAGCGAAGATAGGAGTATTGTCCTCCGACCACGAGGGACTGCCCATGGCTTTGCTGGAATATGGCGCGGCCGGCATTGCGGCACTCACCACAAAAGTTGGGCGTTGTGAAGAAGTAATTAGTACATTTGGGACAACAGTGCCTCCCGGAGATCCGGATGCCTTTGCAAATGGCCTTCGGTCTTATATGAAGAACGAGTCATTGTTAGCGCAACATGCTTCTCAGTTCAGAAAACATGTTGAAGCACAGTATTCAGAGAAGACCGTGCTGCCCCAACTTATGAATATTTACAAAAGGCTCGTATGAAAGCCGTTACGAACGCACAGTATATTCAACTCCTGCTATTGCACGCCGGTATAGCCATGGCGATCTACCTGGCTCCCGCCATGGCAAAGTTTGTCCTGTTTTCCGTTGTAATGTTCTTTTTGTACTATGTGATCTCACGAGGCAACAAGAACGATGAGGTGCTTATCGCCGCGGCCTATATTATGGGTTTTGAGGTCTTTTCACGTATGACCGGGGGTGCGCTAAGCTATGAGTTTGCCAAGTATTCGGTCATCGGATTTCTAACCCTGGGAATGTTCTATAAGGGGTTCAACACCAAAAGCTGGCCGTATGTGTTCTTTATTGTGTTCCTGATTCCGGGTATATTATTTTCAGCCATTAATCTCAACTACGAGTCCAGCGTCGTACAGGCGATCGCCTTTAACCTGAGTGGTCCGATAAGTCTAGCTATAAGTGCCTTGTACTGTTACGACAGAAAGATGTCCTGGAAACGCCTGCAACAGATTTTGCTGGCTGCATTACTACCGATGGTCGCCATGACCATCTATCTCTACGTCTACACCCCGAACATTAGGGACGTATTGACGGGAACTCAGTCAAACTTTGCGGCTTCCGGCGGCTTTGGGCCAAATCAGGTAGCCACGATTCTCGGTTTGGGCATGTTTATCCTGTTTACCCGATTGTTTACGGTAAGGGATTTATTAGTCAATATCATCGATGTTTCGTTGCTTGGTTTACTCACTTACAGAGGCATAGTGACCTTCTCGAGGGGAGGAATCATGACAGCAGCAGCCTGTGCGGCGGTATTTATATTGTTGTACTTCTTGCAGGCCAAAATACGTACAAAGGCAGTAATGATGCCTAAGTTGATCGCTATTGGGGGTGTAATACTCGTCACCTGGATCATTACATCGGTATCAACACTGGGATTGATTGACAAACGGTATGCGAATCAGGATGCGGCGGGTCGCACCAAGGGTGATATCACTACGGGGCGACTGGAATTGATAGACGAGGAAATGGAGGCATTTTACAAGTATCCGCTCACGGGGATCGGTGTAGGTAAAGTACGGGAGTACAGGCAGGCTCAAACCGGTAGGTTCTCCAATACCCACAACGAGGTGACCCGGATCCTTTCGGAACATGGCCTGTTTGGATTGCTGGGAATGCTCATACTTATTGTGACACCTCTGATCTTCAGAATTCGGAACCGGTCCAACGTGTTGCTTTTTTCGTTTCTGGCTTTTTGGTTCCTAACGATCAATCACTCTTCCATGCGAATTGCGGCTCCATCCCTTATCTACGGACTGGCCCTTATAACGATCATAAATGTCCGAAAGAAGAATACTATACATAGGAAACAAGTTAGGGCATAATCCTTCGGCCACCCCGACTACCCTGGACACCCTGTCCCGGCAGTTGGCAGAGGAAGGTTTTGCGGTGAGGTCGGCCTCCGGCAAGCGGAACAAGGCGGTACGCTTGCTGAATATGCTTTGGGCCGTTGTCCGGAATCGATCCTGGGCCGATGTAGTCCTTATCGATACCTATAGTACTCAGAATTTCTTTTATGCCGTGGCGATCGGGAATTTATGTCGCCTTTTTAAAATTCCGTATATCCCAATCCTGCACGGAGGAGATCTTCCCAACCGACTGGAACGGAGCCCCTCGCAGTCCTACAAGCTCTTTCACGGGGCAAGGGTCAATGTGGCTCCGTCAAAATACCTGATGGAGCATTTCCGTAAGGCGGGCTATCAAAACCTTACCTATATCCCCAATACGATCGATCTCAACGATTATCCCTACAAGGAAAGACAGGCACTCAAGCCAAAATTACTTTGGGTACGTTCCTTTGCGGAGATATACAACCCGATGTTGGCGTTAAAAGTCCTCAAGGCGTTACGTGATAAGGGCCATGATGCCAGCCTTTGTATGGTAGGGCCGGATAAGGATGGCAGTTTGGTCCATTGTAAACAGTATGCCGAGGAGCAAGGGCTTCCTGTTTCGTTTACGGGAAAGTTGACAAAACAGGAATGGATCAGCCTGGCGACTGACTACGATATCTTTATCAATACCACGAATTTTGACAATATGCCGGTAAGTTTGCTGGAGGCTATGGCACTGGGACTTCCGGTCGTGTCAACGAATGTCGGTGGAATACCTTACATCATTACACACAAAGAAACGGGGTGGATGGTATCTCCTGACGATCCGGACGCTTTTGTGGAAGTTATTTCTTACCTGCTGGAAAATCCGTCGGAGGGGGTTCGTGTTCAGCGACAGGCCCGGCAGTTGGTGGATACGTTCGATTGGGTGCAGATCAAAGCAAAATGGATTTCGCTTTTGACCGAATAAATACCTACTTTTATACTTCGATCGAACTAACTAACAGACTGCCATACCTCAAAACTAACCTATGTCCAGGAGGTCCAATATCCATTTTGATATTTCTGAAAGGAAAGTACTCTTGCGACTCCTGGATATCTTCTGCGTACTCCTTGCACTTTATTTGGTGGGATTGGTCTTTGATTTCGATTACTTCAAGATCAATTCGGAAAACTGGTTGTGGTCGATCGTTCTGGCCCTTTACCTGACGGTCTTTGCGACTATTTTCGAACTTTATAATCTACAGAAGGCCAGTAAGTTTGAGATTGTTATTCAGAACATTATTCTGGCCTCTTCGGTTACGGTACTTTTTTATCTGCTCACACCCTTCTTTACTCCGGAACTTCCGGAAAATCGTTTGCAGATCATCTATTTCTACATTTCGATCAACCTGGCGTTGTTCCTCTGGCGTTATGCGTATATCGTGCTCATTTCGGCTCCTCGTTTCTTTAAGCGCGTGTTGCTCATTGGTGATGCCCGGGATATCAATGCCATTGTAGCCTCTTTGCAGAAATCGGACCCCAACTACAAGGTGATCGGTTTTATCAATACCGATTCCAGGACCTATGTGCCATCGGGGTTCAATCCGTTACAGGAGTTTCCACTGACCCGGGTAGGAGAGACTGTTAAGGAGCAGTCTATTTCTGAAGTGGTTGTAGCCACACCCCAGGCCGAGGGAATGACGGTGTCGTTGTATAATCAGTTGATCAACCTCCTCGAGAGCGGAACCCCCATTCGTGAGTATACGCATGTGTATGAAGAGATCACCCGCCGGGTGCCTGTGCAGCATGTGGACAAGGACTTTTACCGGTATTTCCCGTTTAGCCGAAGTAATCAGAACAAGTTATATCTGTTCTTTCACCGGGTACTGGATCTGTTGTTTTCTGTGATAGGTCTACTGTTTGGGATTTTGATTTCGCCCGTTATATTGATCGGAAACCTTTTCGGGAACCGGGGACCGTTGTTCTACACCCAGGAACGGGTAGGGCGTAACGGGAAGCATTTTCGCATTTACAAACTGCGTTCTATGGTAAAGGATGCCGAGAAGGATGGTGCTGTGTTTGCGAGCAAGAAAGACCACCGGGTTACTAAGTTCGGGCGATTCCTGCGCAGGTCCCGTTTTGATGAGATCCCGCAGTTTTTGAATGTGATCAAGGGCGATATGAGCGTGATTGGCCCCCGTCCGGAGCGGCCTGTATTTGTGAAGGAGCTTTCGGAGAAGATCCCTTTTTATGAAGTGCGCCATATTGTAAAACCCGGAGTTACGGGTTGGGCGCAGGTAAATGCCAAGTACGGAGCTTCTACGGAGGACGCCCTGGAGAAACTGCAGTACGATCTGTATTACATCAAACGTCGCAGCCTGTTTTTGGATATTAGTATCGTTATCAAGACGTTAAGCACGATCATCTTTTATCGCGGTCAGTAGCCGGTAGTAACCGTTCTGTGGATCAAAACCTACAGATTTGCGACACCTTATTCCTTTTTTAACAGAATTTCGTTTTGCCAAATTGGAATTATTCCATACTTTAGCATTCTAATAGAAGCGAAAGCTCCTATTCCTACCAAAATTATCACCCCCCCCCTTTAGGATAGTTTGGCAGGCCAAATTTTTTTGGTCTAAACTGGTATTTGCGCCTACCCTTCAGCGAGTACCCCCTTTTTATTCCCCCCTATTGCGCAGGTGTAATTCCTGGCACAGAGAACTATTGTTTAATTTTTAAAATCGAACTTCTATGAAATTACGATTGTTTTGCCTTGCCGTGTGTCTATCGGCAATGGCATTTGCGCAACAGGCTCAGGGTCCGGAACGATTTGACCCTGATTATCTGAAGGAGAACACCCCGGCGTCTCCTGAAACATCTAGCCTGGGAACCTATGGTGATGTGTCTAACAATCCCTACAATGGGAAATTGAACCTGGGAGTCCCCCTACACAGTATCAATTTTGAGGGATTGGTGATTCCCATCAACCTTTCCTATGATTCGGGGGGCTTCCGGCCCGCCCAGGAATCCAGCTGGGTAGGACTTAACTGGTCACTAAGTGGCCGGGCTCAGATCACCCGAAATATTTACGGGAATGATGATTTGAACGAGAACGTTATTCCCAATTCCAACACCGAAATATCGGCCTGGCCGTTTAATGATTTTGAGGTGAGCTATACCAGTAATGGTGTTCCCAATGTGCCGCTTACAGAGATTGTTAGCATCCATCAGGGTTATGCTGTAGGTGGTGGCGGTACTACATTAGTAGCTCCTCATTTGTCTCCGGATACTCAACCGGACATTTACGAGGTGAATTTATTTGGCACTTCCTACCGCTTTCGGTTTGAGAAGCGCGTAGGTACTGGCAATACGCTCACCACCCACATTTTTGACAATAAAAATGCTCAGATTGATTACAACCTAAGCACCCGGACATTTACAGTATGGGACGACAATGGATTCCAGTTTGTATTTGGCACCAAAGAGTACAGTGCATCTCTTACATCTTCAAAGTCAACCGTCTCCACAAACGCAACATCAAATGTAAAGGAAGATACCGTAGATGGCCTTTTAGGGGATCTGAATCAAGGGAATAATACAGTAATTACAGCCTGGGTCCTTGATCAAATTACCTCACCCACCGGGGACATCATTAACTTCAGTTATAATGAAGGCGCTCATTTTTCCATGCCGCAATTCCCGGGTTCGGTTGGCTTTAATGAAAGCGCCCAAGAACACAACGACGACATTGGGCCAGTATATCATCCGAATAATGTTGACTACACCTGTACTATGTCCATAATATACACTCAATATTTGGATAAGATCACCGGACGTTTTGGCGAGGTTGTGTTTGTATCTCAGGAAGATAGAAGGGACCTAATTACGGGCAATGACCTCACCCATATTTATCCTGGCACATTCCTTCCCGCTTTCAACACGCAATCCAAAACGACCGTTATTAATAGCATTGATCATCGGCATGGAACTCCGAACAATCCGCAGACCCACTATCAGAATACCGGAAGGCGTCTTGATCGCATTGATGTGAAAGATTTCAATGGTACGGTCACAAAAACTGTCAACTTTACACAGACTTACTTTGAGAATGACCGATTGGGTAATTCGGATGAAGCGGCTTACTTGCGACTTAAACTTGATAAGGTAGAAGTAAATGACCTTTCGTATTCATTCGAATACAATTTACCCGATGACCTGCCTGTAAAAAATACGTTAGATATTGATTTTTGGGGTTTTTATAATGGAGCCAATAATTCGACCCACGTTCCAAGCATAGGCCGATTTTGTTCTGTTCAAACGATGGCGCCTAATGCCAATGCACTGGACATGAAGCTCGGGCATGTCTACTATAAATTCAATGGTGGAGATCGTGGGGCGAACCATACTTTTAGCAAGAAGGGAATGCTTACAAAGATCACCTATCCAACCGGAGGGTATTCCGAGATTTCCTATGAAGGAAACAAAGCAGGGGTAAATGGTCCGTCTCCATATGTGGTCACCGATACCATCCCTGGGACCAACATAATGCTTTGGTCTAATTTGATCAATGAAGACAAGTACGAGTTCACGTATCAATATCTAAAAAATGCAGCAAGCTCATCGTATAATTTTTATGATAACAGGTACGATCCAAATACGGCTAACACTACGGAGATTCCATGGAGTATCAATGATACATTTACTGTTGCGACCCCAATAATTGTAAATGGTCAAGGGGACCTTCAAATGTTCACACCAGGGGAAGGCGTTGCTCCCTATGCTGATATTATGAAGTACTATGTCCAGGACATGGAGGATGAAAGTAAAGTATATCCGTTGTTTTATGTTGGTCACTGGGAAGGAGCTACAAGTGGTGGAAGTTCGGCGGGATATGGTGATGAGTCTGTTCTTGTTCCATCGGGTTCGTATCGCATTAAAAGAAGGTCCGGAGGCGAAATGTTGCTTGGAGAACCCGCCGTAGGACTTCAACCGGAAGATTTCAAGCGAATAGAAGGTGACCTCGCGGGTGCTTTTGAAGAGTTTGAGGTGGGTGGCTTGCGTGTTAAGAGCTTGTCTACTTATGACAATAATCAGGGATTTATCCGGAAAATGGAATACGACTATGTATTTCCTAATACAACAGGAGTTAATTCTTCGGGAAAACTTATGGACGAACTGAACTTTCAAACCAAGTTCACCGGATATGCCTCGTATACACCTGTCTACCCAGGCCCAGCGAGTTCATCAGATGGCACGGGCACACGAATATCTTCGAACAACAATACCGGATATCCAAGTGCACAAGGATCTCATGTGGGCTATTCGTTTGTTACCGAGTCGAATTTGGATGAAAACGGAACCGTCATCAATCGTATAGATCGGCAATACTACAATCAACAGAATGCTTATTTCAAAGAGGATATTGACATAATTTATTGGTGGAACCCTACCCAGTCAAATGGTAGTCTATTTTCGACATACCTGCAATCCAATAATGCAATTATGTTAGGGATGACACCAAAACTCAATTTCACCTACCTCAATGGAAATATAATTTCTGAGGCGTTGTACGATTGTGATAATGAACTCAAGAGGTCCACGATCAATGAATATGAGGCAGTTTCTATCAAACCTGACACCCTGCACTATGCCAACTTTCTAAGCCAGGTATATCATGATGATAACAATGGTAATCCCCCGCCATGGTATGCCGAAGGAAATACGCATTATACTTATAAACTCCCAACCTGGTATTCTAAGAAATCCATACTTATTCGCAGCGAAGTTGCTGAGTATTTGGATGATGATGTTTCTTTTACCACTAAGTACTCCACTTATGATGAGAATGCCAATCTGATCACTTCCGAAACGGTGATCAACGAGACGCAGTCTACCATTGAGAATCTGTATTATCCTTATTCCACAGCGGTATTCAACGAGCCAGGTATGTCCACCTTAAGAACTGACGACCTGTGGAATCTTGTGGTGAAGCAGGAGTCGTATTTGAACACTACACCACTGGGTACCCGGAAGTATATTTTCAATAAAAATACAAGCACAGCCAGCAATGCCCGGGTGACTTCCATAGAACAAGGAAAAGGAACCGACACTCCCGAAGTACGTATGCAATACGAAAAGTACGATACCCACGGTAATTTGTTACAAACCCGAGTTGAAGGGAACATTCCGGTATCCTATATCTACGGATATAATGATCAGTTGGTGATTGCCAAAATTGAGAATGCTTCCTATACCACAGTAGCAGCCTTTGTTCCTAACCTGAAAGCACTGTCCGATCTGGATACCGATAATTGCTATGATAATGGTAGCTGTAACGAGAAGACCTTGCGTACCGCACTCAATGACCTTAGAAATCAAGGCAGTTTGAGCGATGCCATGATCACTACCTATACCTATAATCCACAGGTAGGTGTGACCAGTATTACAGACCCTTCAGGTCGTACACAGTACTTCACTTACGATGTCAATAACAGATTGCACTATGTAGTGGATCAGAACTACAACATCCTTTCGGAGAATGAGTATAACCTTACCGACGATCTGACAGCAGTACTTGGGATTGATCCAACACCCATTACTCAATGTGGCAATCCCTTTGGAAACGGTGGGGGCTCGGGTCTGGGTACTGTGACACGCAGTGGAACAGTCTATAACAGCACCACCTATGCTAATTTGAACAATCACATTGATATCATAGGCGCTACCGACAATGGAACCGACATTACCTATACGTTCAAGGCGTTTCCATACGGAGGAACCTCCGGTTACGAGTACCGATGGAAGGTAAAAGGTCAGGAGTTTTCAGCCTACTCGTCCTCTGATACCTTTAATGTCACTTTCCCGTGTGCTTTGATCAGTTCGGACGAGGTGATCTGTGAAGTAAGAGACCTTACCCTTGGAACCGTAGACAGGGCTCATTTGCCCTTTGTTATTGATTGCAGTAACAACTAAAATTTGAATCAAATGAAAACATATATAGTAATGCTAATAGGGCTGATATTCCCTTTGGTTGTTAGTGCACAGACGCCGACCGAGAATTATGTCAAAACGACCACCTACCAGGTGGCGACCCAAAACGGCACTACGGATCTTCAAAATGTTCCGTTGTCCGATGATGATAAACTGGAATCCCTCACCTATTTCGATGGAATAGGACGTCCCAAACAGGCGGTCAACAAACAAGGTGGAGGTGACCGGGAAAACATTGTAACCCATATGGAATACAATGCCCTTGGATTGCAGACCAAAGAGTACCTACCCTGGGCAAGTGCCGCGGGTGCCGGAACCGCTTTTATAGAACCAGGGACATTGCGCGGTGATATTCACACGTTCTATAACACACCCAAGTACGAGAGTACCTTAAATCCATATAGCCAGACACGACTGGATCTTTCTCCCGAACAACGAGTTCTGGAACAGGGAGCTCCTGGAAACCCATGGGCGGTCAATGACACCCTGGATACAGATCATACCATTAAATATGAATACCATACTAACTACAGTAACGAAGTACTACGGTTTAAGGTTAACTTCATAGGAGGCATTACGGATCAGCCCGATTTGGCACTTCAAAGCTTCCATCCCGAGGGCAGCCTGTTTAAAACAGTTACCAAAGATGAGAACTGGCAGCCTGGTGACGGAGACGCCCGAACCGTTCATGAGTATACCAATAAACGAGGGCAGGTAGTACTAAAGCGTATTTTTAATAGCATTGGGGGAAGTGTTCAGCAGGTAAACACGTATTATGTGTATGACGATTTTGGCAACCTTACCTTCGTGCTTTCTCCGGAGGCCTCTGCAAATATTATTGATAACGGGGCACTGGCTGCAAATACGCCGGCTCTTTTGGACGGACTAAGTTATCAGTACAAGTACGACTATCGCAACCGGCTGATTGAAAAGAAACTGCCCGGGAAGGGTTGGGAGTATATCGTCTATGATGATCTGGACCGCCCCATCCTCACCCAGGATGCCGAGCAGCGACTCCAGGGAAAATGGCTTTTTACCAAGTACGATGCTCTGGGCAGGGTGGCCTATACGGGAGTTTATAATAGTAGTGCAACCAGGCAAACGGCTCAAAGTACGGCCACAGGCTCAACGCCCATGTGGGAAACACGTACTCAAACGGCCAATACTATTAGTGGCTCCAGCGTCTATTATACGCATAGCTCCTATCCCAGTACAGCCAGCCTGCTGGATGTGCTTACCATTAATTACTATGATGATTATGCCGTGGATTTCACACCACTTTCATTACCTGCCACCGTCTATGGGGTAACCCGGAGTGACGATGTACACGGTATGCCTACCGTCAGCTTTGTGCGTGTCCTGGACCTTACCGTTGACGATTGGATTGTCTCCATTACCGGATACGACAATTTGGGACGTACTATTTACAGCGCGAGTCGTAATGAATACCTCAATACCGCAGATGAAGTGCAAAGCCTGTTGGACTTCACCGGGAAACCCACGGAGACCATGACAACCCACGTGCGGGGAGGAGCTGCAAACATTGTCACCCTGGATTATTTTACCTACGACCATGCGGGGCGACTTTTAACGCATGAACAAAAGATTGACAGCGAACCTGTCCAGCTTATTGCCGAGAACGTATACGATGAGTTAGGTCAACTGGTCAAAAAGCACGTGGGAGGACAAACTTTCCTGGATGGGTATACCGATATTACCAATGCCAATGTCACAGCCCAGGGAATGATCACAAAGGAAAGTAATACTAACCTTTGGGATGCCGGGGCTAAGACTAAGGGAGAAGTTGTGGGCCAGGGAGGTGTGCAAATCAAGGTATCCCAAATCGGAAAAATGCGCTTCGGTATGGAAACAGCCACCGGGGGTTCCAGTGCCTGGGAGGTTTATGACCATGGGATGGAACTTACCGATAACGGCTTCGGAGGATTTGATGTAACTCTTATTATCGGCGGAGTACTTCAAAGCAGCCCGGTCACAACGGCCAATATTCAGGACGTACTATCGGTGGAGCGTATCGGAACCCAGGTTTACTTTAAGAAAAATGGTAGTGGTTCTTTGGGATCGGCCGCCATTGGTAGTGATGCGATGGTTGGAAAGATCGGTTTGTTTGACCAGAATGCCGGAGCCGAAGACTTTGTACTTTACGGAGCCGTGGACAGCGTACTTCAATACGTGGATTACGCTTACAACGTACGAGGCTGGCTCACCAACATCAATGATGTGGAAAATGACTTTACGGGGGAGGATGCCGAAATGGACCTGTTCGCCTTTAAGATCAATTATACCAGTATAGAAGAAGACGCGGCGGCAGCCGTTCCTCAAGCGGACCCTTTGTACAATGGCAATATTGCGCAGACGCTTTGGCGAACGCGCAATACGGATAAGAACAAGCGCGGTTATGCCTATGGGTATGACGATATGAACCGCATCAATATTGCCTACCACCGCAAAGGGAATAATCTGGAAACACCGGATGACTTTTCACTCTGGAACGTGGGCTACGATCGCAATGGAAATATTAAGAACTTAAACCGTAGTGGAGGGCTGGCCAATACCTGGTGGGATGTGCTTACCTATGACTACATAGCAGACAGTAATAAACTTGTGAATGTAAATGACAACAGTACCTGTAGCTGCAAGGATAAAGGATTTAATGATGGGAACACAGCCTATGGTGATTATGTCTACGATCACAACGGAAATATGACCGTGGACAATAACAAAGGCATCACCAACATTATATACAATCATTTAAACCTACCCGAGCGCGTTGAGTTTGGTCCCAATGACAAGATTGAGTACCTTTATGATGCCTCGGGGGCAAAGCTTGAAAAAGTGGTCACCGAGGGAAGTTCTGTGACAGCAACGGTCGAGTATGCCGGTAACTACTTATATCTGGATGGGACCCTGGAGTTCTTTAACCACCCGGAGGGATATGTGTTTATGGTGGCTAACACCACCCAGCAAACCAAAGGGCATAAGAACGGCCAAACGACCTACTCTAATTTCGAGTACGTCTTCCAGCACAAGGATCATTTAGGTAACATTCGTTTGTCCTATAGTGATGCCGATCTTAATGGCTCCATTGCCGAAAGTGAGATCGTGGAAGAATCCAATTATTTTCCTTTCGGACTGAAACAATGGGGGTATAATTTCAATCAGCAAGGTGGAAATGATCTAGCACAGCAGTGGAGTTATCTTGGACAAGAACGGATAGATGATCTTGATTTAAATTGGCTTACATTCCGTCATAGAAACTACATGTCAGATTTAGGTAGGTTCTTTGGAGTTGATCCGGTGTCGGCTGATTATGTGTCTATCTCAACTTATCAGTTCGCACACAATAATCCAATTTGGAAAATTGAACTTGAAGGCTTAGAAGGTCACGAGCTTTTTGGGGTGGATGTTATAAACACCGAGGTTGGTAGTAATCCAACTAGTCATATTCCTTTACCTGTTGGTAACCAATCTGGTAACGTAAGCACGAGACTCTCCGGTCAAAGTAATGGGGTTATAACGACGAATCATGGTAGGGGAATTGTAACACAACACAGCACGAATTATGCTCAGGGGAATGAAAAGCATGTTGCTCAAGGTTCTATAAGTGTGAAGCCTGAAGGTGGAATTTTTGAACTTAATGCCACTGGCAGATTCTTGGGATCAAGTTTTTATGACGATACGGGTACGGGATACGTGCCAAGTGGAGTATACGGCGATGGAACAGCTTCTGCTGGGTTTGACGGAGGACTAATTTCTGGAGAAGCCGATATGAGAATTGGACCAAAGGCACTAGGATGGACATTGGGAGGAAGAGGAAGTGCATCTGCACTTAATGCACTTCCTCTTCCTCCCAAAGGCACTAGGATGGACATTGGGAGGAAGAGGAAGTGCATTAAGTGCAGATGCAAATTTAGACAAAGGTATTTTCACAGGGGAAGGTGGAAAATATGGACTACTTTTTGATGCAAATGCTGGGGCATACGGCCTAGAAGGTGAATGGAGCAATGGTGCCAATATATTAGGAATAAACGTTAAGCAAATAACCGGCGGTTCTATAGGTTCAGCGCATATTGGTATAACTGCTGGGGCTTATTATAATTCGGAAACCGGAACTTTTAATATAGTTGGAATTCAACATCTTGGAGGTGGCATAGGTGAAAAATTGGGAATTTCTGCGGAGATTCCGATTCAAGATTATATTAATTTGTACAATGCTCTATTCCCTAGAGAAAACAAAGTGAGAAAAGACGGTCAATAAACTTTTAGTGATTGACGATATACTCTAAGACTTATGCGAGTGACTTTAATTATCTGTTTGTGTTTTTTTTCATTATCATTGTGTTGTCAGACATATTATGTTTCTGATGTTGATACTATGGAGACTGTTGTTATTGATTACTGCGTTATGGATGATGGGAGCATTGAGAATGCTCATGTGAATTACGACAACTCGACATATGATAATCTTGCCGCTAAGATCAAAGCTCTTGAAGACTTCAAGAGCTTTGATTTCAATAAAGCTAAACTAGTAAGGGATAGTTGCTCTTCCTTTGTTTTTAGATTTTTAAACGAAAAGTATAGATATTCAAAACTTGATTCTATGCGTTATTCAGAATGTCATAAGTATAGGAAAGGAAGATTTCAGTACCACAAACCAAATGATGATGTCCTTATTAAAAGAGGCAAGAAAAATCAGATTGAAAGAGATTTACGTACTGGCGAAATCCTGAAATATCAAATAAATTGGATAAGTGATTTTGAATACGAGTTGATATATAAAAAATTGCCTTCCAAAGACCTAGAATACCTTATAGGTCAGAAAATTTATGTTGAAATCATCGATATTGTTGATTCAGGAGGTTATGTATATCGATCAAGGACGGAGAATGGTCGAGAACTTGTATCGGTTATTTACAAAAAATAACGTTCATCATGTTGGAGAGTATTTTATTGCCGATTGGAGTATTTCTAATAATATTTGGTCTTATTAGAATGCTTAATCCCGGAAAAAATGTCATTATCGGAGAGTTTGATTGTGTTAGGCCTTCTCGTGAAATGCGAGTTGATGAAGGTGGATTATATAAAGTTTCGTTTCAAGGAATTGGTTATTTAGAAAGTTCTGAGCCGATAAGCCTGATGGTTCTACATAATAATAGGAAGGTGGAAGTTTCTACTTATAACCTTCGGACCACGTTACTAATTGGCGGGAAGAAGGTACTTAAATACTTTTACTTTGAAATTGAACAGCCAGGCGAGTTAAAATTTGAAATTATAAATGCTCAAAATATTAGAGCATATAAGTCTGCTCTGTTGACAGAAAGAGCCATAGGAAAATCACTTTCCAATGAGGACGTAAAATTATTAGTGCATAGACCCCTCACTTCAAGAGATAGTAATTCATTTCTAATCCTTATGATAGTAGGAATTATTTTAACCATATTTTGTACTTTAAGTTTGTTTTATTGATTTGATAGTAATTTTGGAATATGCCGCGATCCCCCTGCTGGCGACAGTTTGTAACTGGTGCGTGCTAACGCAGTTAGCAATTCATAAAAAGTAGTAACTTTATAAAATCATGCCACAGCTTTCAATTGAAAGCTGTGGTTTTTTTATCCTGGATAACAATCCTTTGCTTCGCCTGCCAGTCGGCAGACAAGCTCAGGATGTCACCCGACAGACTTGTACTGAGCCTGCCGAAGTAGTCGGGCGCCAGCTGGGGGTACATGGAGGGTTACCTTTAGAGTTTTATGTAAGATATAGGTCTGTAATAAACCCAAAAGTCAAAGAATTTAAAACTAGACGTTAATTTGATGTTTAATTTTAGAAGAAAAAAGAAATTAAAATCGATACAAGGAAATGAGTTTAGATTTTTAAAACTCTTGGAAAAGATCGAAATGATTTTAAAAATTAACAATAATGTTGCTCAGGCGAACATTGTTTCCAGACTATTAATTTTGTTAGCTCATAGAGAGTTTTCCAGGTTTCAAGACGAACTTAACTCTCTAGAAATGTGGGGTGGTGCCGGAGCAGTTTGGGAAGTCCATATTGATGATTCTGATTTAAATGTCGATTTTGAGAAGAGTATCGTTTTGTTAATTGATCTTATGCAAGAGTCTCAAAGGTTAACAAGAAACCTAAAACGGATAAGAAATATTATGAGAAAAGGAGGTGGAACACTGGTCACTTGGGATTCTGATGGAACACCCATTTGATGGCTCCCTCCACTTCCGCCAATCTACGACCGAGAGGTGTTAGCTGGTGGCTTGAAAAATTAAGTTATTAACTTTAAAATAGTCAAACCACAGCTTTCAACTGAAAGCTGTGGTTTTTTGTAGTTTTATTATGGAACCACCAGCGTTGAAGCTGGCGGTAGCGGGGGAATATGAAGAATATGCTGACCGTTATTTTACAAAAGAAGAACGATTAGAACGAAGAAGGAAGGCAATTGAGACTGTACTTAGGCATAAGGGGATAAGAAACCCTCAAACAGGCAAATTAGAGTTTGATGAATAAAATAAGAAATCTTTTTTCTCATAATGAGAATACTTGGCAAAAGATAAGTCAAAAGGGACGCCGGAGATACCTTTTTAATCTAGGTGTTTGGCAACTTGGAGTACTGACATACTCGATTTATAGGATCGGATTTTATGTCTATAAATTA
>CAZTLE010000088.1:0-16256 GCA_964614415.1 uncultured Aureitalea sp. | reverse complement strand
AGAAAAGGAATAGGACCTGTGTCACGAAGCTTTAGCGAGGTGATAGAGTAGGGGAAGTCGAGCTTGCGAGATTCACAAACTCCATATTCTAAATTCTAAAAGTAGGAATGATGCGGTGCACACCGCAGGTGAGTATGTGGAATCAATATAGCTCTATTTTTTTTGTGACTAATGTCATAAAAAATGGTAGCATCCTTTTCTAACTTTAAAAAATTCAAACCATTTATTAGTGAGCTCATGAGAAATTCAAACATAAGAGCTATCGGATACAACCTATTTATTCTTGGATTTTTATTTTTAGTAACAGCATGTAAAGATAGCCCTTCAAAAGAAGAAACGAATAAAATTGAACCCGAGGAAATTGCAAAAGTCGACGAAATCCACTGGAATGTTAAAGCCATTTATCCGGACGGAAAAAGCTTAGATATTAAGAGTTTTGATAAAGAAGGAAAGTCTTACGACATAATGGCCATTCAAGACTCGGACCAGGATGTTTTATTAGACGTAAAAGCTATTGGAGCAGATGGTGAGAAACTACCCGTTAAGATTGTAATGAGTAATGAGCAATTTGCTCCTGTTTCGGTTATAAGTAATGAAGGAAATGAGTATGACCTTAAAGCAATAACAGAAGAAGGAGAAAGACTGGATGTAAGAGGCATTAGAAGATTTGGAAATATCGTTATTATTAAAGCCATTACTAAAGAGGGGAAATATATTGGAGTGAAATCTATTTCTCCGGACGGACGACAGAATGATGTTAAAGGCGTAAAAGTTAATATAGCGGAAAGAGAGATGAGATTGAAAGGTGTAGGTGTGCACGCACATGTTAAAGCAATGCACCCAGCGGCTAATGAAGATAAATTTAGAATGTTTAAAAAATCGAAAAAGAATAGGAAAATAGCATATACAACTGATTTTGAAAGAATTCTATGGAATATTAAGGCTGTAACTGCTGATGGCAAAAATCTGGATGTGAAAGCTTTTGATGCAGAGGGCAACACATTTGATGTTACAGCAATACAAGATTCTGAACAACATAGTTTTTTGAATATTAGGGCATTTGTTGACGGTTACGAACTACCTGTTAAAATAATGGAAAGTTCAGACGAATATGCTCCTGTTAGTGCTATTGCAGAGGGTGGTACTATTTACGAAATTAAAGCAATAACTGACGATAATGTAAAACTGGATATAAAAGGTATTAGTCGTTCAGGTAATATTATTCATGTTAAAGCTGTTGATGAAAATGGTGAATTCTATAGTGTTAAAGCTGTTGCTCCGGACGGAAAACTTAATGAAGTAAAAGGTATTAAGATTTTTGATAGAAGAGTAGAGATGAAAGTACAAGGACAACCGGTATATGCTCATTTAAAAGCTATTAATGAATAATCTGCTTGTTGTAATTGTACTAAAATAATATACTCGTGAAGCGTTGGCGCGCGGCAATTTGACATAACGTCGAATTATAGTTACAGTTGGTGAAGAGCTGGCGCAAATTGCTTTTACCTGTCTACCGACAGGCAGGCATAATATCGTTGCCGATATAAAACACTGGGGTGTTATTATATCTGATATTATGCAAAACAGCGAGCCTGCCCGAATGACTTCGTTCAGGCGGGCTGTGCGCAATTTGCTGTAATTGTACTATAATGTACTCGCGTTATGTTACTTTGCTTTGCAAAAGCAAAGGATAACTAACGCTTCCTTTCTGGATTTTTTCTTTCCAAAAGTTTCTTCAAAAAAGGTAATGGAACACTCTTTTCCCGTAACGACGGCAGGAGAGTAGGGGAATGTGTGTGAAATGGGAATAAATCTGTTTATAATTAATCGAAGCCCCTTGGAATAATATGATGTTATCAAATTATCTTTATCAAATCCCCGAAGCAACATCTTCAAGAAGTTATACAGCTTGCATATGCGTAAACCAATATCTGATGCAACTAAGAAAAAGTTGTTTGCCCTCTCTGGCAATCAATGTTGCTATCCAGGTTGTAACGAAAGGGTTTATAAGCTGGAAGATGAGGCACTCCTAGGAGAGATTTGCCATATAAAGGCTGTCAATCCTACTGGAGCTCGTTATGACCCTGAACTCCCCGAGGAACAGGTTAATACTTATGATAATCTAATAATATTATGCCCAAACCACCACACCATAATAGATAAGAATGAAGGGAAATACTCCGCACAAATTTTGAAAAGTTGGAAAGAAGAACATGAAAGTAAATTCTACGACAATGCAAATCTCTTTGACGAATTAACGGAGCAATCTGAAGGAGTTATCGATGGTAGGCGTTTAGAAGAGCTGGAAGCCATAGATGCCACAGTGGGAGAGTTACAAGCATCTGTGGTAAGGGCCTTGCCCCAAAAGAAATACTATCCCCCAACTCAAAACTATATTCAGAGGTACGTCACCACGGTTAGAGACGCCAACTCCTTTACGTTTGAGTCGAAAACTCTAGTCCATCTTGTCAATGAAAAGAATCGCATAGTTGTTTTAGGAGTAGCAGGTTCTGGCAAGAGCATAGAGTTAGCTCAGATTGCTCATAATTATTCTGATGGGGATAGCGAATTTCATCCAGTAAAGGTAAGGCTCAATACTATAACCAATCAGCCCATAGAGCATATCCTAAAGCTTGAATATCCTGAGCTTGATCAAATACCACATGAGCGACTTTTAATTATGTTGGACGCTCTGGATGAAGTTCATTCCGACTACATTGACATAGTGGTGAACAATATCCGTCTGTTTAGTAAGAAATACGAGAAGTCGAAAATTATAGTCTCGTGTAGGAATAATTTCTATATAACAGAAAATGATAAGCGGAGTGCTAAACTTGAGGAATTTGATAGTTATCTGATTAAGCCACTTGATTATCCTTCAATTGTTCAATACTTGAAGGAGAACATCGATGTTTCACCTGAAGAATTCATTATTGATCTCAGAAGAAAAAAGTTCTATGACCTCCTTTATTCACCATTTTACCTTGTCAATTTAGTTGCCTACTATAAGTCAAAGCAAGAGATTCCCGAGTCCAAAAAAACAGTATTTGACTACTTGATCAACCAGCGAATTGAAACAGATCTTGAGAAGTATGGTAATGCAGGTGTTAACATTGAGGATCATGCGTTTGAAATTGATAAGATCATACAAGAGTTGGCTGTTATTGCTGAATGCCTTGGACGAAACTACCTTGAGGGTAAAGCAGAAGTTCAAGCAATAATTTCAGACCAAAGACTTTTACAAGTTGTTAAGCGGACATTCCTGTTTAATCGATCGGCACAAAATGACCGTTGGGAGTTTGAGCACAACAATTTTCAAGAGTTTCTAGCTGCAAAGTTTCTTTCTTCCCGGTCTTTTCAAGAAATACAAACGTTCATTTCTTTCGAGCCTGATTTTAAGAAGATTAAACCATCTTGGTTGAACACTTTATCTTTCTTGTTTAGTCTTTTAGATCCGGCTGATGTAATATATTCTGAAGTCGTTTCATGGGTTAAAAGGATCGAGCCGGACATTCTTATAAGATTCGAAAAAGACAAGATTCCTCTTCAAGAAAGGGAAAAAATATTCCGCCATATATATGAAGAGTACGAATCGAAGGAAATTGTCATAAGAAACGAGAAATTTGAGTCTGAGGACTTGGCAATATTTGTCTCCGACAGCGAGGACATTATTAAATACTTATTGACTAAAGTTGTCTCCACAAATAATCATTTAATCGTTTCTGAGGCCGCATATATTTTACACTATTTCGAGAAAATAGATTCCTTCAAGGTTCAGGTTCGGGATGCCCTTATGGCCAAACTTGTCGGTGATGAGCTACCCGATAGAACCAAATATACTTGTCTTTATGCTCTTGCGAACCTGAAGATTGGAGATGATGAGCTAACTTCTAAAATCGTTGACAACAATGATTTTGAAGGAAGCCAATATATACGGGCTGGTGTATACAAGTACCTGCAAGCTTCCAATCTTGCTGAAAAAAATATTGAAATAATCCTTCGGGGTATTGAGCTTTTAGAAAAACCCGTTGTAAGTGTCAATGGCGAACCAAAGCAGACTGAAGTCCGACTCTCTGACGAAAAATTCAATCTCGAAGACTTGCTTGGTAAGATACGCTCGCCTGAAGGTTTAAAATTAATTATCGAATGGGCCTCTGGTCATGATAGTTATTCAAATTTTGATGGAATATTCTTTGAAACGGTTGGTAAAACTCTCAAAAAGGCTGCACATTTAAACAAAGTCCATATACCTGGAATATTAGATGTTGCCATCAATCTATTAGTTTCCTTTTCGAGGAGATATTACCGTGAGTTGGGAGCTGATTTTCGATACTTTTTTGAAACCACGGGGACTCAGCTTGAGGCTTTTCACAAATTGTATCAGAACTGGCGTGATTCTGGTCAAGAGGACTTTGATCTAACTTATGCAATGGTTATTGTTTGTAACAGTGAGTGCATTGAGTTCTTAGTAGATGAAATCAAGGAAGGGCGGTTTGTTGATCCTTCTATTTGGCGGTTCAGAAACGTCCTAGCAATGGATGGCAGACGTGATTTACACGACCTATATCATGATGAACTCTTGAAGATTGATGAAGATAAGTACGCATATCGCGAGATTGATCATGAATCTCTTACCAGAGCTAGAAGAAACAGAGATATAGAATTGCTCTTTGCAAAAGATGAATTTCTAAAAGAGGTTAAGACAATATTTGCAGATGAAACTTCTGCAAATGGTCGCTTAAGCTGGGACGAATTGTATGACTGGAAGCGCAAAAAGTTCAACGACGAGGAAATGACTAACAATATAGTTGTGGATACTCTTCGGGATATGGCTCGTGACAAAAAATTCGTGGAATTATCTGAGATTGAGGAACTGATTGCTGATGAACAAAGGTGGTTGTGGTTCAAGCTTCACAAATTGGTTAAGTACGACCAGAATGACGATCATTTTGAATATCCGGACTATGCTATTGACTTTATTCAAACTTGGGTGGTTGAGAGCATGAAGTCTTCCAACTTTAAGTCGGCCATTACGTTTGCGCGGAATGGTCAATACAACTACCGATATACTGAACTTTATATCTCCTTTTTTGTCCAGCGCTTGAAAATTGAAGTGCCTGAATCAACTCTTTTGAATTTGCTAGATGTCGAATCTTACTTTGTACCAACCAAAGGCAAAACTAAAAGGGCGTTGGGATATGAAGGGGACGGATCTAGTACTTTCGATTACGTAATAGATAGAATTGGAAAAAATGAAGTTACGAAACGGGTAATAGGCAATCTTGCTAGTGGTGAATCGGTTCCAGTTGTAAAGAGCTCATATTTTAAATACTGCCAAGATCACAAGATCAAAGAGGCGGCCACGTACATCTTTGACGAAATATTAGTGGATGGAGTTGAAAGCTACTATCAGAGACTCTTAATCACTCAGTTTACCGAGCTAAGTGACGATAACGAGAAGTTATTCGACATTCTTGATGATTTGATTTTAGAATCAAGGCTACATGCAGCTGAGAAGCTGGCGAGTAAGGGCTACGCCCCAATTGTAGATTATATAGAACAGCAGATAAGTTCAGAGGCGGACGAAGAAATTCGTTTAAGATATATTCTGATAGTTGAGCGAGCTGATGCCACTACAGGATTCAGTTTACTTAAGTCTTGGATTCTCCGAAATAAAAAGCTGCCAGAGAGATTTACGGGATTTGATATAGCTTCAAGTGCAACCATACCCGATCTAATTGAGATATTTGAAGACTCGCTCGACAACAACTATGGAAATGATCATTGGTCAAGTCGAAATGATTATTTGGTTGCATTAATCAAACTAGGAAGCAGAAGTGAATCAAATTATCAGGTTGTGCGTGACAAGCTCAACCAATGGATTGGGAAATATGAAAATGTAAAATTCTTGTATTATCAATTGCAAAATCTTGAACAACAGTTTTATTCAAAGAAATCACAAACAATAACATTTAGCGAGGCTAGGGGATTAGTCTCTAATTTGAAAAGCTCTGAAATTAACAGCGGTTTCAATAGGTTTTGGGAATCAAATAAATCCATTATTGAGCTTGTAGTCGCAATAATTACTGTAGTTGGTGCAATACTTGCCGTAATCGCACTTCTTTAGATGATTATATAAAAGCGCTGGCCAGAAGAAAATGCGGGCCGGCGGTGGCGGGAATTTGTGGCTGGACCGCGAAGAGCCAATGTACTGGGCTTTGGGTCTGGGCGTGAAACGCCCCTGTAGCGAAGCTACCAGACACAAAGGGAGCGCCGAAGCTTATTTTCTTCTTGATCTTTTTGGTTCTTTTTTATCAAGAAAAAAGAACAGAACCTACTTGGTCGTCCGTTTCTTCCTGAGAGAAGGGTAGTTCTGTACCTTGTTTTTGAAATCAATGACCTCATCCTGGAGTCGCTTATTCGCATTCTCGATCAGTTCGTTTTGGTGTTTCATGATCCGGATAAGGTCATGGATGACAGTCAGATTCTCTATTTGAGCGAAGACAACACTCTCTAATTCTGCTTTGGTGTACCGTGTACGTGTTCTTGTTGGCATAATTAATGTTTAAAAGTTATTAACAAAGAATATTTAAGTTTTACGTTAAGTTATATAATTATAACCTACATAAATATAAATCAAACTTAAATACAATATTTTAGTTATGCAAGTTAAAGTTTATTAAATCAAAGTTGAAATTACATTTAGGCAAGAATCAGTTATATATTAGGGCTTCCAAACAAGCTAATAATGGCGGATAGAATAAACAGAATTAAAGAGGTCTTGGTCATTCAAGGGCGGTCTCAGGTGTGGCTTGCCGAGGAATTAGGCAAAAGCACGACGTCCGTGGCGGCCATCTGCAACAACAGATCTCAACCGCATCTCAAGGATCTCAAAAAGATTGCTGAAATCCTGGATGTAGACATTCGCGAGTTACTGGTTCCAACCAAGAAATAAATAAAGGTTGAATTGATAGATAACCCGAGCATGGGTATAGAAATTTACTCGTAGAGAAATTTTATACTCTTGCGTATCGCTTACGCAGAGCTCCTGGAAAAAATCCCTGAACAGATTTACTAATAAAGATACAGCTCAATGAGCAGGAAAAGGTTTTGCTTTTTTTGCTGTGGGCAAGCGTTGGGAAGATTGAATATAAAATAAAAGGCCATCAGGCATTTTCATTTTATTAATCAATGGGCGGTTGCGCGCGGCAATTTAACATAACGACAAATTATAGGACAATAACGAAACAGATGCGCGCTGGCTGGTGCGAATCTATTTGCCCGAGCGGCCTTGGCGAGGGCGGAGCGAACGTCAGGAAGCGGAGACATAATATTATTATAGCCTACAAGACGATTCCTTATGTATAAACCAGAGAACTGAGCACCATATCGTTTTGTACTATAATTTATATTATGTCAAATAGAATATTTAGGAACATCTTTCCATTCCTCAGATCTTCCGCTTCTTCTTTGCCTCAGGCTTATACCCTTTCCTGGCCGTTAGCATCCAAATCACCTTATCCGTATCGCGCTCCCAATCGCCCAAATCGTTATTCTCATACGTTACCGTAAATCCTGCTCTGGTCAATTCCCGTTTTACATACTTAGTACTCAAACTATGAGCATCCGTCTGAGCGTCC
This sequence comes from uncultured Aureitalea sp., assembly GCA_964614415.1. Classification (GTDB taxonomy): domain Bacteria; phylum Bacteroidota; class Bacteroidia; order Flavobacteriales; family Flavobacteriaceae; genus CAZTLE01. The sequence continues at coordinate 8,616 of CAZTLE010000088.1, read as the reverse complement.
CTGGACTTGCCCTTGATCCATGACTTTAATTTCTCGACGATAACAATCCTTCCGCCAGGCTTTAAAGAATTATAAACATGCTCAAGGTATCCTTCATGGCAGCCTATGTCGGCCACGTGATTTCCCTCGGTAATACCTGCCTGATCAAAAATAAAATCGACATCCATCCAGGTATCCCGATCCGACCAATCTCTTTCCGAATACTGCGCCGGCAAACTATGAGCGACTAAGAATACAATAACCGTAATTATAATTCTGATCATCGTTTAAGGCTGAATAATTGAAGATTTAATTATTGAAAGATATGGCCTGCTCTTAGGAATGATTTCCCAATTAACGCAAGTTTAACGGTCTATTTTCGGTTGTGCCAGTACTTACCCACTGCTTTGGTTACAATTTCCAGCCTTGAATACACTAAGATATAAATACCTAATGTGTTCGATATGAGAACAATACGATTACTCTCTGCGATAGGTTTGTTCCTGGCATTATCTTCGGCCACGGCTCAAAAAATGGAAACTAACGGATTACAAACTGCTAATGTAACGACCGTTCACGGTACCGTGCGTATTAATTTGCCGGATCGGGTGCATGCCGGAGACCGTATCTCCGGGACGGTTCGTGTTGAGCCTTCAGGAACCACCGAAAAACAAAAAGCCAAAGCACAAAAAACGCTTTCGGAATATGCTATCACATTGGGGACCAACACCTGGAATACCCAGGATGATCCACAACCCTGGAATGTTTCAAAAACAACGGGGACCCAGCAACTCTTTGGGAGAGTGTTAGACGCCAAAGGAGATGTGGTCGGATCCTTTCCTATTCAGGTCAACCCTACACCCCGTTCTAATATGCCCGCTTTCTCCGGTTATAAGAGCCCGGCCTATTTTAGATCCGGATATACTGAACAGCTTTACGGGAACTTTGACGGTAATGCCACCAACACTTCAGTACAACTTGGAGGGCAAATTGTACCCATTCTGACTGAATCCCCTGAAGGGATCGTTTGCCAAATACCTGAATCTGTTTCCGGTAGCCGATCACTCACGGTCACCGAAAATGGATCATCATCTACCACGACCTGTAACGTTCTGGATATGAAACTTGCAATGGACAATCCCAATCTTAGTCGTGGTGATTCTGCTACGATGGAGATAACGGTACTCGGACTTCAGGACATTACTACGCCGGTCAATGTTGTCCTGGCCAATAATTCACCTGATGTGGTGAGCCTCGAGGGCGGTCAGCAGCAAGTACTGACAATACAGCCAAAAGATGCCCGTCCTAACGGGATCTTCTCAAAAAAGTATATAATAAGGGCGTATCGAACCGGAGCATTTGACATTTCATGTACGCTGGAGGCGGGACCTTTCCAACCGGAAGATGAGAATCCGAATGATTCTCCCGAATCCAATAATCAACAGGATACGTTCGTATTCTCACAATCCCCCTACTCTTCTGGAAATGATGAAGTTGGACCTGATGGTCATCCTATATCATTCGGGTATTCTGTTGTTGCCAGTGCAGCTATGGGAGTTATTGGTAATGTTTCCGAAGAGGACATTCAGGAAGAGCGTAACAAAGGACGGGAACTCCCAGAAGATACACCTTTGGGGCCCAGAGACCCGGATGCAAGAGGTCAACCGTACTCTCGGCCGGTTCCTCCAGGGATCCGCACTCCTGAATTTGAACAGGGTAAGATATGGAAGGATCTGGATGCCATGCTGGAAGATGCTAATGGACAGATTGAAGAAGCCGAAAACCACATGGGACCTATAGTGCCCGGCATTCCCGGATTTCATAGTATTGGGGCGACCACTCCCGGAGTCACATTCAGACACTACAGAGATGGTGTGCACTGCACTGAAAAGGTTTACTATGCCTCTCAATATTACTATTATCTAAGTGATCGCTCATTACTTGTTGAAGAGCAGCTCTCGCCGTCTTATGAGTTCTTTATCGCGGAAGGCGAAACCCGTATAAAGATCACCAAGACAAAAACCGGTTGGGAAATTGGCGCTTCTGCCAAGGCAGGTAAAGGCCCTGTAGAAGTTGAGATTAGTGGTAAATACGGTAAAACAACTACGGAAATAGACGGTAAGGCTGCTTCCAACCTGCTAGGTCGTCATTTGTGGCTTTTTCACGTGGGAAGATTGTATCTCGTGAGGAAAGCCTACCTCGTAATTGATTACAAATACCACTACAAGGTGTGCAGCGATGGTACCTCGAGCAATTGGGTAGAAACATCATATTCAAACAATTGGGCCTACTGGTACGAATGGGAAGAAGAGTTATTTGTGGCATCGAGAGATGACGAAGGAAACTTTCACAGAGTCGAAGATTTTCCTCCTACGAAATGGACCAAAGAGCAAAACATGAATATAAAGACCTCACCTATGGAATCTCTTGACTCCGAGAATATTATAGATCCAAATGGTAAAGACTTTTTTCCGGAGGACTCCTGAGTCTCGGTTTATTTGTTGATGTGTTTATGCGTTTAGAGCCTCTAAATAGTGGAGTCCTGATTCTTGTTTCCTGTCTCTTAGTTCAGATTTAAACTGCAACAAACTAAGTCCTACTTCATCATTCAATATTCGACATTCGAAATTCGTCATTCATTCCCGTACTTCGATACAACTTCCTTCGCTATTGCTCAGGAAGCCACTCAGTACTCCCGTGCTTCGCACTCATAATTCCAAACATCAAATTCCAAAATTCAAAACTTAACACTCAACACTTAAGACTATTTACGTTTGTTCGTTTTTCGTTTATTCGTTTTGGGCTGTTATTCCTCGATCCGGCTTCATCCATTCTCTCTTCTCTCTTTTCTCTTCTCTCTTTTCCCAAACTCTCACCTTTGATCTTAGGTTTATTCGTTTTGCGCTATTATTCCTCACACCTACCTTCGTGCTTCTAACATCTCACCACTAACAACTACCCACTACAAACTAGTCCGCGGAGCGCACGTACCTCTGACTATAAGCAATCGAGCGCTTCCCTCCGGCCCAACTGCCATACGGACGATATGACGTGGGACTGTGTGGGTTGTAGTCGCTTATGTTCATGCCATGGTGATAATATCCACCGCCACGATAGCCATAGCCGCCCTCTTCGGCGATACCCTTGGGCCAGTCGGTGTTGGTTGCCGTAGCATTGAGTGACAGCAATCCGTCGCCATGAGTTCCTTTATAGTTGCGACCTATTGGATCTCCCACCGTAACACATTTTTCCCAGAGACTTCCCGCCAGGTCCATCACCCAGTAATAGGAAGCTCCATATACATGTCGGTTTTCATCGCTTAAATCTGCCTCCGAAATTCCATCTTCCAGGATCAGCTCGTCATTCAAGGCTACTTTTCGCTTCAATGTGCTTGTGTTATCCGTTCCCCAGGGAAACTCATGTACGAAGGGCTCTGCCGTACCGCGAGCCGCTTTGGTGAATTCAAATTCGGTCATGGGTCGCAATCCTGCCCAGTCGGCGAAGGCTGCGCCATCGTCCCAGGTAATGAAGTTTGCCGGTCGGTTGTAAGTATCTGCCTCATATGTAGTGCCGGAAAAGCGGATTCCCCCTTTCTTATCGTAGTATTCTTCGACCTCGTGCGGGCTTAAGGTAGCCGCCCATTCCGAAGAAATGGCATTCAGGAAATCACAATACAACCCCTGAGTAGTCTCATATTTCATCATATAGAAGGCACTATGCCCTTTTGGAAAAGCAGCCGGAATCGTCCCAATGTGATCACCACGGTATGGCGAATCTCCGGTGGTGTAGTACAAATTTCCCGCAGCGGGAGCCACTTCGATTACCTGATCCTCCGCGCTTATTTTATAGGGTCCGACCGGATTTCCGGCGGCATCCGATTCGTAGAACGAGGCGTAATTTACGGCCTCTTCTTCGGTAGCACCCACATAAAAGGATCCTTCCGGAATGTACACCATTTCAATCGCAAACACCCTGAACTCAGCCTGTTCAGGTAAACGGATGAGCAAATCCGGGTCGATCTTAAGTTGTATGCTATAATTAACATCGCCTCTGTGCTTTTCGGCCGGTTCAACAAACACTCCTACCCGATCTTTAGACGGTACGAGGTTAGCCTTTGGTCCGGAAACCGACGTAACCGAATGTGAATCCCTGGTCAATAAGCCGTGAAGATAACCCACACCCGGATCAACGATCTTTACAAATACCCATGCGGCGTCATGGTTTTTACCATTTTTCCATCCGTTTTTCCAGGACAGTTCGAACTGAACTACACCATTATTCTTGTCGAAAGAGATATCTTTTACCGAAATGTCATTACCGAAAGTCAGCAGTGGCAGCAGAAGACACACCGCCATTATTGCCGTTGATACTTTTCTCATCATACCGATTTTTAGTTAGCCAGTTTTAAAGATATGGCTATAAGCAGAATGAGAAGATTAATGTTTTCTTAAATTATTCGGGAAGTCGTTAGTTGTTAGCTGCTTGACTAAAATCTCACCACTCACCACTAACTCAAAACTTAAAACTCAACACTTAGAACTTCTGTCGTTTATTTGTTGATTTGTTTATGTGTTTTACGCTGTTATTCTTCGATCCGACTTCATCTCTTCTCTCTGCTCTATTCTCTCTTCTCTCTTTTCCTATACCTCATACCTCACACCTCGTCTTCGATACAACTCGTTTCACTCGGCACTCAGACTTCGGGATCCTGATTCCCAGTTCAACATTCAACACTTAAAACTTTCTGTTGATTTGTTTTTCGTTGATCTGTTTATATGCATAGTGGAAGGAACCGTTGCTACTTCATCATTCAATATTCGACATTCGAGATTCGACATTCATTCCCGTACTTCAATACAACTTCCTTCGCTACTGCTCAGGAGGCCACTCAGTACTCGTTTATAGTTGTTAGTTTTTAGTCGTTGGTTGTTAGACTAAGGTCTCAATACTAACTCAAAACTCAAAACTTAAGACTTCTATCGTTTATTCGTTTGCCCCAGTGAAACACCATCATGATTCCTGTTTCATGTCTCATAGTTCAGATTTAACATGTAACCTGCAACTTGCAACCAATAAACCTGCAACTACTAATTGCCCCCAAACCAACTCTTAAACTCCGACACCCGCTCCCGGCTCACCACAATCTCCTTGTCTAGTGAAATAGTAGGTATTACTTTTAAACGGCTTCCGGAATACATCACCACGTTGTCAATGGCATTGAGGTTAATGATGAATGTTCTGTTCGTCCTGTAGAAGATACTTTCATCCAACACTGTAGAAAGACGCTCCAGGTTGTAATCCAGCATGAATTTCTTCCCTTCCAGGGTGACCAGGAACACATCCCGGCCTTCGGCGTAAAATAAAGCCACTTCCTCCGATTTGATTGAATGAATATGATTCCCCAGTTTTACCAGAAACCGGTCTTTCTTCTTAGGCTTCATAAGACTTTGTGCTGCCGATTCCACAGCTTCTGCGGGTAAGACGGTCTTAAGGGACTTTAACTTGTTAAGTGCCCGGGAAACATCACTGAAAGTGATGGGTTTCAGGATGTAGTCAATGCTATTCACCTTGAAGGCGTCAATGGCGTATTCGTCAAACACAGTAACGAAGATGACTGGCTTATCCACTTTGGTTTGCTGAAAGATGTCGAAGCTCAGTCCGTCGGTGAGTTGGATGTCCAGGAACATCAGGTCGTAGGCTTCCGGGTTGGATTTCAGCCATGTCACGGTTTCCGAAATACTTGACATACGCGACACAATCTGGCAATCCGAATTGTATTTCAGCAAGTAGCGCTCCAGTTTTTCCAGAGCGGGCGTTTCATCTTCCACTATAATAACACGCATGCTCATTCAGGGTGTTCAATGGTTAGTTTTGGTAGTGATATGATCCGTTTGGTATCTTCATTACTAAGGCTCACCTCTTTTTCACTGTACATGGCGTATACCCGTCTAAGTTCGGAAATACTTTCCTGGTTCACAGACCGATCCAGGCGATCATTGGGTGTATATGCAAGTGTCATTGCCTCTTCGGACTCCCCTATTTCGATGCGAAGCGCTTCTTCATGATTTCGGATGGTGCTTCGAACGATCGTCTCAACCAGTTTCACTAAACTACCCGGAATACACAGAAAGTGAGATTTTACTGTCGTATCGACGGTTACATTCCGGTACGGAAGGTAATTGACAAGTGCAACCAGCGGGTTGAGTGCATTTAGTTCTTCAGAAATCGGCACCAATTGCTCATCGGTACGTGACAGCGAATAGCGATATGTTAATGCGGTGTTATCCACAATGGTATCCACATCGTCGAGGGAGTCTTCACTGCGAAGTCGTGTTATTAACGCTTCAAAACTATCAAATAGCAGTTCGGGATTAATACCCTCCCGAAAGGCAATAAAGTCCTCCTCTACCCCTTGTTTTTCAGCAATTTCCAGTGCCAGTTTTCGGGTATTGACCTTGTGTAGATACACATGACTCAAATGTAACAGAATGTAAATGAGAGCGATCGTACAGAAAATGCTGTTAAACATCCACAACTCCTCGCTGTTAGGGGAAAATCCAAGAATATGTTTGTAATACTGACGGATCGCAACTGTTACCACGACAACACACAGAAGTAGTGAAGTAATAACCTGAATGACCAGTGCAGTAAGAAACGATATGTTAGCAAGGTACCGACTGAAAATCAAAACCAGCGCCCTGGAAAGCTCCTGAATGAGGAAGGATAGTCCGACACAGAGATACAGTTCTTGCCCTAAAAACTGACTCTGAAGCTGCTCAACATTATTGTTAATCAGCAATATAAGAAAATACACCACCGTGCCCGAGAACAGCGGACTCAGTAATCTGAACAACGGATGATGTATAAACAGTCGCTTCATTCAATAACGGGTATGGTAACAGTAAAATGCGTGTCTTTTACAATGGAAATTCCCTTCCTTTGAAGCATTTCGTACCGTGCCTTAATGTTCGACAGCCCAATTTGAAAGGAACTCACACGGTTTGGACTCCGGGTGATATTGTTCGTTACCGTAAGGGTTTTATCGTTTGAATATATCTTAACCTCCAACGAATTCTCATGATCCATTACGTTGTGCTTTACGGCATTCTCTACCAACATTTGAAGTGTTAGTGGAGGTATCTTCATTTCGGTAATTTCAGGTGAAACATCCAGGTGATAGTCAAAATGTGCCTGGTAGCGGGTTTTCAGAAGTAAGAGATATGATTGCAACATGGCCAGCTCCTCCTCTATCGAAACCGTACGGGTCTCATAGCTTTTTAGAGAGTAGCGGTAAACGTCTGCAAGTCCACGGACATAAGCTTCCGTAGCACTACTGTCCTTGAATGCAAGGGCCGAAATCGTATTGAGATTATTAAACAGGAAATGGGAACTCAACTGGGATTTTAAAGCTTTCAGTTGCAATTCTATCTGCTTCCGCTCATACGCCACCTCCTCTATTTGCAGTTTACTGTAGGTGTAATACGAATACAGCGCGAAGTAGATGATATTGTAAATAAGTACGACCAGGAAAACGAGAATGGACAACTTGATAAGGCCATTCATCCAGAATTCCTTGTCGTCGCCCAGTGTAAAACCCGTGTACGCAAAATAAGCGAGAGAGATGATGAGAACCGCAGTGATGAATTCCAGAACAAGACCTGCCAGGATACGTGCTGCGAGATGGGTGCTCCAGGGAAGCCAGCGATCCAATAAGCGCGAAATACCGAAGCAAACGTATGCTGTTAGAATCCCAGTAAGTGCTGCTAACGCGGCCTCTATGTATGATATCGGTTCATCGGGAGTATATGCGCTTTGGAAATAGGCATATAATAACAACCCCAGGGTTAGGCCGATAGCCGAAATGATGGTATGCTTTTTCACTCGAAATGAGTCCAGCCGGTGGATAAATTCCATTAAACCAAGGTAACCAATCTATTGCAAACTGAGCCTAATGTGCGCAAAAGGTGGCTACCCCGGTTGTAGGATGTTGGTTAGTCAATGGCTTTTATGGCACGCCCGTAGTACGTGTCCGAACCAATGGTTTTTGCTGCCGAGCGGTACGCGTCTTTTACGCGCTGGGAAGATCCCCTTACCTTATCTGCGAAGGCCTTGAGGACTTCAGACAGGTAATGATCGGAGTCAATATTAGATGCCGAACCGAGTGCTTCCACCATCTGTCCTTCGGAGAGGTTTTGCTTGGCGATCAATTTATAGATCGTTGATGCGTAATGATCGGACCCCACATTGGAGTGAACCATTCTTAGCAGACTACTCAAACCACTGGAGGTCGGCTCCATACGTTCGCTCATTAAGACTTTGATCACCTCGGTCACATAATGATCAGACTGGATATCTCCAAGTGTTCCTATAATCTCATCATAAGCATTGGAAGGCATACCTTCGTCGCGAATCGCGCGTTTCAGCACCTCACTTTTGTAGTGATCGGACTGAATGTCTTCCGACAGGCTAATCACCTTGGCCAAATTGGCTGAATTGAGCGTTCGCCGATCCATGAGTTCGTTCAGAATAGAAGACAGATAATGATCAGACTGTACATGTTTGGAGATGTCAAGCAACTTCGCCATTTGGTTATCATCGATAGATCCATCGCTGATAACCTTTTTCAGAACACTGGTA
>CAZTLE010000087.1:0-16367 GCA_964614415.1 uncultured Aureitalea sp. | reverse complement strand
AAACAACCATAAAGCCATGGGTGAAAATATCCCATTGTCCGTTACGTCCTGAAAAAATGATGTAAAAGCTGGTAGCCAGTATGAGGGATGCAATCAATGCAAAATTGGCTTTTTCCGTGATTCGCTTTGTCAGTTTGTAAAAGAAAAGTACCAGCGTAAGAGTTATAAGCGCCGCAGGCAGGCGCATGGCAAAGAGGCTTTTCAATCCGAATGCAGCCCCCGAAATGGCCGTCAGCCAGGTAGGTAGAGGTGGTTTTTGATAGCGCGGCTCTCCGTTTAACGTAGTTAGCAACCAGTTGCCATCGTCCAGCATTTCACGGGCCGTGGTAAAATTACGCGCCTCCATAATATTTACGTAGATGGCATCAAGATTCACAAAAAAGATAGCCAGGCAGGTAAGCACCAGCACTAAGACGTGATTATTCCTAAGGCTCTTTATCATCTTGTTTGCTGAAAATATAAATATTCCGCACGTAAACCAACATTCCTATGGAATGAGCCACGAAAAGCACGAGATCCTCACGGAAGATGGAATAGGTAAGAATGAGGCTTGATCCTGTCAAGCTTATGATCCAAAAGCCCAAGGGCAGATGGGACGTTTTCTTGCGTTCTGAGGTAAACCACTGATAGATGAAGCGGAAAATAAAAACGAGTTGCGCCACAATGCCCAGCATGAGTAGCCAGAAAGGGATATCCTCATTCCGCAGTAATTTATCGAGGTCCATCACATTGTTGTTATAGGCGTAGACCACAATGAACACCGGGAATACGAACAGAAAGATCTGGATCAGTTTCGGTAGCCGCTGCCACTGATTCTGCAACTGCAGGTTCCTGATGTAAATAAAGTAGGTAATGGACTGTCCCAGCATGATCGAGAAGTCTTCCCGCAGGTATCCATAGATAAAAAAGATAATGGAAGCCGCCAGGCTCAATTGCCAGAAGATCACCGGCGTGATTACTTTCCGTTGTCGTTCGGAAAGGATCAGTTGAAAAAGGAATCGGGAAAAGAATAGCCCCTGGCCGATAAAACCAATAAGAGTGATATAGGAAATCTCTTTGATCATCCTTTTTCTTTGATCTCGTAGTTGATGTACTTTTTCTTCATCCATAGGTAGGCGAAGCAGTCCATCAGGGGGCCGAGAAGTCGGTTCCAAAGCCCAAATTTAGCCGTTCCTGCTATTCGGGGAAAATGTCGAACAGGTACCTGGAGTACCTTCCCATTCTGCAGCATGATCATGGCAGGAAGGAATCGATGAAGCCCTTTGAACATAGGGATACGTTTTGCATTTTCGGTTTTAATCACCTTAAGCGGACAACCGGTATCATCCATACCATCCTTTGTAAAAGCCCTGCGAATCCCGTTGGCTATTTTGGAAGACATCCGCTTTACAAAAGAATCCTTCCGATTGGAACGAACTCCGGTAACCAGGTCGTATTCGCCAATATGGGGTAGTAACAATTCAAAATCTTCCGGAGCGGTTTGCAGATCGGAGTCAATATATCCGAGAAGGGGAGTCTCCACGTGATCGAACCCGGCTTTGATAGCAGCACTAAGTCCCCGGTTCTCTTTAAAGGAAATATAACCAAAGACTTCATTGCGTTGGCAGATAGCTTCAATGAGTTGGGAGCTGCCGTCCTTTGAGCCGTCATTCACAAAAAGGACCCGGGTGGGATGTGATGCCTTTGCGATGTAGGCCGATAGCTCTTTCTCTACCCGTTCCAGGTTTTCCTCTTCGTTATATACCGGGATGATAATGGTAAACGCGTCCATCGATTGGTTTAATGCTGCAAAAGTATTCCTTTTTTCAAGAATCCCTTCTTTTTAGGCCAGAACCGTAAAAAGATGCTACTTTTGAATGTCGAATGTCGATTGAAGCAGGAGTTACGAGTACTGAGTGGTTTCCGAAGCGATAGCGAAGGAAATTGTATCGAAGTACGGGATGAATATCGAATGTCGATTTACGATTTACGAATGATGATTGAAGAATCAACAAATAAACGAATCAACGAATAAACAAATCAACGAGTCAATAACCCTATGAACATATTAGTAACCGGAGCAGCAGGATTTATAGGATCACATACGTGTGAGCGATTGGCTGCCATGGGGCACGACGTGAGGGCGATTGATAACTTTTCGGATTACTACAGCACCGAGTTAAAGCAATTAAACGCCGAAGCGCTTGAAAAATCGGGTATCACGATAGCCCGGGTTGATTTGAGGACGGATGATCTGTCTGAGGTCATAACCGAAGATCTCGACTATATATTTCACTTTGCGGCCCAACCCGGTATTTCCGTTGACAGTAGTTTTGAAGACTACTTCTCCAATAACTTTTTCGGAACGCAGAATATGCTGGATGTTTTGGAATCCTTGTCTTCCAAGCCATACTTCGTAAATATTGCGACCTCTTCCATATATGGCCTGCAAGCGACCATGACCGAAGACGAAGCTCCTTTGCCCGCTTCCTGGTACGGCGTAACCAAGTTGGCCGCCGAGCAGTTGGTGTTGGCGTATACGCGCCGCGAAATGCTTTCAGGATGCTCGTTTCGTTTGTATTCGGTATATGGTCCCAGAGAACGACCTGATAAGTTATATACCCGTTTGATCGATTGCGGACTCAATGACAAACCATTTCCCCTGTATGAAGGTAGTGAGAAGCATCTGCGCAGTTTTACGTACGTTCAGGATATTGTGGATGGATTGGTAAGTGTTTTTGGAAAAGAGGAAGCGTGCAATGGGCATATCTTTAACCTGGGAACCGAAAAGGAAAGCACTACGGCCGAGGGAATCGCCACGGTGGAAGCTATTCTTCAGAAAAAGATCACCCTGGAAAGTAAACCTCCAAGACCCGGGGACCAGTCACGAACCAAAGCCAATATCGATAAGGCAAGGAGAATCCTGAATTACGATCCGCAAACGACGCTTCGCGAAGGGTTGGAGCACCAGGTAGCCTGGTTCCGGAAGAATTTCATGTAACAGTTACCGCTTCAGGTTAAGAAGATAAGTTGCAGCCTCAAAAGGGGTGGTTTCGTTATTCTCTATAGCTGTCAACTGCTGCTCCAAAGCTTCTTTAATGGTATCGTTGCCAAAGAAGTCATCTTCCAGGGCATTCTTTATAGTCTCTAACAGCCAGTATTTGTTCTGAAGGTTTCTGTTGGAATCGAAATAGCCGTTTTCTTTGGTCAGAGCAACGTAACTCGAAATAACTTCCCATAGCTCTTCAACCCCCTTGTTGTTCAGTGCACTACAGGTCATTGCTTTAGGTGTCCAGTTGCTATCCTTAACGGGGTAGAGATGAAGGGCGCGGTTGAACTCGGTCTTCGCGAACCTCGCTGCTTTTTCATTTTCTCCATCGGCTTTATTAATTACGATGGTGTCAGCCATTTCCATAATCCCGCGCTTAATCCCCTGAAGTTCATCCCCGGCGCCGGCCAGTTTGAGCAGTAGGAAAAAATCTGTCATGGAATGTACAGCCGTTTCGCTCTGTCCTACACCCACTGTTTCAATAATGATGATGTTATATCCTGCCGCTTCGCAAAGGATGATTGCTTCCCGGGTTTTGCGAGCCACACCGCCCAGAGATGTTCCGCTGGCCGATGGGCGAATGAAGGCATTTGGCTCCTTTACCAGGTCCTCCATACGTGTTTTATCTCCCAGAATACTTCCTTTGCTCAACGTACTGCTGGGATCGACGGCCAACACAGCCACCTTGTGTCCTTGTTGCACGAGCAACTTCCCGAATTGTTCTATAAATGTACTTTTCCCTACACCGGGTACCCCTGTGATCCCAATGCGTATAGAACGATTGGCATGTGGCAGGCAGGCTTCAATAATCTGTCTTGCCTGATCGCGATGCTTGGGGGCCGTACTTTCTATTAATGTAATGGCACGGCTCAGCGAAGTTTTGTTGGACTGCCGTATACCATCGATAAGGGCTTCGGTGGACGGTGCCTTTTTACGTTGTTTTTTGATATGAGATGCCGAAGCCTCACTTAGGGAAGCAGGAGGGACCACCCCGTCTTTTTCGCTAAGGGCGCCGCTATGTTCTTTCTCCTCGTTCAAATGATTTGAATTTATTCCACCTGCATATTTACAGCTACGGCCACATCATCCCAGGCAAGTACCATAATCGCACTGTCCTCATTTTCAAGGAAGCTTATGGTGAAATTTTCCGTGGTGGAATAGTTTTTGGAGACATTGGCAGTGGTAACCACGACATCATGGTCCGGATCTCTGGAAGCCTTACCGTCTTTCCAACTCACTCCCCAGCCGTACATTTTGGAATTGAAAATAACCTCCCAGGTTTGTTCGCCCGGAATGGTCCAGAGTGTGTAGGTTCCCGCGGGGAGCAATTGCCCGTCAATCGTCACATCTTTATTTGTGGTGAAGGTCGTTGCCTCATTCGCCCCTGTTCGCCATACTTCACCGTAAGGAACCAATTCGCCGAAGATCACTCTTCCTTTCTTGGCCGGGCTGCTGTAAAAGGCATTAAGTTCCAAATCATTGGCCGTATGCGTAAACGAAATATTCTGTTCTGGGCTGTGTTTCTTGGTTTGCTTCTTCATGATAGGCCCAACTACAAACATAAATATCAGGGCCAATCCGGCGAGAACACCAACCACCCATAGGAGTATTTTAACGGGCTTTTTCATGTGCTGAAATGTTGATTTTTTTAAAGGTAGTAAATTTAGAAGTTCTTTTTTGCAACATTCATTTTTTTGCGTCGTCTTTAGACCGAACAGCAACCAAAAAAACCATCACATTGTCCGATCTGTTAATAGTAGAGCAATGCAAGCAAAATAACCGAAGCGCACAAATGGCTTTATACAGTCAGTATTGCGACGGGATGTTTATTGTCGCTCAGCGATATATGAAGGACACTGCAGCTGCGGAAGACGCGATGCAGGAAGCGTTTATAAAAGCGTTTCAAAAGATTGGTCAGTTCAAAGGGGACGTCACCTTTGGTGCCTGGCTAAAACGCATCGTCATCAATACATGCCTGGATGCTATCAAAGCACAAAAGGCATCCTTGCATTCCCTCAATGAAGAGGTGATGCATATTGCGGACGATGAGGACGATTGGAACGTGCCGGACGAAACTACGGTTTCCGAAGTGATGTCGGCTATCGAAAAATTGTCCGAACCATACCGATCGGTTGTTAAGTTGTTCCTGTTAGAGGGATACGACCATAAGGAGATCAGCGAGATTCTCGGTATCTCCGAAAGTGCCTCAAGGACCAACCTGCACCGCGGAAAATCAACATTGAAGAAAACCTTAAACCATTTGCGATATGGCACAGGATATTAGAAATATGATCAAGGATCACAAGCCCGAAAATCCGGGTTCTCTGTCACAGGGACATGAAGCCCGTTTTGCAGAACGATTGGAAGCTGCTTTTTCTGAAAAGAAAGACAGAAAGGGAGTCTCCTGGTGGCGTATTGCTGCGATGATCGTAGCCTTTGTCGGGGTAGCCATGTTTGCGTATTTCTCAATGAGCAAGGATGATACACTGAAACCCGGAGAGGATATTGTACAGGAAGATCAGGGATTGCAACCGGAAACGGTAGATACTCCCGAAGTACCGCAAATTACGCTGGGTGACCTGTCACCAGGCCTTAAAAAAGTAGAAGATTTCTACACCAACGGTATTAACGTGCAACTGGCTTCCCTGGAAATCAATGACGACAACCGTGAGCTGATAGACGGCTATATGGAACGTCTTGGTGAACTGGATGCGGAGTATCAAAAACTGAATAACGAACTCAATGAGCTTGGGCCGTCGGAAGCTACGGTCAACGCTCTTATAAATAACCTTCAACTGCGTTTGGAAATGCTGTTCAAACTCAAAAACAAATTAAAAGAACTTAAAGACAACGAAAATGAACAATTTAATAGCACTACGGCCTAAGGCAACGTTGCTTGCCTTTTTGCTGACGTCGGTCTTTGTTTTTGGACAGGATCGATATAAAGAGACCTTTAACGTCGGTAAGGACGCTATCGTAGAGGTGAATACCACCTACACCGATGTAGAATTTGTAACCTGGAACAAAGATGTTGTAGAGGTAGAAGCCTATGTAGAGGGAGATATCCCGAACAGTGAAAAACAAGAGATTTTTGACGACTGGAACCTCGATGTTCTAGGAAATAGCAAGAAAGTAAGAATTGAATCAAATGCAGGAAGCTTTAGCTGGGATCTATCGGCTTTTGAGGGACTTGAAGAATTGAACGAGTTGGAAAGCCTTAAGAACCTGCAAGGCCTTGAAGCCCTGGAAGAATTGGGTAATCTCAATTTTGACTTCGGTGATTTCGACTTCAAATTCAATATTCCCGAAATCCCGGATTATGCGGAGTTCCCTACCTGGCCGTTTGGCGATCAGCAACCTTCTTTCCGAAGTAAGGACGGAAACTTCAACTTTAGCTTTGACAATAACGGAATGCGCTTTGACGATGAGGAATATCGCGAGGATAAGCAAGCTTATGTAGACAAGCTAAACCGAAAGTACGGCACCAATGTTAGCGTACGTGAAGTAGACTCCTGGTTGGACGATGTAGATGACTGGGCCGAAGGATTCGAAAAAGTTATGGAAGACTGGGGTGAAGAGTTTGGAGAGAACATGGAGCTCAAGTTCGGACCTGAGTTCGAAGCCAAGATGGAAGCCTGGGGCGAAGAATTCGGTAAGAGCATGGAAAAGTGGGGTGAGAAAATGGAGAAGGACATGGAGAAGTGGAGCGAAGAGTTCGGTGAAGACATGGAGAAATGGGGTGAAGAATTCGGTAAGCGCGTTGAAGAATGGGCTGAGCAATTCGATGACCACGACGGAAACATGAACATCCGTATTTATGACGGAGGCGATGACGATAGTAATCCAAAGGCACGAAAAAAGATCATTATTCGTATGCCTAAAGGGACAAAGACAGAGATTAATGTACGTCACGGTGAGGTTAAAATGGCGGATGCCAGAAACCTCAAGGCGACATTGAATCATGCGAGGTTTACAGCCAATAGCATTGATGGGGGGGAAACCCTCATCAATGCGGCGTATGCCCCTGTGAATGTGAACAACTGGATCAACGGCGCGTTATACATAAAGTACGTCGATAACTGTTTTATCAATAATGTTGACGTTATCCAACTGGACGCCGTGAGCAGCGATGTGAATATCAATGCGCTCGTGAATGATGCGATATTATCGGGTTCTTTCGGAAATCTGCTGATCAATAAGATCTCCGATACGTTCAATTCAGTAGATATTTCATTGGAAAATACGGATGCCAGGATCGAGCTTCCGGATACGGCCTTTAATTTTTATTTTAATGGAAGACGTTCACGATTGGATCTTCCCGGTTCTTTAACCCTTAACAAGACCAATAGCAAGGATCGAATTCTCTATAAGGGATACAACAAATCCAACAACACAAACAAAGGAATTACGATCAATGCTGCGTACAGCAAATTGATAATTCATTAATTCTACCCAATAAAAAAGCCATCCCGAAGGGTTTAAACTTCGAAATGGCTTACCTGACTAGAAACAAACTTTTGTTATACCTCCTGGTTGTTATTTAGTTTTTTCATCAGGAAGAATGCAAGGAGCAAGCCCAAACCTGCCATAAACATAATTGTTCCAGGCATCGCAATTTCCTCTTCCATTCCAAGGACATCTACAAAGAAACCTCCGATAAAAGTTCCAAGGCCGATACCCATTAGCAATAAGGCCAGATTTACTACGATAACCTTCCAAATAGGCGTTACCCTTCCATTTTTGCCATAGAATATATTGGCATTCGCTCCTTTTTCAATTAAGGCCAGTCGCTCGCGATTTCTGGCACTTATATAGAGGTAAAATATTCCAAATACTACTCCAAAGAAAATAGGTACTATAATTACTTCTGTTCCCATGATTTAAGTTTTAAGTGTTATTGATAACAGTTCGTTTTGCCATTAAGACGTACCTTGTGAAAGACCGGTTACAATTTTTTTATTTTTTTCTGAAGCAGAAAGGTGTAACCTAAAGTTTTAAAGTGACGTCTAATGCATAAGATGGAACCAAACACTGACCAAATTCTTGTGGAAAAAGCGCTGGCCGGGGATACCCGGGCCTTTGGTACACTGGTTTCTCAATATCAGGACTTCATATATACCATTGTCCTGCGTATTGTAAAGGTGCATGAAGAGGCCGAAGAAGTGGCTCAGGACACGTTTATTAAGGCGTTCGAATCACTTTCCAGCTACAGGGGCGAGGCGAAGTTTTCCAGTTGGTTGTATAGTATCGCCTACAGAAAAGCGCTGGACAGAGTTCGCAAGAACAAGCGAGTGCGGAGTTTGGAACTCATCGAAGATATTACTGAAAAAGAAGTGGAAACCGTAGATAATGCGCTGTATTATCTGCAGGATAAAGAACGAAAAGAGGTAATTCAACAAAGCATCATGGCTTTGCCCGATCAGGAATCGGCGATTATTACCCTGTATTATTTTGAAAGTCAGTCGGTACGTGAGATTGCCGAGATCACTCAGCTTACCGAAGACAACGTTAAGATTAAATTATACCGCAGCCGGAAAAAATTGTTTACCTTGCTTAAACAATATGTGCTGCCGGAAATAGCAGATAACAATGGAAAAGCAATCTGAACATTTTGATGATTTTACCCGTCGTGTAGTACGGGAAGGAGGTATGCAATCACCCTCTCCTCAGTTTTTTGAGAATGTGATGCACGCCATTGAAGGAGACAAGAAAGTATCCAAAGCCTATAAACCATTAATAAACGGTAAAGGATGGGTATTTGTAGTACTTGCCATAGCGGCTTGTTTTACCCTGCTGTATTTCAACCCGATTGAAGGAGGAAGTTGGCTGCAAAGCAAGGGAATTGATGTAAGCCAGTATTTTTCTTTGAGCGATACACTTGGAAGCATTGAAGTCTCAAAAACACTGGTATATTGTATTGAAGTTAGGGCCTTGTCTAATTTCCAGATACCCACATCACACCAATATCTCGTCAAGCGATATGAATAAAAAAAGTCCCGGACATCCGGGACTTTTTTTTGATCTTATATTTATTATTCGTTACAGCGAGACGAGCTCATAAGTGCCGTTATCACCATGTCTGAACACTCCCGTCGCCACTGCGCGGTTTTGGACGATCTGATCCAGGTCCGGACAGAGTTGAAGGCAGTCGATCGGAATTTCATTACTTATAAAATAACCTGTCTCCAGGTTGCCGGTTAGCCAGGAGGCATAACCTGCACCATTGAAAATAGCGGTAAGAGGCACACGGAATGTCTCGTTTTCGGGAACGGCTGTTTTCGAAGTGATTTCTAAAACATCATAGGAAACTACGTCGATGTCCGATCCCTGACTTTGGGAAGTTATCTTGTTCGCCCGAACCGTATAAATGAATCCGGGTTCGAAATCAAAGTTTCTTAGCGTAAGTGCATCTTTAAAGGTTCCCGAGCCGGCCTCATCACCTTCCTGAATCAGGAACACGGTATTAAGTGAAAGAACAGCTGTGGTCTTAAAATGGTTTACTACGAGGTTTACTTCTTCTGTGGTTGATGTCGCATCATCCGACGTACAGGAAAGAAGAAAAGCGGCTGAGAGTAGGAGTACAATTTTTTTCATGAGTTAATGGTTTTTTTGCGAAAAAGCCACAATAAATATACCATATATTGCAGATTTCTGTCGAATTTACAATAACTCTTGCCGATTCCGGGTATTCCGATAAAAGTTTACCCGTTGTAATGGTCATCCTCCAATTTCCCATGTTTGTTTGAGCGCCCATCCGCTCTTTGAGCCCTGTTATCAGTGCTTTGCCCCCGTTTATCAATATACTGTTCTATAATAACCATATTCGCACCCGGAAATCGGAAAATATTCCTACTTTCGTCAAAAAAGGGGGGATTATGAAATCTTTTTACTCAATACTGCTGTTCCTTTGCTCAGCGGTCATTTTTGGGCAGTGCCCTAATTCAACAATTGTTCTTTCATCTCAGGCCGATGTGGATGCTTTTACCACCAACTATCCGGGTTGTACCAGTTTGTTGGATGGTCTTACCATTAACGGATTCGATATAACGGATTTGTCACCTTTGGTTGGCATCACTAATATTTCCGGAGACTTTATTATTGACGATGCCGATTCGTTGCAAGATCTTTCAGGATTGCTCGGCCTTACCACGATTGGCGGTGATTTTATCATCAACAGCAACACGATGCTCGATCTTTTGGATGGATTGGATAACCTGGTAAGCATTGGTGGTGATTTCGAGATTACCAGCGGGACCATAAGCAGTGCTTCAGGACTTGGCGCACTTACTACAATATCAGGAAACTTCAGGCCACTTGGATTATCAAGCTTTATTGGATTGAGTGCGTTGCAAACCGTAGGAGGCGACTTCAACGTTCAAAACAGAAGTTTACCAACATCATTCACCGGTTTGAGTGCCCTTACGACTATTGGAGGTGATTTCCGTGGAAATAACAGCGAAATTGTAAGTTTTAGCGGCTTTACTTCAATCAATTCCATAGGAGGCTCTATTTCGCTCCTAAACACCTTCGATCTGTTAAGTTTTAGCGGGATGGAGACACTTACAACCATTGGAGGTAATTTGATCGTTAATAACACCATGACTTCCCTCAACGGACTTAATGGGTTAACCACAATTCAGGGAGATTTCAGTGTTGGAAGCTCCTCGCAGATAGTCAATTTGAATGGAATGAACTCCATTACCACCATTGGAGGAGACTTTACCGTTTCCAATAGTGATATGCAGGATATATCCAGCACCTCCTTACAAACCGTGAGCGGAGAGATCAACATTACGCAAAATGCGTCGCTAACAAGCATGTCGTTGAGCGGTCTGGTCACTGCAGGTCAGGATATATTAATTGACAATAATGATGCCCTGTCTACCATTTCGGGCTTTAACAGTCTCACTTCGGCGAATGGGTCTGTAACCATTAGCGGGAATAATGCGCTCACATCATTGTCGCCCTTTACCAATCTCACTTCGATCACGCAGGACCTTGTTTTTACCGGAAACGGACTTACTGCTATTTCAGGTTTTCCAGGCTTACAAACCATTGGAGGTACACTGCAGATCACATCATCTGGCAGTCTTACGGCCCTTTCAGGTTTTACGGCGGCAAATTCTATTGGAGCACTTCAAGTACAGTCCAACGCAAATCTGGCCTCGATTCAGGGCTTTGACTCACTAACATCGGTTGTCAATGATTTTACCATTAAACAGAATGGAGCGCTATTAGCTATTACTAATTTCAATGCACTCAGCACCACGGGAGGGACGATCTTCATCGAAATAAATGGAAATCTTACCCAGATCAACACCTTTGGATCCCTGACAACCACAGGAGGACTTGTAATCACCAGTAACAGTTCTTTGCAGTCGATATCAGGATTAAGCGGCTTAACAACGGTGAATGGAGACCTTGATATTAGTAACAATACCAGCCTTACCTCGGTAAACAATTTTCCCAATGTTACAACCTTATCCGGGAATCTGGTATTTAGTACCCAGTCACTGATGACTGAATATGAGGGTTTTGAACTTCTGGATACCATTGGAGGCAATATGTACTTTCAGATCAATGCTAACTTAAATAACCTTCCTAATTTCAATTCACTAACTGCCATAAACGGGACGGTGCTCCTGGATCGAAATGACTCATTTACTAATTTGAACAATTTGAGTCAGCTAGTCACTATAGGTGGAAGTTTAAGGCTGGAAGACAACCCATTGCTTTCCGATATTGAAGGGCTCAATAATGTTACTTCCATTGGAGACGATCTTAGCATTGAAGAATCGGTAATCACTACCGGTTTTGATTCGTTGCTTACCATTGGTGGAGATTTCAGGTTTGACGATAACGACAATGTAAATACGTTCGATGGTTTTGATTTACTTCAATCCATAGGAGGTTTCTTCTCTATTACCAACCATGGTCATGATTTTGAATACTTCCTGGGAGCTCCTAATCTTACCTCGATTGGAGATTCAGTTAATATTGTTGGAAACCTGGGCCTGATCGAGATTACAGCGATCAACGCGGTGACCACGCTGGGAAATCACATTAACTTTTTCAGCAATGGAGACCTGGAACGACTGGAAATGGATAATCTGGTCACCGTACCCGGATACATCGAATATGGTGGCGTTTTTACGTCAATGGAGCATTTCAGTCTGGCTTCTTTAACTTCCGTTGGGCAGCACATTGATATCGAAAACATTGGGGTCTATCTTAATTTACAGAACCTCTCGACGGTGGGAGATTATCTTAAATTCGAAGACTTCAACGGAAACAACACGGAAAGTGTAGATCTCGGTGGTCGCCGTATCATTAAAAAAGGAGGGGATGTTACCATAGAAGGAACGATCAATACGCTGAGCGGTTGGAATAATCTCACCTCAATTGGCGGTAACCTGAGACTGGACTTCAACTATAATATTGTGGACCTGAATGGCCTGCAAGGCATTACAAATGTTCCGGGAGATCTCTATCTAAGAGGAGATTATTCTGAATATACAGGGCTGGATAACCTGGTTAGTGTAGACGGTAATGCCTCTTTTATACCTGTACGTTTTGGTAATAGCACAGGCGTTCCTATAGTCGATTTTACCGGGTTAGGGCAGTTGGCAACTATTGGGGGTGACATGCTGATAGCCGGTTTCTTGCAGAGCTATGAAGGTATTAGCAGTCTAACTTCCGTAGGTGGAAATCTTGTAATTGATAACAGTGATTTTGTGACCGACCTGCAGGGGTTAGAATCACTCGTTTCAATAAGTGGAGAGCTCGAGATCAGGAACAACAATGTACTTACCACCCTCATTGGTCTGGACAATATCGATTACAATACGATCACGGAACTAACCATTGCCAATAATCCTGATTTGTCTTTCTGTTCTATTCTGCCCATTTGTGGTTATTTGGAAGTTAGTACGAACACCAACATTTTCAATAATGCGACCGGCTGCGACGACGAGACCCAGATTCAGGATCAGTGTAATTTTAATACCATTAACGGGAATGTACTCTATGATTTTAATATTGATGGTTGTGACTCGGGAGATTATGCGGCCGGGAGTGTACTTGTGAATGTCACTGATGGTACGATTGATTACAGTACGTTAACCGATGAGAACGGTGACTATACTTTGTTCGTTGGAGAAGGTACTTTTACCGTGAGTGTGGTTCCCGAATCACTTCCCCAGGATTTTGACTCTGACCCCGTTAACGAAACGATCACGTTTGTTGGATTTGACCAGGTTGAAACGGCTAACTTTTGCCTGACAGCCACCCAGGTCTTTGATGATCTTAGAATAGCTCTGTTTCCATTAGAAGCAGCTCGGCCGGGATTTGATGTGAGCTACAGATTGATCTATGAAAACTTTGGAACTACGGTCCAGAGTGGATCGGTTACCTTACAGTTCGATACCGCGAGAATGTCATTCCTGGCTGCCGATCCGATGGAAGCCAGTATCTCCGGAAATGTGATCACGTGGAATTATACCGATCTGGTACCCTTTCAGTCCGATCAAATCGAAATATCATTTAACGTCCTTCCACCACCAACAAACCAGTCTGATGATATCCTGGAATTTGAAGCGACCGTAAATCCTGTAGCCGATGACATAACACCTTTGGATAATACGATCACATTTGAGCATATCGTTGTGAACTCCTTCGATCCCAACGACAAGCAGGTGGTACAGGGGGAAGAGATATTTATTGAGCAGGTAGGAGAGTACCTTGATTATATCGTGCGATTTCAGAATACCGGGACGGCAGATGCCATCAACGTACGAATAGCCGACCAACTGAGCGCTAATCTCGATTTTAATACGCTAAGGGTTTTGTCTTCAAGCCATTCGTATCGTACTGAGATAAACAATGGGATGAACGTCGAGTTTATTTTTGAAGACATTAACCTGCCTCCCGAAACGGTAGATCCTGAAGGCAGCATGGGATTCATCGCTTTCCAGGTGAGAACCAACACGGACCTGCAAATAGGTGATATCGTTGAGAATACTGCAAGTATCTTCTTTGACTTCAACCCGCCCATTATCACTAATACTGTCGTGACCGAAGTAGTCGAGGAGCTTGGGGTTGAAAATAGTTTCTATGCGAACACAGTATATGTTGTTCCGAACCCGGTAAATGATGCTCTCAACATAGTAAGCGATAAGGCCGTGGAGACTGTTCGAGTCTATTCAATCTTTGGAAGGTTGTTATTTGAGACCAATGGAGATGAGGTCAATTTCACAAACCGCGCTTCAGGAATTTATTTTGTAGAAATAACGACAAGCGTAGGTACTTCGATTCGGAAGGTTATTAAAGAATAAAAAAAGCAGTGCCATCGGCACTGCTTTTTTCTTATGATATTTCTATAAGCTATTCTTCAATTAGCACCCAATCCCCTTTGTCCAGCAATGGAATAGCCTGCTTGTACTTTAGGGTTTTATTCTCACCGCTCATCACATTCTTGATGGTCACACGCTCGTTACGACCAATCTTGGGCCGCTCCCGTGTAATGGTTTCGGTGACCTGCTGAGCTTTGGGTTGTGTATTTCCAGCGGCTCTCGCCTGAGCAGCACGCTCATCCATATTAGGGATCTCGTCCTTTTGCTCGTTCAGCTTTTCGCGGGATCGCACCTGACGGGCTTCCTGGATCTGCTCCTGGTTCTCCTTGGGCAATTCGCCTTTAAACAGGAAAGAGATCACATCCTTATTCACCTTCTCGATCATAGCTTTGAACAGTTCAAAGGCTTCAAACTTGTAAATAAGCAGCGGATCCTTCTGCTCGTGTACTGCCAACTGCACGGACTGTTTTAACTCGTCCATTTTGCGCAGGTGCGTCTTCCAGGCGTCGTCAATAATGGCAAGGGTGATGTTCTTTTCAAAATCCTGAACCAATTGCAATCCTTCCGTTTCATAGGCCTTTTCAAGGTCTGTGGCAACGTTAAGAGTCTTTACACCATCGGTAAATGGCACCAGGATACGCTTGTATTTGTCTTTATGTGCCTCGTACACATTCTTGATCACTGGATAGGCCATTTGGGCGTTGTTGGCCATCTTCTGCTGATAGTGTTCAAAAGCTGCTTTGTATACGATTCCGGCAATCTCCTGCGCGGCCATACTTTCGAATTCCGCTTCCGAAACCGGAGAGCTCATGGAGAAGTAACGAATGAGTTCAAACTCGAAGTTCTTATAATCCTGGGCTCCTTTGTTGGTTTCAGCGATCACTTCGGCCGTATCGTAGATCATGTTGGCAACGTCCACGCGAAGACGTTCACCGAACAAGGCATGATATCGTCGCTTGTAGACCACCTCGCGCTGCGCATTCATTACATCATCGTACTCCAGCAGTCTTTTTCGAATTCCGAAGTTATTTTCCTCAACTTTCTTCTGGGCGCGCTCGATGGACTTGGATATCATGGAATGTTGAATCACTTCACCTTCCTTCAACCCCAATCGGTCCATCATCTTGGCAATTCGCTCACTTCCAAAGAGACGCATCAGGTTGTCCTCCAGTGAAACGTAGAACTGGGAACTTCCCGGATCTCCCTGTCGACCACTACGACCACGTAGCTGTCGGTCAACGCGACGTGAGTCGTGACGTTCGGTACCCACAATTGCCAAACCACCGGCATCTTTCACCAGATCGCTGAGTTTGATATCGGTACCCCGACCGGCCATATTCGTTGCGATGGTAACCACACCCGAATTTCCGGCTTCAGCCACAATATCGGCCTCTTTTTTATGAAGTTTTGCGTTAAGTACATTGTGAGGAACGTTTCGAATGCTGAGCATTCTACTTAGTAATTCGGATATCTCCACGGAGGTCGTACCGATCAACACCGGACGACCGGCGTTGGACAGATCGGTAACCTCATCGATCACCGCATTGTACTTTTCACGCTTGGTCTTGTATATTTTATCTTCCCGGTCTTTACGGGCAATAGGACGGTTAGTAGGGATCTCCATTACGTCCAGTTTGTAGATCTCCCACAACTCACCGGCTTCGGTAATTGCCGTACCTGTCATTCCCGCCAGCTTGCGGTACATTCTGAAGTAATTCTGAAGAGTGATCGTAGCAAACGTCTGTGTAGCCGCTTCGATCTTTACATTTTCCTTTGCTTCGATGGCCTGGTGCAGTCCGTCACTATAACGACGTCCATCCATGATACGTCCGGTCTGTTCGTCGACGATCATCACCTTGTTTTCCATCACCACGTATTGGGTATCTTTTTCGAACAGGGTATAGGCTTTGAGCAACTGATTCATGGTGTGAATACGCTCACTCTTGATACCGAATTCACGGAAGAGGTCTTCTTTAAGTTCGGCTTCT
>CAZTLE010000086.1:14574-16464 GCA_964614415.1 uncultured Aureitalea sp. | reverse complement strand
TTTACATTGATCCGGGCGTCCCGGTTAGCCGACTTTAAATCGTATATAAGTTGTGACAGGTCCTCGATGGAATAGATATCGTGATGCGGTGGCGGAGAGATCAAACCCACATAGGGGGTTGAGTTCCTCGTTCTGGCGATAGCCGGATTTACTTTCGGCCCTGGTAATTGCCCTCCTTCTCCAGGCTTCGCCCCTTGTGCCATTTTGATCTGAATCTCGGAAGCATTGGTGAGATAATTGGACGTCACCCCAAAGCGTCCGGACGCTACCTGTTTAATCGCACTGTTCCTCCAGTCACCATCCGGGTCCTTATAAAAGCGCTCCTGGTCCTCCCCTCCTTCTCCGGAATTACTTTTTCCCCCTATGCGATTCATGGCAATCGCCAGGTTTTCATGAGCTTCTTTACTAATGGACCCATAAGACATGGCGCCGGTCTTGAAGCGTTTAACGATCTCCGTCCATGGCTCCACTTCGTCCAAAGGAATGGGATCCAGGTTGTCAAATTCAAAAAGTCCCCTAAGGGTCATCAATTCCCGTGATTGCTCATTTACACGTTCAGCGTATTCTTTGTATGTGTTTATATTGTTGGATCGCACCGACTCCTGCAGCTTGGCCACCGTAAGGGGATTAAAACCATGCCTTTCACCGTTCCTGCGCCATCGATACTGACCGCCTATCTCTGTTTCAAGGTTGGCGGTTATTTTTATCTCTTTGTATGCTTTTTGATGACGGGAAGCAATCTCTTTTTCTATTTCACGGAGTCCGATTCCCTGGATTCTTGAGGGGGTGTTTGGAAAGTAGGTATCGATTACCTTGCTATTTAGTCCAACACATTCGAATAGCTGGGAACCCCGATATGAGTTAAGCGTAGAAATACCGATCTTATTCATCACCTTCAGTACTCCTTTTCCAACAGCTTTGTTATAGTTCTTTATAGCCTCAATGGCCGGAATAGCTTCCAGGTCGCCTTCCTCGATCTGCCTGTTAATGATCTCGTTAACCATATAAGGATTGATGGCGCTGGCACCGTACCCGAATAAGAGCGCAAAATGATGTACTTCACGTGGTTCTGCTGATTCGATAATCAAACTCACTTTGGAGCGTTTACCATTTCGGTGAAGGCCGTGGTTCACGTTGGAACAGGCTAACAAGGCCGGTATGGGTGCCCTGGAGGTGTTCATTCCCCTGTCCGAAAGGATAATAATATTGGCCCCTTCATCCACAGCAAGGGTGGCAGCATCAACCAGATGTTTTAAAGCAGCATCCAATCCGTTAACGCCTTTGTCGACGTCATACAACATAGGAATCGAAATGACATTCAGGCCATGGGAGACACTATTATTCTTGATCTTATCCAAATCGAGTTTTGAGATTACCGGGTTCTGGATCTTCAGCTTCCGACAATGAGACTCATTGATCTCAAAAATATTGGTATCCGAGCCTAGCGTAAGGCTGATATCAGTGATCAATTCCTCACGGATTCCATCTAACGGTGGATTCGTAACCTGAGCGAACAATTGTTTGAAGTAATTGTATATAAGCTGTGGCCTTTCCGATAAAACAGCTATAGGGGTGTCATTACCCATGGAGCCAATTGGTTCTTTGGCGTCACGTGCCATGGGCTTGATGATAGTCTCCAGGTCCTCCTGTGTATACCCGAAAACCGTTTTGCGCGTTGCCAGCGGTTCTTCTTCATGTTCTTCGGGAGCCTTGCGATACTGGATATCCTTTAAGTGTATTAGGTTTTCATTGAGCCATTTCTCATAAGGCCGGGCGCTAGTTATTCGGTTCTTTATCTCCTCATCGTTGATGATGCGGCCCTCATCCATATCTACCAAAAACATCTTACCCGGTTCCAGTCGACCATGTCGTTCGACATTGGCAGGATCA
>CAZTLE010000086.1:0-14546 GCA_964614415.1 uncultured Aureitalea sp. | reverse complement strand
ATGATCACATATCCGTCAAGAGTGACAGTATATCGCGAAGGACGCAGGCCGTTTCTGTCCAATACGGCACCAATGTAAGAACCATCTGTAAAAGGTATTGAGGCAGGACCATCCCAGGGCTCCATAAGACAGGAGTTGAACTCATAAAAGGCCTTCTTCTCCGACGACATATCATCGTTCTTTTCCCAGGCCTCGGGCACCAACATCATCATAATCTCAGGAAGGGATCGCCCTGTCATTAGTAACATTTCAACCACCATGTCCATTTGTGCTGAATCGGACTTACCGGGTAACACTACCGGCAGAATGTGTTCCAGATCACTTCCGAAGAAATAGTTCTTCATTAACTCCTCCCGTGAGAACATACGCGATACGTTGCCCCGCCGGGTATTGATCTCACCGTTGTGACACATATAGCGGAAAGGCTGCGCCAGATCCCAGGTTGGAAACGTATTTGTTGAAAATCGCTGATGGACCAACGCTAACTTTGCATCCAGTACGGGGTTCTTAAGGTCTTTGTAGTAGTCACCTATGTCTTCAGGTTTTAGTAGCCCTTTATAGATGATCGTTTTGGTCGACAGGCTTGGAAGGTAGAAATATCGCGCTTCCGAAAGTTTCGAGTTATAGATGTTATGCTCGGCTATCTTTCGTGCTGCGAACAACTTCCGCATAAAATCAAAATCCGATAGAGTGATATCTCCTTTTCCAATGAACACCTGCTTCACGAAGGGTTCAGATTGTCTGGCTATGTCTCCAAGGCCGGAGCTATCAATGGGAACGTCCCGCCATCCGATAAGTGAGAGTCCCTGGACTAATATCTGTTCCTCCAACACATCCATGCAGTACTTACGCTGATTGTCTTTTTTGGGTAAAAACACATTGCTTACCGCATAAGCTCCTACTTCCGGTAATTCGAATTCACATTCGGATTCAAAGAATTTGTGCGGAATATCAATGAGTATACCGGCTCCATCACCTGTTTTGCCATCGGCGCTCACCGCACCTCTGTGTTCCAGTTTTACCAGTATCTCCAGCGCCTTGTGAATGATCTCGTTAGATCGATTTCCGGTCAGGCTACATATAAATCCCGCGCCACAATTATCGTGCTCGAATTCGGGTAAATAAAGTCCTTGTTTACGCAACATTTTAGGTCGATTTTGTCAACAAAAGCTTCCAATGTACGCACCATTAATGATATAACAATGGTTGAGAAGAATATTTACGAGATTGTTAATTTCAGGTATCTAAAATTCAGAAATTAGAATTTTTACAGGGGTCAAATTATCAGATTCGCAGCTGATTTTTGTCTTATCAGTGCGAGTCGGTTTTGGAAGAAGAAAGCATTTCTTACAGGATAACCGGGTTTTTATTCTTCCGATCCTTGTTCAGTCTCAATAGCACTGATAAGTTCACCGGCCTGCTCATTAATAGCCCTCCAGCCGCTAACCTGGCTATTCAGAATTCGGATTCTGTTTAGAATAGAACCAACAAGTTCCTTATCGCTTAGCAACTCCTCCAGGTTCAATTCCGGAAGTCTGGAAGGAATCCCCAACTTATCAAAATAGTTCTTCGATGCCAGTACCTTTTCATCAATTTGGCGCGTCGTGAACTCGTGGTTGTATTTAAAGGCGCTAGTCTCGTTGAGAAACCGATTACGCTCCAGCGCAAGGTAGTATTGGAAGGTATTGTTACGAAGTACGTTGTTCTTAATAAGTCCCATAGAACCAATGGATTTGGCCTCTTCGAAAGTCCCGTTATGCGCCTGAAAAGCAAAGTCATACCGTGCCGACTCTATATACTCCAGGATATCATTTACATTCCTGGCGTAGGCCACCGAAACCAGTCGTTGAGACAGCCGATCCACATGGGCCGTTAAGCTATCGAGGACCTCCTTGTCTTTCTTAAGGTCCGTAAGTAAATTGGAAAGAAGCACCTGCTCCTGTTCTGATTTTTTGACACCTTCTGCCCATTTTCCGATTTGCAGGGCAATAAGTATTCCAACGATAACAAGGATGACCTCTCCAAAAGCGTAGGACAGGTAGTTACTGAATTTCTTCTGAGTCATAGCTGTTTCTTTCTAAGGTACTTGGCAATTCAACACAAAAATATGCGATCCTGTGAATTTTCAAAACATCTACATTGAGTGCCGTGTTTGACTGGCTATCCGGATACAAGCCTGAAGATCGTGTTACGCTCACCCCATCGGGTCATGGTACGCTCTACCACAAGTGAGACATCATTCTTTGTGGCAATATTCGATATCTGCCCTACATCACAGTCTTCCGAAAGGATCATGAATGTTTGATTTTCAGCATTTAAGTATTCAGGAAGTTGCGTAAAGAGCTTCTCGAAGTATTCGAAATTCTCTCCGCAGAACCACGCCTGCTCCTTAACGGATTCGGGCTTTTTGGGGTAATAAGGCGGATTAATAACTATGTAATCAAAATAGGGCTCCTCAATATCCGTAAAGAGATCGGATAACACACAATTCACTTTCAGATTGTTCTCCTCAGCGGCCGCGCGAAGATAGTCCAGCGCAGTTTCGTTGATGTCGGACGCCGTCGTCAGTGCTCCATTTCTGGCTGCCAAAAGGGATATAATCCCACTGCCACATCCTAATTCCAGGAAACGCCTATTCTCCAGAGGTAGGGTCTCTACAAAGTCCAGGAGAATCTTGGTACTAAGCGTCAAATGCGGCGGAAAAACATCCGGATGAACAATGACTTTGATGCCATCGTACGTATAGGGTCGCGGTTTACGGTAGTAACGTTTCAACCCTGCCTGTAGAAAGGGAGAGAACACTCTTTTTAATAAGGAACGTAAACCGGACATTACTCTGAATAGAATCCCTGGATCTCCGGCTGACGGTACTTCCATATCTTGTGAAGCACCTTGATCTCATAAGGGAATTTATAAATGTCGTTTTTGTATCGAAACGCAGAGACCGAACGCAGCAGTTTTTTCTTAACCCCTTTTACGCGGAAATCCGATACGGTTGGGTAGTACCCGTTAAGTACGGTTTCAAAGTTCTGAATCTTGTCGACCATGGCAGGAGTAAGCCAGGGCGTTAGCGGATTCTTCCGAAGATCAAACTTTTCCCAGGAGGGTGACAACCAATCTTCCAGCTTCTTGGGGAAGCTAAACCCTGCCGCCTGAATCTGCTCATAGAGTTCTGAACCTTCCGTCGCCACAGGGCTGTACAGGTATATGATAATCTCCGAATCGGGATTAATTTCCTTGATTTCTTTAATGAACTTGATATCAGCATTGATCTGAGTCATCACCTTTTCAGGTGTTTCGGCCGGCATTCCGAGCACAAAGGAGAACTCGGGAATGATACCAATAGGACGAAGGCGCGCTGCAAACTCTTTGATCTGCTGTCCTGTTTGGGTCCCGCCCTTATTCATCTGCTTCAGGATTTCATCGTTTCCGGTCTCCGCGCCGAAGAAGATCATTTTACACCCCGCCTTGCGCATTAGCCTCAAATCCTCATCGCTGTATTTGTTAATGGTATCGATACGGCCTTCTCCCCACCAGGTAATACCGTCGTTCAAGATAAGTTCCGAGAACGCTACCACCCGCTTCCGCGAGGTAAAGAAGTTGTTGTCGTGAAACTCAATCGCATCAATATTATAGGTGTCCTTAAAATACTTGACATCGCGATACACGGTTTCGGCCGATTTGGCCTTCCACCTGCCTTCATAAATAGGAACCACCGCACAGAAAGAACAGGTAAAAGGGCAACCTAAACTGGAATGATATGCAAAAGTGCGTTCTCCCAGAAAAGTTTTTCCCAGGTAATGATGCAACTCGTAGAATTCGTTGAGATATGTGTACGGTAGTTTGGGCAAACTGTCCTGATCCAATAACTTCTCTTTTGGGGTCATGACCAATTCGCCTTCATCATTGAGGAAAATCAGGTTCTTAATGTTCGGTATCTCCTCCGTATTCCCAGTCTCCAGGGCTTCAATAAGTGCCGGAAAAGCTACATCACCTGGTCCGTTCACTATGAAATCTACAAATGGCGCCTCAATGGAAACCTTATATTGATTGGAGGCAAAATAACCACCCCAAATAGTTATGGCGTCCGGGTAACTCTTTTTAATGTCGCGGGTAATAGGGATTGCCTGTTTAAGCTGCGGACCAGGCATTACCGTGCTACAAAAATATTTGAACTCGCCTGTGGCAAAATAACTGTCAATCTTCTTCCAGGGATCGCGTTCCAAATTGCCGTCGACAAAAACAAAATCGTGCTTGCCATAAATGGCCGCTCCTACCTGCAGAATGGAGTTAGGAATGCGGTGTTTGGCATTGGCACTTCTCGGATTAAATAAAACGATCTTGTTCTTTCCCATAACTACTGAAAACTACGTAAAATCATAGAGATTATTGGACGACTCTAATGTTTTTCTGAAAAGTTCTTGCTCGGATTCGGACAAAAACTCCCTCCAACCTCCGGCACGACCTGACCTCAATAACTTCTTAAAGTACGGATCCGCCCCGGAAGCCTTCTTTTGAGCGCTGAAGTCATGCTTAGCACACACGCCCGTCAAATGACCATCACTTACCTGAATCTCAAGAAATTCCATAATTCTGGCGCCTTGATTCTTAGCGTCTATCAATAAGTCCTCATACTTTATCACAAATGCATCTGATTCCCGGTATCCGGATACATGTTCCTCCCAGGAATATCGCAACCACGGATCCACCTGAGCATCACCGTACAATGTGGCGCGGATCATTTGCTTCTTTTTGTTCTCCATGGAGACCAGTCTAAATGCAATCTTCCGAAACAAACGTCCCAGACCACCCCATGAGGCACCCCGAAGAAAACCAAGTCCCTGGGGTAGGAAGCCAAAATAGTGTGCTCCCGAAACTACGACGTCCCTGGGATCGCGCACAACATATAATATCTTGTAAATATCACCACGAGTCATCGCTTTGTCTGCCACCATGTGATGCGATTTGTAGCATCGGTATGAAGAATCTCTCTCTTTTCCAACAGCGAAGGGAGCGTTCTCTTCGTCAAAAGTCCAGTCTCCGTTAAGGGGGCAGTCAACCAGGTCAGCCACAAGACGGGCCACCCAGGTCGTTCCACTTTTGGGATATCCTACAATAACAATGTTCTTTAGCTTCACCTCTTGTTAAGAAAACAATCAAAGGTCCAATTTTCCTAATCGAAATCCTAAAATATAGAGGATGTTTCGGGCTTTTGAATGCGTACAGGTTTTCGTATTTTTCGGTCATGCCAAAAAACCTACTGCTCTCACTGGCTTCTTTGCTGGTGACGCTACTCGTTATTGAAATTATCCTGAGGCTTTTCTTTCCGCAGATCACAGCTCATGACGCCATGTTTAAAGCCGATGATGAACTGGGTTGGACCTTTATTCCGGAAAAGAAAGGTATGATCATATATCCCGGCGTGGACGACCACTATATTACTACCAACTCGATCGGGTTTCGGGACGACGATCCCGGTACAAATTCCAGTGCCAAAAAGATTATGGTACTGGGCGATTCTTTCGTAAGCAATATTGCCGTGGAAAAGAATGAGGTTTTTACTGAAGTCCTGGAAAACAACCTGCCCTCTGTTGAAGTGATGAACTTCGGAGTAAACGGATATGGTACGGTTCAGGAATTTGGGGTGCTTCAGGAATGGCTGCCGCAAATGAAACCTGACCTTGTAATATTCACTGTATTTATCCGGAATGATTTTACTGACAACCTAAGGGGAAGTCAGTGGTTGTACCCCAGGCCTACGGCTTCACTTTCGACAGATGGATCGAAGCTGGTTTTTAACCCACTTTCCGAACCTTCGGAAGCCATTGCGCAACCAAAAAAGTCCTGGTATCGTAAGCTTCACCTTTATGAGTTTGCAAGTCGGAGGATTCGCAATATGAAAAGCGCCACATCGCAAGAAGGGTTTGCCCGTGCCTACACACCACCGGAACTGTATTTGTGCAAAAAAGAACCATCACCCGAAACGCTGGAAATGTATGCGATCATGGAACAACTATTACTGGAAGTTGACAGATTCGGAAAAAGACAAGGTGTCCCAATCGTATTCGCGTTGGCTCCCTCACAGTTCCAGGTGTATGAGTCCTTATGGCAAGAGATTCTCGCCGTAGCACCCGAAGCAGGCGACAGCTACGACCCTTCCCTGCCCAATGACCGACTCATGGAGTTTGGACATCAAAACGGTTTAATGATGATCGATCTCCTTCCCTATCTGTCTTCAGAATCTGTAAAAGAGGAATTGCTGTACAACCGGGAAGAACAACACTGGACACCCAGAGGCAACGAAGTGGTCGCAGAGGCACTTCAGAATTATCTCAACGAAAACGGATTACCGGACTAGATCACCACGGGTTTTCAAGGCTCTCAGCATCAAACACTTTGTCCACCGATTTAAAGGTGCTCTTACTGTTATTTTGAAGCAACAATGGATCACGCGTTCCGAAGGTTCGGGACAATCCGGCCAGGGGACATAGCACCAGGAAGAAAATAGCCGTCAAAAGTATTTTCGGAACGACAAAGCTAAGCAGCCATGCCAGTTTCATCCAGGCCCATTCGATCTTGCGAGCGAGAAATCCGGACAATCCGCCAAGAACACCAACGACAAGCCCTATCCATAACGCCCAATAGGCATTTGTAAGTAAGAAGATAATGGCAAAACCGGCAGTTATTACAAGTACCGTAATTCTGGGGTTCGACGGGGTTGGCTGTATGCGTCGCAGTTCCATGGAATGCTAGAAAAGTGAATAGATGAACGGCCCAAGAGCACTACCTCCTCCAAAGACAAGCAACACGCCGAGTACGATCAACACTAAAATGATCGGTGC
The DNA here is from genome assembly GCA_964614415.1 of uncultured Aureitalea sp. GTDB lineage: Bacteria > Bacteroidota > Bacteroidia > Flavobacteriales > Flavobacteriaceae > CAZTLE01. The sequence goes on along the minus strand of CAZTLE010000086.1, from coordinate 7,704 downwards.
CAACCAGAACTTTTTTCGGGCTTTCATAAACCCCCATAAATCGCGAAGTGCTTCCATAGCGTGTTTCGTAAAATTACAATTTTAATCGGAGTCAAACTTTCTTTTCCATCGCTCCCTGTCCTGCCAATCGAGTTGTTGCGTTTTTTTATACAGGTGATTTCCAATCACGAGATAATCCATCTCAGTAGCCATGAAACAGCGATATGCGTCCCCGGGCGTACAGACGATGGGTTCTCCCCGAACATTGAAGCTGGTGTTTATAAGGACCGCCTTGCCCGAAATCCGTTGGAATGCCTGGATAAGAGTATGAAATGGCTGATTGGTTTCTTTATGTACCGTCTGTATACGGGCAGAACCATCTACATGTGTTATGGCGGGAAGTTCACTGCGAAGCGTTTGAAGCTTCTCTGTCATGGGCAATCCATCATAGTCAGCGGGCAGTTCCTTGCGCAACTCTGACTTCACGTCCGCCACCAATAACATATAAGGAGAGGCGACCGATATATCAAAGTAGTCGGAAGCACTGTCGGCCAGCACTGCCGGAGCAAAGGGTCTAAAGCTCTCCCGGTATTTGATCTTAACGTTGAGTTTTTTCTGCATATCGGGATGGGTAGGGTCCCCCAGGATACTTCGATTCCCCAGGGCCCTTGGGCCAAACTCCATACGCCCCTGGAACCAACCAACCGCCTTTCCGTTGGATATCACTTTGGCCACTTTTTCAGCGAGCGCTTCAGTGCTGTGTTGCTCACTGTAAGCATTCCATTTGGCATTCATGGCCTCGACTTCTTCATTGGAAAAATCAGGCCCTAAATAAGCTCCTTTCATTATGTCGGTCGCTCCTGTTTCCCGGTCTTCCCCATAGAATATGTGGTGAGCGGCCAATGCTGCTCCCAGGGCACCTCCCGCATCACCGGCCGCCGGTTGAATGAATATATCCTTGAACAAGTCCTGCTTCAACAACTTACCGTTGGCAACACAATTAAGGGCCACTCCTCCGGCCATGCAGAGATAATCCGCTTGTGTTAGCTTTTTGGCTTCTGTCGCCATCTTCAGTACAATGTCTTCTGTGACCTGCTGAACAGCTAAGGCCAAATTGCAGTGTTTCTGTTCGAAGGGCGCTTCCGGCCTTCTTCGGGGCCACCCGAAAAGCTTTTCCCATTGTTTGTCTTTTGCCATGCGTAATCCGGTTGCATAGCTGAAGTATTTCTGATTAAGCCAAATGGAACCATCATCCTTAACATCAACCAACTCAGAAGTTATGATGCGTATGTACTCACTGGTTTCTTCGGAATTGGGCTGTCCGTAGGGCGCCAATCCCATCAATTTGTATTCGCCGGAATTCACCTTGAATCCCAGGTAGTAGGTAAAGGCACTGTATAACAAACCCACGGAATGAGGAAACTCCATTTCTTTCAGGAATCGTATTCCATTCTTTTCACCCAGTCCGATCGAAGCGGTACACCACTCTCCTACGCCATCCACAGTAAGAATGGCAGCGTTCTCAAAAGGTGATGCAAAAAAGGCACTTGCGGCGTGAGACAAGTGATGTTCCGTAAATAACAGCTTAAGTTTCTTCCTGTCGTAATCCCCAATGAGCTTCAACCCCTTGTAGATCTGGCGCTTCAGAAACATCTTCTCATTGAGCCAGATAGGAATCGCCTTCAGAAAGGAGATCAAACCTTTGGGAGCAAAGGCGTAGTAGGTTTGTAATAGTCGTTCAAATTTTAGTAAGGGCTTGTCATAGAATACAATCGCGTCCAGGTCGTCAATGGTCAGCTCTGCTTCGCGCAGACAATAATCGATCGCATGTACGGGGAAATCGGCGGTATGCTTAACCCTGGTGAACCTTTCTTCCTGGGCAGCGGCAATGATCTCTCCGTCAATTAACAATGCCGCCGCGGAATCGTGATAGAACGCCGATATGCCCAGTATCCGCTTCATGTAGGCTCGACGGCTTGTTGTTCTTTCTTTCTTCGAATCCACCACCACAGAAGGAGCACAATGGCCCATTGACCCAGCGCTTTCAACGCCAGAGCACCGTTGATCTCAAAATCCCGGATAAGAAAATAGCCCAGCCCCACCTGAACTACGACCAGAATTGTAGAGAAAAAGGCAATCTTTCCTTGCAGGTATTTCTTATAGTACTCGTTAACCAACGTGCTGTGCACCATGAGTGGAACCATAAAAATGAAGGCTAACAGGTACTGTTTCCAGGTAAATTGAAAATCATAAACAAACACAAAGGCAAGGTACATTGCGCAGGTCATTAGCAAGGCTACGATCCAACCGCCCGCAAAGAATACCTTGTGAAGTTTTTGGACCGTTTCCTGACCCGAACGATAGAAGTTCTTCAAATACGGATTTAAGATGAAGGGGCCTACCATTTGCGCAATCATTAAAAAACTAATGAACACCTGATACTTACTCAGGGTTTCCGCTTCAAAAAAGTAGGTGCCGTAATAAGCATCCATCTTCATTCGAACGGTACCAACTGCCATGGGAATAAAGAATATCAGGGACGCTGCCATACTCTTAAAATCCCATGCTATTTTCCCTCCGGCGAGGTCTCGCGCATAATAAATTCCAAACCCAAGGGTCTTAATGAGTTGGCCGAGAACTATAAAGAGAATCAATTCCGGCAGGCCAACCCCGGTCCAAAACAGCAGACACCCCAGAACCACGAGCGTATACAGGATCTCAAGCAGAATATTGAACCTGAAATGCCTTTGAAACAGCACCAGTACACGGAAAGAAGCGTTCACAAAATGCAACAGCACCCAGGCTGATAGCAGCCAGCCTACCTGCCTGAATACAGGGACCATCCAGATGACGGCTAAGGAAGGGATGAGCAATAAGGAACGTGTAAGCACATTGGACGCCCAATCGGTAAAAATACCCGAAGGGGCATCACTAAATCGGCGTAACAGGTAGTCGTGACTTCCGAAGCTCAGAAACAAGAGAATGACGTTTCCCCAAATCAGCAGCTCGGCATAGTGCCCCCAAAGTTCGTTGGAATGGAAACGGATTACTACAATCGAAATGAACAGCACGGAGGCCAGGGTGAGCAGTTGACTCACGCCGTATTCCGAAACGGTCCGGAACCGTTGCCATATCTTTGATCGCTGGCTCATGGTGCTGAGGGCGTTACTTCCAGTGGTTTGGAAAATAATCGATAAAAACCGATTCCCTGTTTGGCATCCGAAAGCCAAATTAAGGTGTTACCGTTTATTACAGCCGGTCGTCTTTTGCGTGCAGGGTCTGAGGTCATCATGGTATCCCCATGGAAAACCTGATTGCTTCGAATTGATACCGAAGTCGTGTCCAGGGAAGTCACCATTCGTTCCAACATCTTCTTGTGCCGACCATTAGCGTCCCAATAGACATATCCCAATTTTCCGTCCTCAATGATGTAATCATAAGTAAGGATGGGCGTGCCGCTTCTAACCTGTACTATTTCTTCACTCTCAACCGCAAGTGGTGCGATAAGCGCATAACCCGCAGTCACGGGCAATACTATTAATAAAGCTGTCTTCAACGGTATTCGTTTCAAAGATCTTCTGAAAAGGGCAGCCAGGAGGAAAAGTAACAGCAACAGGCGTGGGAAGGCAAGCGGCCCCTGGAATTGACCGAAAAATTCAACCGGTAAATTCCCAACCAGCACAAAAACGGCCAACAGCACAAGGCCGTTGCGTGTTTGCTTCCGACCCCTGGCAAAAAGGATCCAGGGAAAAATAAGCAAGAGTTGCGTGTAGGTGCTTCCATAGGGTGACAATAAAATAGCAGCTATCATCCAGTACGAAAAGAATCGCAATGCCGAGCGTCCCCGGGCGGTAATGAAATAGCCGATAATGACAAGTGAGAGTTTAAATGCGAACAGTAAAGACCCGGATAGTATGGGGTGTCCATCGAGTACTGCGGCTAACAACATTTGAAAAGACTGGTAATTTTGAACGTATTCCCTTGTGATCTCTCCGCGACCGGCCAAAGGAAGCACCGACGACACGAAGAACTCCCAAATATCAGCTCCGGTTAGCATGATTGAAAGAACCAATAAGATAATGCAGGCAGTGCCGAGATATCCCAGCGCCTTCCACTTCTTTCGGAAGAGAAGCATGGCAAAGAGAAGTACCGGAAACACCTTGATAAAGATGGCTAAGCTCCAGAAAATGCTCAGTTTGACGTACGACTTCTTCCGATACGCCAAGAACCCTTCACTCAGTAGCACAAATAGCAACAAGTATACCTGTCCGAATAAAATACTGTTCCGCAGCGGAATGAAGAATACTATCGGGAGAAAGAAAAGAAATACCGGTTTGATCTTAAAGGTATTCGCAAGGCGATACAGGCTAATAAGAAAAAGGGCGATGCTCAGTATATTGAAAATACCTTTAGCGACGGCCAGTGACATCAATGTGAAAGGAACGAACAGGATGCTCAAGAATGGGCTGTTGGGTGCATAGCTGGCAAAAATGCCGTTCGTGCCAGTTTCGGCAATAGCAAGGTTGAATTCGTGCGGAAAGTAGATCCACGTTCCCAGATTTCCCTCGGTAAGGAAATGCGCTCCAAAGTAATAGTTCGCAAAGTCGTGCGGTGGAAAGGAAACAGATTCAGTAAAAAAAACACGACACAATGCAGCAATAAACGCATAGCCCAACCAAACGAGCGATATGGCGTTCTTCTTTGTCAAATGCCTTTAAAAAGTTTGAAGCGAAACCCAAGTTTCTGAAGGAAGTACTTACAGGATACCCCCAGGACACCAAGTCCGTAGGTAATACTCCGGGATAGGTTTATCGAGGAAGAATCCTTCTCGTACTTGGTAGGACACGAGATCTCACCAATGGATCGCTTGTTGTAGCAAATCTGTGCCAACAACTGGTTATCAAAAATGAAATCCTCCGAATTGTCATTGAAAGGTATCTCTCTCAATACATCGCCGTGAAACGTGCGATATCCGGTATGGTATTCAGAGAGTTTTTGCCCCATGAGTATGTTCTGTGTAAGCGTTAAAAAACGATTGGAGATGTATTTGTACACGGGCATCCCTCCTTTTAGGGCACCCTTTCCCAAAATTCGAGATCCCAAAACCACATCGTAAACCCCGTTGGCTATCAGCGAACACATGGCCAGGATTAGTTTGGGTGTGTATTGGTAATCCGGATGCAGCATAACAACGATGTCCGCATCCAGTTCGAGTGCCTTGTTGTAGCAGGATTTCTGGTTGCCGCCATATCCCCGGTTCACAGCGTGCTCAATGATATGATCGATTCCAATCCTTCTGGCTTCTTCCACCGTATTGTCACTACTGTGATCGTCAGTGAGAATCACTTCATCCACAATGTCGTGAGGAATCTCTTTATACGTTTTCTCCAGGGTTTTCGCGGCATTATAGGCCGGTAGGATCACAACTACTTTCTTGTTATTGAGCATGCGCTGACATATAGTTTATTTCGGTTTCTGACGGTTCCCGTACACTTCCTGCCACCGGCAGTCCTTCAAAAGGTGCAAAGCGAGCCACTTCCTTTCGACGATAGAGATCACCCAAAAATGGAAACTCATGGTGAATATGTGTGTCGAGCGAAGAGAGTTTTTCTTTCACCTCTTCCACAGGCATTCCCCATTCCTTGCTTAGTCGTTCTGCCGACGGCTCCATGAACGAGATATACAGGATTTCAGTCAGGGTATGTTCCTGTTTTTTGGAATAGTCCACTCCGTCTTTCAGCTCCAACTGATTGGCGTAGTGAGCCCGTTTAAATTTCCAAAGGGTATCCTGAAACTCCCGGTATGTCAAAAAACCTTCCTTATCATATTGCTTTCGGAACATCGGCTGAATGCCCGACTCATGGCACCACATACACTTTGAAGGCTTCCCCCCTTGTGAGTGATCCGGGTCGGCAAAATTCCGCCTCGTTCCATCGGGCTCAAAAATACCAAATCTGGGCTGACCGTTGGCCATTAAATCCACAGTTTCGTATTCTATGGTATCTCCGGTTATCGTATCCACTTCTGCCGAAATGAACAATTGGTGAAATCCGTCCTGGTCCGAGTATTGTATAATGCGATGTTCCAGTGAAACCCCGGAATTATTTACATAACCTCTGGGTTCGTTTAGTTCATAGTCCGAAAGTAGTGCTTCGAGTCGGTCCGGCACATCGGTAAGTGCGTAATAATGCTCGGGAGAGGACAATAAAAGAGTCACATATCGCCCGAGGTCCACAGCATTGTTTTGCCGGTATTCTTCGGAAGCAGCAATTTTACCATGTAAGGCTGTCATATGTTCCAGTGCATTTTCCGAAAATCCAATCTTGTTAAGATCGATCATTATCAGGGAGTCCTGAACCAACAGACCCGGGTCTGCGTTTGGCAAGCTCGCTCCTACAAACGACAATGCCCACTGAAGGCCGGTAAATGACTTATCCAATGAATCGTCCTCATAAGCCTTGTTCCAAACCAAAGTAAGCATGGTTTCTTTATTCAAAGCGTCCTGGTAAGAAGCCTTTTTACAAGACAGGGTAATTAGCCAAAGCGCCAACAGCAAATATGATCCGATTCTATTCATCCGCAAGTTCAATTTCATAGATAGAATAATCAACACGTCTCACCACCTGTGGCTTGAGCGTGCTCAACCATCGAACGCGTAACCGATCATTGATTTGTTGCCATACAAGGGGTTCCGGCGCTGCGAGGTCGCTTTTTGCCACAAATACAAAGTTCCCTTTCAGAGAAGAATGGGTGAGCTTCTCAATAATCTGTGCGTTGCTAACGCCCCGCTCACAATCGGCATTCCAGTTGCAATAGCTCTGCATGCTCTCACCGCACAAAAAGTACACTTTTTTCTGAAGATCGGAAGCGATAATAGTCCCCTGGCAAAAGGGAGTGATCACTGTCCTGTCATCCAGGTTATTCTCCTGTAGGAACGCGGCTACTTCTTTTCCGCTGGAAAACGAGTGCCGCAAATCCATACTATAGGCAATAACACCAGCAACAGCCTGAACACCCAGAATGCCATAAACCACTACTTTCCATAGTGTACCCTTTGTACCCTGATCTGTTCTGGTTTTATGATGATCCAACCAAACCGCCAAAATAAAGATGACGAACGTCATTCCGAAATAGCGGGTGGCTGAGAGTTGTGTAAAAAAGAAAAAGAGTTGCGTACCGATAAGTGCCAAATACGAGAAGATAAGGACGTTTTTGTTTTTTCTGAATAACAACCACGGAAGTGCATATACGGCAAGACTCAAGGCGCCGCTTATGGGTTTACTGAGATTTACAAGCAAATTGGAGTTCCAGAAGTGTACGGTACGAAAATCAGGGACGGGAACCAGGCCCTTAAAGAATGAAACAAATCCCGACACAAATTTCCCGGAAGCCAGTTCGAAGTTCAAATGACCATACAGAGAGGCTCCCTGCGGTGGGATCATCTGGAACACTGCAATCGCCAATCCGGCAACGAAGAACGAGACGGGAAGCCAGGGCTTTTGATCGGCCGATTTGAAGATGTCCCGATGTCCCAATGCAATGAACATGGCAAATGCTACCGCAATAACCCAGAACATGAGATGGGTATTGGCCGCCAGCGCAAGGAACAACGCGATCCATATCCATTTTTTTCGTTCGTTGTAATAAGTGCATGCCAGAAACAGGAAGAGTACCCCGAGTATGTAATTCCGGCTAATAATGTTGAATTCGTAAAACATGAAATAG
>CAZTLE010000085.1:0-16648 GCA_964614415.1 uncultured Aureitalea sp. | reverse complement strand
AATCACGAAGCCTTTACGATTCACAAGAAGATATACAAGCCCCGTAGCCAAAAAGGAGGGGGCGTCTCGTTTGCATTGCAAACCAACAAGCATCGCAACGTTCTATTCATAGTGGACGAAGCGTCAATGATACCCGATATCAATCAGGACAACAAGTTGTTTGAAAACGGATCGCTTCTGGACGATCTCATGGAATATGTGTATCGCGGACACAATTGCAAACTGTTGCTTATTGGAGATACCGCCCAGCTACCTCCTGTCAAACTTACCATTAGTCCTGCGCTGGATCCGTTTGTACTCGAAAACAACTACAACAAAGATGTGATTTCGGTGGAGCTGGATGAAGTCGTACGACAACAAAGTGATAGTGGAATACTTTACAACGCCACACGTCTTAGAAATTACCTGGAAACCGAACAATACCAGGGAGTAACTCTCAACGCAGCAGGTTTTGCTGAAGTGGTGCGCCCTCTGGATGGTCAGGAACTAATGGACGCTATTAACGACTGTTATTCAGACCTTGGTAATGAGGAAACCACTATCATTGTCCGTTCGAACAAGCGCGCCAATCTTTACAATCAGAACATCCGAAGCCGTATTCTTTTTCAGGAAGAAGAGCTCTCTGCAGGAGACCAACTCATGGTCGTGAAAAACAACTATTTCTGGATACAACCCCATAGCGAGGCGGGATTTATTGCCAATGGTGATGTGGTCGAAGTGTTGGAGATCTTCGGATTCAAGGATCTGTACGGTTTCCGTTTTGCCGATGTCAAGGTGCGACTGGTAGACTATCCAAAGATGGCTTCATTCGAGACAGTCCTCTTGCTGGACACACTTACATCGGAGACACCATCCCTTTCATATGAGGACGGCAACAGGTTATATCAGGAAGTAGTGAAAGACTACGCCGATGAAAAGTCTAACTACAAACGCTTTCTGGGTGTAAAGAACAACAAATACTTCAATGCTTTACAGGTGAAGTTCTCATACGCGATCACCTGTCATAAATCCCAGGGAGGGCAGTGGCATACCGTGTTTATTGAGCAACCGTACTTGCCCGAGGGCGTCAATAAAGACTACCTGAGATGGTTGTACACCGCCATAACCAGAGCGAAAGAAAAAGTATATCTCATCGGATTTAAAGATGACTTTTTTGTAGATTCGTAAGTGATGGACTCAATAGAACTCCTGCTGAGTATCTTTTTGGGGGTAGGATTGGCGGCTGCTGTTGGATTTAGGGTTTTCCTGCCTTTACTGATTCTAAGCTTAGCAGGTCATTATGACATAGTACCCCTTGCAGAAGGTTGGCAATGGGCCGGTAGTCTTACTGCCATTATTACACTGGGAGTAGCTACACTGGTGGAGGTCTTTGGTTACTACATTCCCTGGATCGACAATTTACTTGATGCCGTAGCAGTTCCCCTGGCCGCTATTGCGGGTACTGCCGTTATTGTAGCCACGGTTAGTGATCTCAATCCTGTGTTTACCTGGGCTCTGGCAATCATTGCCGGTGGAGGAACAGCGGCAGCCATCAAAGGAAATACGGCCGCATTACGGCTTACATCCTCTACAACAACAGGTGGAATTGCGAACCCTGTGGTCACTACGGTAGAGACGGGTTCCTCAACTGTGATGTCGGTCGCATCGATCTTCTTACCTCCTTTAGCGATTATACTGGTCATCCTTATCTTTTGGATGATGATACGTTTTTATAGAAAGCTCCGAAAAAAGAGGGTGCCACGTCCATAAATCTTATTACTTTTGAACCAAAATCCTTCGAAATTGAAAATAATTGCTATGATTCCTGCGCGCTACGGCGCGTCCCGCTTTCCAGGTAAGCTCATGCAAAACCTTGGGGGGAAATCGGTGATTTTAAGAACCTATGAGGCCACCAAAGAGACTAACCTGTTTGATGAAGTCTATGTGGTGACCGATAGCGATGTCATATATAAAGAAATAGAATTGAATGGCGGTAAGGCCATCATGAGCAAGAAAGAACACGATTGCGGGAGCGATCGCATCGCTGAGGCCGTTGAAAACATGGATGTGGATATCGTGGTAAATGTACAGGGAGACGAGCCATTTACCAGCCGTAAAGGTCTTGAACAGGTTCTGAATGTCTTTAAAGGCCCGGATGCAGACCGAATTGACCTTGCTTCACTAATGACCGAAATCCAGGACTGGAAGGAGATCAGTGATCCAAACTGCGTAAAAGTGATTGTGGATAAGGACAACTTCGCCTTATACTTTTCCAGATCTCCGATCCCGTATCCTCGCGATAAGAACGCAGCGGTACAATACTTCAAACACAAAGGGATCTATGCCTTCCGGAAAGAAGCACTCATGGATTTCTATCACTTGCCTATGCGGGCTATGGAATCGGCCGAGAAAATCGAGTGCATCCGCTATCTCGAGTACGGAAAGAATATCAAAATGGCAATTACCGATTCACAGGGAATTGAAATTGATACTCCGGAAGATCTGGTACGTGCTAATAAGGTGCTTAAAGAAGATGAAAATCAAGAAGTTAATAACAAATATCGAAACTTCCCGATGGTACCCAAAGTGGTCTTCGGAACCGGTTGTTTTGATCAGTTATCATCTATCCTGGCACCCCATCGCAGGGATAAAGCACCTTTCATTTATCTTATTGATGATGTATTTGAAGGAGACACTCAACTTATTGACCGGATAAACCCGAGATTCAATGATAAGATTCTTTTTGTTTCTTCGGAAGAAGAACCTAAAACATCCCAGGTTGACCAAATTGTCTCGGATATCAAACTTGAGTTTAACTACAAACCGTCCGGAATTGTTGGAATAGGAGGGGGTACCATTCTCGATCTTTCCAAAGCCGTGGCTATTATGTATACTAATAAAGGAAGTGCAAGTGACTATCAGGGCTGGGATCTGGTACGAAATAAGGCTCTCTACCACGTAGGCATACCCACGATCTCCGGGACCGGAGCTGAAGTATCCCGAACTACGGTACTTACAGGTCCTGAAAAGAAACTGGGAATCAACAGCGACTTTACGCCGTTTGATCAGGTCGTTCTCGACCCCGACCTTACGATAGGAGTGCCAAAGAATCAATGGTTCTATACGGGAATGGATTGCTTTATTCACTGTGTGGAATCCCTTAACGGAACCTTCCTGAACACCTTTAGCGAAAGCTACGGTGAAAAGGCATACGACCTGTGTAAGGAGATTTTCCTGGAAAATTCGCTCAGCGAAAGTGAGTCGCGATCCAAACTCATGATGGCTTCCTGGCACGGAGGCATGAGTATTGCATATTCACAGGTAGGCGTTGCCCATGCCATGAGCTATGGATTGTCCTATGTTTTAGGCACGAAGCACGGTATTGGTAACTGCATTGTCTTCGATCATCTGGAGGATTACTATCCGGAAGGTGTAGCCATATTCAAAAAAATGCGTGAGATACACGATGTTGAGATTCCGAAAGGTATTTGTGCCAACCTTACTGATTCTCAAATGAATACGATGATCGATATTGCACTCAGTTTAGCACCACTTTGGGAGAATGCTCTCGGAGAAGATTGGGAGCAAATAATGACCCGAGAGAAACTTAAGGCGTTGTATCAGAAAATGTAACCTGTTATGGGACTTACCCGGTTCGTTTTCAGCAAACTACTCGGGTGGCGTATCGAAGGAAGTTTTGATCCCGCCATTAAGAAATCAGTTGTTGTTGTAGCCCCCCACACCAGTTGGCACGATTTCTACATTGGGGCGCTCGCCCGTAGAATACTCAAGACCGAGATTAATTTTGTAGCCAAGAAGGAGCTCTTTAAATGGCCCTTTGGCTGGTACTTCCGATGGATGGGAGGCGCTTCTTTGGACAGAACTCCCGGCCAGAATAAAGTGGAAGCGATTGCCCGCATTTTTGAAGAGAAAGATGAATTCCGGCTGGCCATCGCTCCGGAAGGTACACGCAAGAAAGTTGAAAAATGGAAAACGGGGTACTACTACATTGCGCAAAAAGCCAACGTACCCGTAATTCGCGTGGCCTTCGACTATAAGAACAAGGTTGTGGCTATTTCAGATCCGTTTTACACGACCGGTGATATTGATGTCGATACACCCAGGATCAGGTCATTTTTTACCGGTGTAGTAGGCAAGGTTCCTGAATACTCCTAATTTACTGTATCTTAGTAGTGCGATCAACACTATGACCTTCTACGAATCGGAAATAAAGCGAATAAAAGACATTTGTTATTCGAATGACAAACAGTTAGAGACCGTAATAGCCACCCGGAATTTTATCAATAATAATTTTGAGAAAGAACTTAGTTTGGACGTTCTGTCTTTTAGTCAATTTACATCAAAATATCACCTGCTAAGGATTTTTAAAAGGTACTACGGGCTCACTCCAAAGCAATATTTGACCGACAAACGACTCGAAAAGTCAAAGGAATACCTTAGAAACGGCGCTACGGTTACCGAAACCTGTTTTGCCGTTGGATTCAACAGTCTGGGTTCATTTAGCACTCTATTCAAAGCCAAAACCGGCAAATCACCGAGTACATTTCAAAAAGAGCAACTTTCGAGAAGCAAATAAAATTTTGAATTCTGAAATTGCAGAAATTAATCATAATTCACAGATATAATGAGAGTAACTGCGATAAGTGTTCCTGTCCTGGATCAGGAAAGGGCTCTTAAATTTTACACCGAAAAACTAGGATTCATTAAAAAACTTGATATGGCCCTTGATGGTGGGCATAGATGGTTAACCGTAGTTTCCAAAGAGGATCAGGATGGCCCTGAAATACTACTGGAACCCGGACCTATTCATTTTGAGCCATGCAAGGTATTTCAGGATGCCCTGCGGGAAGCCGGAATTCCCTGGACTCAGTTTGATGTTGATAACGTTCAGGACGAGTATGATCGACTTACAGAGCTTGGAGTTGAATTCAGCATAAAGCCCACTGAAATGGGAACGGTAAAAATTGCCGTATTCAACGATACCTGCGGAAACTACATTCAAATACTCGAAACACTGTAAATAATCTGACATTGAAGACATGAAAAAGATCACACTAATACTAGCCTTTGCACTGCTCACAATTAGTTGTTCTGACCATAAAAGCAACAATACAAGTGAAGAACTAGTTGCCTTGCGAACTGAAATTGACAGTTTAAAGAAGCTACAAACACAAACTCCACCTGAGCGCAAAGAACAGATCGCTACATTTTTGACCTTTCAGGAAAGCAATGCCGAGGAGGCCATGAACTTCTATGTAGGGTTGTTTGAGAATTCAAAGATCATCGATGTGCAACGATATGGAAATGAGGGTCCGGCCAAAGAAGGAACCATTTTTTTTGCAACATTCGAGTTGAATGGAAGCCTGTTTGCCTGCAGTGATAGTTATATTAAGCACGAATGGGATTTCACACCGGGAGTGTCAAACTGGGTGGAATGTAAAACCGATGAGGAAATCGAAAACCTCTATGCAAAGCTCACGGAAGGAGGAAACGCATTATTGCCTTTAGGCGATTACGGCTGGAGCACAAAATTTGCTTTTGTCGAAGACCGGTTTGGGGTTTCCTGGCAGCTGAATTTAAACTGAAAAAGGGTTCGGATTAAAGGCTACTCTGCTTCGCCGGAAGACTCATCCATGGTGTGATATACGTTCTGGACATCATCGTCTTCCTCGATTTTCTCCAGTAGTTTTTCGACGTCAGCGGCCTGTTCCGGAGATAGCTTCTTTGTAACCTGAGGAATGCGCTCAAAACCTGATGACAGAATCTCGATTTCATTGCTTTCCAGGTACGATTGAATGGAGCCGAAACTCTCAAAAGGCGCGTAGATCATTACACCATCGTCATCGTTAAATACTTCCTCAACGCCATAATCAATAAGCTCCAATTCAAGCTCTTCAAGGTCCATACCTTCGGCATTGATGCGGAAATTACAGGTATGATCGAACATAAAGACCACTGAGCCGGAAGTACCTAAACTTCCATCACACTTGTTAAAGTAGGACCGAATATTCGCTACGGTCCGGGTATTATTATCGGTAGCTGTTTCGATTAAAATGGCTATTCCGTGAGGAGCGTAGCCTTCAAAGAGCACCTCTTTAAAATCGCCCTGACTCTTATCGGAAGCGCGCTTGATCGCCCGCTCAATATTGTCTTTGGGCATGTTGACCGACTTCGCATTTTGAATAACGGCGCGCAAACGGGAGTTGGAATTAGGATCAGGACCACCTTCTCTTACGGCGATAACAATATCCTTACCAATTCTTGTGAACGCTTTGGACATGGCTGCCCAGCGTTTCATTTTTCGCGCTTTACGAAACTCAAAAGCTCTTCCCATCAATTAAATTTTGTACAAAAATAGAAAAATGAGTCAGACAACAAAGTCCTAGGAAATCAAGTGATCGATCACTTTGGCCAATTCAAAATCATACTCTGTGACCCCGCCGGCATCGTGAGTAGACAGGCTTATATGAAGCCGGTTGTAGACATTCGACCAATCGGGATGATGGTTCATTTTTTCGGCTTCAAAAGCAATACGCGTCATAACCGCAAAGGCATCTTTGAACGTGTCGAATTCCAGTGAAGTATGGATGGCATTGTCGGCGTATTCCCAGCCGGGTGCTGTTTCCATTCGCTCTTTGATCTCCGCTTCTGTGAGGGCTTTCATGGTTTAGTTTTTTAATGTGATAATCTCTTCGTTTAAGGTACTCTCTTCTATGGTCTCGGCGATACTGATACTGTACGTTTCCGGCCACGGATTCTCCCGCGGAAGTGCCGCCAGGTAACTATCTTCATTTCGCGTGAAGACACTTTTAAAGATAGGCATTTTATCTCCTAGCTTGGAAGCTATTTCACGAAAAAGATCTTCGTGGTGAATCACATCCTGACTGCCTGAATGAAAGATGCCTGTTTTCCGGTTGCGGATCAGATAATGTACCTGCTGAACGATCTTATCTACAGTAGTCGCATTGACAACCTGATTCGGAAAGACCTCAAAAGCCGCATGGTGTTTGATTGCCTGGCGGAGCTGTGTAATTAACACGGAATTGACCCCTAAGACAAAGGGCAGTCTGATTATCGTTGTCTGATCCGGTATTTGCTCCAGCAATAGCCTCTCGATCCGGATCTTGTGTTTTCCGAAATTACTTTCAGCCAATGGCCGATCGTATTCGTGTGAGGGAAAATCGTGAATCCCATCAAATACGCTTACCGATGATAGAAACACAGCCTGACATCCGGTGTCTTGCGCATAGGTACAAAGCTGTCTGTGTGCTTTTAATTGCCGGCTGTAGTCACCCTCCAGGGAAGAAATTACCGCAGTAGGAGTAATCTTCATCAACAAATCTTCCAGGTTATCGTCTTCCAGGCTGTACTGAAAGAATACCTGGTTCTCGTCATAACGCGCACCACTGGAATAGTAGGTGCCATAGACATCGAAATAGGAGAGGAGTTCCCTGTACAACGCATTGCCCAGAAATCCACTGGCTCCAAGGATTAAAATTCGTTGTGTTCCGTTCAGGTTCCTCTTCATAGCTTCCTATCCCAGGATTTACCGGTGAAAACCCTATGCTCCTGGTTTGTAGAAGGGAGGACGAGTTACGGTTGCCGGTACGGCGTTCTTACGGATACGAATACAGATGGGAGTTCCGGATTTACTAAACTCCGTCGCTACATAGCCCATACCAATACCTTTACTCATGGATGGAGACATGGTACCACTGGTAACTTTTCCAATCACATTACCTTGCTCATCCTCGATATCATATCCCTGTCTGGGAATACCACGTTCCGTTATTTCAAAACCGACCAACTTCCGTGCAGGCCCTTCTTCTTTCTGTTTCTTCAGATTCTCCGAATTGATGAAATCCTTGGTGAATTTGGTGATCCATCCCAGACCGGCTTCTATAGGAGAGGTCGTATCGTCAATGTCATTTCCATACAGGCAATACCCCATTTCAAGTCGCAGTGTATCCCTGGCTGCCAAACCTACAGGTTTGATACCGTAATCGGCTCCCGCTTCCAGCACTTTATTCCACACTTGTTCCACTTCCTCGTTTTTACAATAAATTTCAAATCCGCCACTACCGGTATACCCTGTAGCACTAATGATAACGTGCTCGATACCTGCAAAGTCGCTTACCTTGAAGGTGTAGAACGAAATGGCACTTAAATCTTCCGATGTAAGTGATTGCATGGCTTCAACCGCCTTAGGCCCTTGAATGGCAAGCAGGGAAAAGTCTTCAGACAGATTTCGGAGCTGGGCTCCCATGGTGTTGTGCTTATTGATCCAGTCCCAGTCCTTCTCAATGTTCGAAGCATTCACTACAAGTACCCATTTTTCAGCATTAAGACGATAGATGATAAGATCATCAACGATACCTCCGGTGTCATTGGGAAGGCAGCTGTATTGGGCTTGTCCATCCACCAGTTTGGCTGCGTCGTTACTGGTTACTTTTTGAATTAGGTCCAGGGCATTAGGCCCCTCGACAAGAAATTCACCCATATGGGAAACGTCGAATACGCCAACAGCATTTCGAACGGTTTCATGTTCAACATTAACGCCTTCATAGGATACGGGCATATTGTATCCCGCAAAGGGAACCATCTTAGCTCCCAGGCTTTCGTGAACATGAGATAGTGCAGTGTTTTTCATGGGGTAACAGTTTTGCGCAAATGTATTATAAACTTTAGTAGCAAACGCAGGATTTGCTTGATTGTTTTCAACAAGGATGGTAACTTGCGGTAGAACGTTATATTATATTCATGCAGGTATTTTCAGCAGAACAATTATACGAAGCAGACCGCGTCACGACCGAGAAACAGGGTATTTCGTCGTTGGACCTTATGGAGCGGGCCGGAATACAGATCTTTAACTGGTTGCATCAACGCATGCAGGGTGCTCAGGTCCCGGTACATATCTTCTGTGGAATTGGTAACAACGGAGGAGACGGACTCGTACTGGGGCGTCATCTCATAGAGCACGGATATGTCGTGCACATATACGTAGCCAATTTTACTGACAAACGCTCCAAATGCTTCCTTATCAATTATGACAGGGTAAAGAAGATCACAAAGAAATGGCCCACACTCATGAAAGGGGAAAGCGACTTTCCCGAGATCCATCCGGACGATGTTGTTATAGATGCAATCTTCGGAATTGGTCTGAACCGGCCACCCGAGGGCTGGGTGAAGTCGCTCGTTCAATATCTGAATTCGCAAAAGGCCTTCCGATTGTCCATCGATATCCCAAGCGGGCTATATGCAAATAAGCCCCTTGACGACGCTGAAGCCGTTGTTATGGCAAATCACACCTTAACCTTCCAGGTGCCCAAGCTGGCCTTTTTCCTGCCTGAGACCGGTCCTTTCGTGCCTTATTTCGAGCCATTGGATATTGGTTTGGACCCGGAGTATTTGCTTACTACACAACCGCTTGCAAATCTTATTGCCAAGCCTGAGGCCCAACAGTTTTACCGGCAACGAAAGAAATACGACTATAAAGGTACCTACGGACATGCATTGATCGTTGGAGGCAGTAAAGGAAAAATGGGAGCTGTACAGCTTACCACCAGGAGTACTTTGCGAACAGGTGCAGGTTTGGTAACTGCGCATATTCCGGGCTCAGGATGCAGTGCAATGAACACCTACATCCCGGAGGCTATGGTTTCCATGGATGAGAATGAAGATGTTATTTCTAACGTCTCGATCGATTTTGATCCTACGGTGGTTTGTGTCGGCATGGGAATGGGTACAGGTACTGAAAGTGCTTCGGCACTGAAGAAGCTCCTTTCCGGGACCGAGAAGCCAATGGTCCTTGACGCGGACGCCCTTAATTGCATTGCGGCCGATAATGACCTACTCGCGCTGATTCCTGAGAATTCCGTACTCACCCCACATCCGGGTGAACTGGCCCGGCTTGTTGGAGAGTGGGAGAACGATTACGAAAAGATCGAAAAAGCAAAGACCTTTGCAAAAGAACACAAAGTGATCCTTTTATGTAAAGGAGCCAATACGCTGACCTTTTTCCACGAACATCTGTATATCAATACCACCGGAAATCCCGGGATGGCGACGGCAGGAAGCGGTGATGTTCTGGCCGGCATGATAACAGGACTTATGTCGCAAGGCTACGATCCGCTGGTATCCACTGTTTTTGGAGTTTACCTGCACGGCTCAGCAGGAAATATCGCTTCAAGCAGTTTAGGATTCGAAGCCATGTTGGCCTCCGATATTCTCGATAACATAGGAAACGCTTTTCTGGAACTATTTAAGCAAGAACCCACTCCCCAGCAAACCGAAGAACAAGAATAGTTAGCTGTGGTATGATCGTTCCTCATTTCAGTAGTACATCTCCACTTCCGTTACGTGAAGTGGTTCTGCAATTCCTGGCACCCATTGAAAGCCTGTCTTCGAATCACGAGATAGACCTGCACATCATGGTATTTTCGTTTACTGATGCAGAGATTGCTGAACGACTGATTCAAATTGCTACGAATAATGAGAACGTCAAAGTAAAGATACTTGCGGATTGGGGCTTAATCTCCGATGATAAGGACAGAAAGCTGAAGTATCTCGCCACCCGAAGCCTTTCCAATCTCGAAGTGCGATTCATGTACGATCAGCCTTATGTGTGGGATGCCGGAAATCAACGCCCTAAATGGCATTACCAAACAAGTCTGGGGCTGCTGCACCATCGCACCCTGGCCATCTTTGCTGATGGTATCCCGCTAAGGATGCTCTCCGGAAGCTATAACATGACGAAACAGGCCGAATTGAACTATGAAAACCTCATTGAACTAAGGCCCGGCAGTGAGGGTATCAATCGAATCATGGAGGAGATCGAAATGGAATTTCAAACACTATGGACCCATCCCGAACTCTCTGTAACCTATGAGGAAGCTATAGCACTGAAAAACGAGACGGCCTCACGATTTGAAGCCAATCCCGATTTGGATCCCAAAGAAACCATAAGGCCTCCAATAACCAATGGTGATTTTGTGCCGGTAACAAACTCCTATAACTGGGATAGGATGGTGTCAACCAACGATCTGGTAGCCTTTGGTTCCAGGGCATTTCCAGGTAACGAAAGAGGAAAAGGGTTTACCGAAGTGCTGGGATATCGCCAGTTCATGATGACCGCCGCTTCCGGAAAGTATAAAAAAGTTCCCGTGGATCTTTCCACCGTTTTGCTGGACTTGCTCTTTAGATGTAAACCCGGTTCTGTGCTGCGGGTGGCCATATTCGCATTATCCCCCAGGGTTCCTGAGTACGGATTACTCCTCGAAGCCGCAAGAAAGGGGATAGCTGTGCGTGTTATCCTTGGGGTTCCCGGAGAAACGTTGGAAAAGCTGGAGGAGGCTGCCACCGGTGAGAATTTACCCCTGGAAGTTCGTTACGAGGGGAGATGCCTGCATCAAAAGTATGTTGTCGATCTGGATGCCGGGAATGTGCTTACGGGAACCGCTAATATGACAACGGATGCTTATGAACGACATGCCGAGCATCGCTTTCTCTTTAGAGGAAACAAAGGGCTGGCTCAAAAGTTTGCAGCCGATTTCGATACGATTTGGAAGGAGATGGAGGGTATATAAAAAAAGTGGACCGACTTGTTGCCGGTCCTGTTTTTACATTGAAGATCATGCTTTGATCATCTTCATTGATTCAAATGTAAGACATATTTTTCTAACTACCAAACATTTAGATCAAATTTTCGAGCATTTCTTTCAATTTTGGGTTCGAAGGCCTTGGCGCATTGGGGTCCACAACATTTCCATCAGGGTCAATTAGGATAAATCTTGGGATTCCGTTGATCTTATATCCTTTGATGAAATCCGATTCCCAACCATTAGGGGCAAATATCTGGATACCGCCCAGTTGCTTATCGGCGATCATGTTTCTCCAGCTTTCCTTCGCCTTGTCCCAGGAGCCTTTATGTCTTCTGTCATCATCGATAGACATACTAACGAAGGCAATGTTCTTATCGTGAAAATCGGCTTCCACTTTCTTAAGTGATGGGATTTCCGCTTTACAAGGTCCACACCAGGTAGCCCAAACGTCTACATAGACATATTTGCCTTTGAGATCTGCCAGAGACGTAGTGCCTCCTTTATAGTTTTCATACCCGACGAAAGTGGGGGAGGGTGAGCCGGCAGGAAACTCATTGCGCAAGGCGATGATGCCTCCGTAATAACGCTTGTAAGAATTAATCATGCCATCCAATCGCTCTCTGCTTGAATTGGTGATCATGGTATCGATATCGGCAGCGGCATTGATGAACTCGGTGTACTCGGCCGCGGCCTTATCGAGGGCAGCACTTAACTCCGCTTCGGTCTTCATACCGTCATAGTCGGCATCAAATAACTTTTCCTGTACCAGAGTTTGTTCAGCCAGGTAGTTATTGTTCCCGGCCCCGATTCCTTCATATTTGATTGTCTCATCAAATTCTTCGGTATCCAGGGTCATAGTTAGTTCGTATCCATTTTCCAGGAAAAGGCTGGTGCCTTCGGTCCCGTCATAAAACGAATACAATCCTCTTTCTAGTTTAAGCGTATCGCTAAAACTTCCATCTTCATTTACAGCAATCGTCTTGGAATATCCCTTACTTGTAATTTTAATAGTATCGCTATTCTTATTTGTGATTTTTCCGGAGAAGGTCACATAATCTTTTGGCGGCTCCTCCTTACAGGCGGTAAAAGCCACTGAAATAGCGACTAACAGCAACATTTTTTTCATTGATCTGAGATTTGATTCCCGCTAAAATACAAGAATATTTCTAACGAGTTTTATTTTGCACTTGACCTTAACAGGAAATTGGTATTTTTGCTTCATTAACAGCCCTAGTATGCATCAGGTTCACTATATAAGTTCAGAACTTCTTGATCTCCCTGCACTACATGCCATCACCGAAAATAACAGTACTATTGCCCTTTCCGAAGAGGCAATTCTCAACATAAAGAAGTCCAGAAATTATCTGGACGATCGAGTTCGAAAGGACCAAACACCCATTTATGGTATCAATACCGGATTTGGCTCGCTCTACAACGTAAAAATTTCCTCGGAAAACCTCTCAAAACTACAAGAGAACCTCGTAATGTCTCATGCCTGTGGGACCGGAGATATAGTGCCACTACCTGTGGTTAAGTTAATGCTCTTCCTGAAGATCCAGTCATTGAGCTACGGGTATAGCGGTGTGCAGTTGGAAACGGTGGAACGCCTTGTCGCCATGTATAATGAAGACGTTCTTCCGGTTGTCTTTACCCAGGGAAGTTTGGGCGCATCCGGCGATTTGGCACCTCTGGCTCATTTATCGTTGCCATTGCTGGGCAAAGGAGAGGTGTTTATGAATGGCGAACGACTCCCGGCTTCGGAAGTCTTATCGAATAAGAACTGGGAACCCATTCAGTTGCAAGCCAAGGAAGGACTGGCGCTTCTCAACGGAACACAGTTCATGAGTGCCTATGCAGTCTATTGTCTGCTTAAGGGACAAAAACTGGCTTACCTGGCTGATCTCATCGGCGCAATGTCGCTGGACGCATTCGACTGCAACCTGAGCCCTTTCGATCCCCTGGTGCATCTGGTGAGACCCCATCGCGGACAGGTAAAAACAGCCGAGCGCATTTTGTCTTTCCTGGATGATAGTGAAATAGCACATTCCGATTCCAAGAAGGTACAGGATCCGTATTCTTTCCGATGTATTCCACAAGTGCATGGAGCTTCGCGTGATACGCTGGATTTTGTGGGCAGAACTGTAAAGACCGAAATCAACTCGGTCACCGATAACCCCAACATTTTTGTTTCGGATGATAAAGTGATCTCGGGCGGAAATTTCCACGGTCAGCCGCTGGCTCTTGGATTGGATTACCTGGGCATTGCCCTGGCTGAGTTGGCCAATATATCCGAACGCCGCACTTATCAGTTGGTTTCCGGTCAAAGGGATTTACCGGCTTTTCTGGTGAAGAACCCCGGACTGAATAGTGGCTTTATGATCCCTCAGTACACGGCGGCAAGTATTGTTAGTGAGAACAAACAATTGGCGACGCCTGCATCGGTTGATTCCATTGTTTCATCCAACGGGCAGGAAGATCACGTTAGCATGGGAGCCAATGCGGCGACACAATGCTATCGTATCGTGAATAACCTGGAACGGGTTCTGGCCATTGAACTTTTGAATGCAAGTCAGGCGGTAGAGTTCCGACGTCCGTTGCGAACATCTTCATTCCTTGAGTCATTCCTTTCCGCCTACAGGGAAGTAGTTCCGTTTGTCGAAGAAGACCGGTTGTTGTCTAACGACATTCAAATGTCTGTTGGTTACCTTCAGGACTTCACCATTGACAGCGATCTGTTATTCTAATTTTCGATGATCTCTGTAATCCAGTCAATGGCTTCATCCAACGTATAGAAATGCCTGAACGGCTTTTTCAGAAATAATTTCTCCAGTTCTACATTGGACATTGAGAGTGCTTCGTCCGATACGACTGCGAATCCAACAAGGTTCTCGATCTTTGAGGTCCCCAAATATGTACTTGGATCCACCGAGTAACTGTACTTTCGGTGCGTGATATACCCGAACTTCTTTCCGGCAAATACAGTCTCCGCCAGCGTTTCCAATTCTCGATTGTACGCAGGTGTCACGGTGACTCCTTCATTCATGACCATAACGATATAATGATCGTGAATTTCGGCCACCCCAAAACTGTAGGTGATGGTATGACTCACTCTAAATATCTAATAATTAAGTACTTAAGATACAAAAAATATGATCATCTCGCGCAGTGAACGCAAGTGATGGCCTGGGGCATAATTAGAATGCGACCCAACGGAATAGGGTTTTTACACCGGATGCAGATGCCAAAATCGGGATCGTTAATGTTGCCTAATGCTATTTTAAGATTGGAAAGCTTTTGTTCGGCTTTTCGGAGGGCCGCTTCATTTACCGATTTATTGTTGATCGCATCCATGCGGGACACCCGTCCGATGGCATTCTCGGGAGCAATAGGCTTGGTTAGCTCCTTATATTTTTCAATAAGGCGTTCCGTATCCTTGATCTCCTCCTGAATTCGCTGTTGTATTTGGTCTTTATTGTCCACTTTGGATATCCGTATTGCCCGCAACAGTTAGGGGCTTTGAGGGTACAATGATCACGAAAAAATACACGATGGACCCCAGGGTATTTGCAAGAACAATGACCAGTATCCAAATCAGTTTCTCGGTATCATTAAAATGCTTATTCCGAATGGCATGAATGAGATAGAAGATCATAATTCCCAAACCGAAAAGGATCATAGCAGCAATAAGGATGAACAGGTAAACCATATTCCCGTAGGTCTTGAAAATATGCTCTTCGGGAGCATCGTAGTCAGCAATGTGCATGACCCCGGTAAACATCGAAAAGAACAGCACTATGTAAAGTACCAAACAAATAATGGGGATAAACGTAGCTATCCCCAATAGTATCTTCTTAGTAACGGTCATCGAAAATAAAAGCTAAGCGCCTACGATTCCGTGGGCTTCTTCTGTTTCTTGATCTTTATTTTGATCTCACCTTTCTTCTCGTCGAAATCCATACTAATGCCATCACCCTCCTGCAAGTTGGAGTTGATAATTTCCTCTGCCAGAGCATCTTCGATGTACTTCTGGATGGCGCGTTTCAACGGACGGGCTCCGTAATCTTTATCAAAGCCTTTTTCGACAATGTAATCCTTGGCTTTCTCGGTAAGTTCAAGCTTATATCCAAGATCTCCAATACGCTCGTATAGTTTATCCAACTCAATATCAATGATCTTATGGATATGCTCTCTTTCCAGCGGATTGAATACCATTACGTCATCAACACGGTTCAGGAATTCGGGCGCAAAGGTCTTCTTCAAAGCATTCTCAATAACGCTTTTGGCATGTGTATCTGCCTGGCTTTCCTTTGCGGCAGTTCCAAATCCAACACCCTGACCGAAATCCTTTAGCTTTCGGGCTCCAATGTTGGAGGTCATGATGATAATTGTATTTCTGAAATCGATCTTTCTTCCCAGGCTATCAGTGAGGTAACCATCGTCCAACACCTGAAGCAACATATTAAATACATCCGGGTGCGCTTTCTCGATCTCATCCAGCAACACAACGGCATACGGCTTGCGGCGGATCTTCTCGGTAAGCTGTCCACCTTCTTCATAACCCACATATCCGGGAGGTGCACCGATAAGACGTGAAACCGCAAATTTCTCCATGTATTCGCTCATGTCTATGCGAACCAGTGCGTTGTCCGAATCGAAAAGCTCACTTGCCAGCACCTTTGCCAACTGCGTTTTTCCAACACCTGTTTGACCCAGGAAAATAAAAGAACCAATAGGCTTGTTGGGATCCTTAAGTCCGGCACGATTTCGTTGAATGGCCTTCACCACTTTGGCAACGGCTTCATCCTGGCCGATAACCTTTCCTTTGATCCGGTCGGGTAGGGCGGCCAATTTGGTGCTTTCCGTCTGCGCAATACGCTGCACGGGAACTCCGGTCATCATGGAAACTACTTCGGCCACATTGTCTTCGGTCACGGTTTCCTTGTGAAGTTTGGATTCCTTCTCCCAGGCTTCCTGAGCAGAGGTCAGTTCCTTCTCAAGGGTTTTCTGATCATCCTGAAGTTTCGCAGCCTCTTCATACTTCTGCTTCT
>CAZTLE010000084.1:0-16664 GCA_964614415.1 uncultured Aureitalea sp. | reverse complement strand
CCAGGTGGAAGTGGTGCATATAGGCACCGACCGATCCCGTATCTCCGAAGCAGAACAGGCCGGTGTACAATCGGTACCCGCATTGGTAACTCCCACCGGCTCCGTGCTACACATTAACTATGGCGCTTCTATGGAAGAAGTGAAAGCCTAATTTTTTTATCTTATATAGTTAGGATTCCTAATTTAAAAGAAATAGTATGAGTAAGCTCAAATTAGTAGTATTCGTTTTCGCACTAACCGGACTTAGTCTGAGTTCCTGTGCACAAAAGAACCCCTACAATAACGATGATTTCACTATTGAAACGACTGAGGTATCCCATCATTCCGACCTGGGTATTACCGTCTGGACATTGCACGTAAAAGGAGACGCCGGTAAAACGGTTCCTACAAAAGCAGGATCCCTGGACGGTGCGCCGGTACTCGGTTATGTCTTTGTGACCAGTCTGTCGTCAAAGGATGTTGGTTTTGGAGAAACCTCGGGAATCGTAGCCCTGGCCCTTACCTCCCATCCTGATTTTGATGACACTCCTTTGTGGGATGAGAACAGCGATAACATTTTTGACAACGACGGTGTTATCTGGCATCCTCACTGGGTACTCCTGCAAGAAGATCAACGAGTGGCCGGAGGATTTTCGGTAAAGCAATTCAAAAAGGCTGACAAAACCGTCGTACTACCTCCAACAAATCCCGGAATGCCCATGTATATGGATTCCCCGGGTTATCCGGTGGTAGCCAAAGGCAACACAATCAAAGTGGTCGTTCCGGATTACAGGATCAACAATGCGACCGGTTTTAACTACGACGGTGTAACCGCGTTCATGAAGGTCAATACCAGCGACGATACCTTACCCATGTTAGGTGTATATGCTGTATTTAGTGTCGCCAGTGGTGATCTGTCGCTACCCTATACCGTAAAACAAAAATAGTATGGAAGTTTCTGTGTGGGACACCTATGTGGACCGAAACGACGGGAAGCAAATGCACTTCGATATCATTGTACCCAGTAGTATCACAGATATCGCAACCGTACTGAACTACGGACACGCATTTCTAAGCACCAAGCCTTTCCAAACAAAAAACCTAACGTCGAGCGAATGTCGCTACTGTCATATTGAACAGGCAACCGAAGCCATGACATCCGCCATAGCCGCCCAGGGGTTTTACATATTGGAAATGGAAAACTGTGATTAGTTTAATTAGGATTGCTAACTTGCCTGTCGAAAACACCCGGCAGGCAAGTTTATGAATGATAGCGTTTTTAACCCTGATAAGCAGGAAATGGATCTTTCAAGCAAAGTGGTAGTAGGCCTTGAGCGCCTTTCCGAAGTGTTCAAGGTACTTCTTTGGGAAAAGGCGAAAGTGGTTGGTTTGAGCCCCATTCAAATTCAATTGCTCATTTTTATTGCCAATCACAAACCCGAATTATGCAACGTGAGTCATCTGGCACGTGAGTTCAACCTCACTAAACCCACGATAAGCGATGCCGTAAAGGTCCTCGATAAAAAAGGGTTTATTGTAAAAGATCACTCCTCTGCCGACAGTCGTAGCTATACGATCTACTTATCTGAATCAGGAAAGCAACTCATAGGTGAACTAAGCGCCTTCACAGATCCGTTATACAATCAGGTTGACAAGCTCGACAAGGCGGAACTAGAGGGCGTCTTCAAAACCTTGAGTGAGCTAATATATAAGCTCAACCGGGCGGGCGTATTGCAAGTGCAACGGACCTGTTTCGGATGCCGGTTTTACGAAAAGCAAGGGGATCAGGCATACTGTAACCTATTGAAAAAGGACTTATTAGAAACCGACATTCGACTGGATTGTCCGGAATTTGAAGAGAAACTTGTTTAGTGTAACAATTTTATACCTTCGCCAACCAATATAGAGTAAGCACTCATATCATGGAAACAACTACTAATAACCTCGGCACGTTTCGCATCCTGTTTATCGTTAAAGGAGTTCTCAACTTATTGATCTCCCTGATCTTTATCGTCTATGTAGGATTTGGCGCGGTCCTAATGAACGTGAACGAGCCCGAATTCCATGAGTTTAATCCGGGCATTATTGTGATCATATTCGGAGGTATCGGGGTGCTCCTAACCGTAGCCTTTGGAGTGGTTACCTTGCTGGCAGGCAAATACATAGCCGAAGCCCGGAATTACAACTTCATCCTGGTGGTCGCCGTACTTAACTGCCTTTCCGGGGTTCTTGGTATCCTATTAGGGGTATTCACGATCATTGAACTCAACAAACCGCATGTAAAAGCGCTCTTTGATCGGAACCTGCCCGCGCGAGCGGCGTGATACCTTGAGCTGACAGGATTCCAGACATCCTTGTAACCTTTTCGTTTTTACGATTGTCCAATCCCGAAAACAGCAGTTATTAACTTCTATTCGGATTGACATGAGAACAACAATTTTCAAAAGGTTTTTTATAGCCCTGCTCCTCTTGCCGGGCCTTCACAGTACTTTATCATCTCAGGTGATATACACCCCTGGCGGGCGAACGGTCCCGGTTTCGGATCTCAACGCTCATATTGAGAGAGCTATGGATTCCCTCGAAATGCCTGGACTTTCGATTGCCATTATCAACAAGGCGGAGGTTTCCTATCACGAAACATTCGGAGTTACGAACAGCTCCACCAAAATCCCGGTTTCAAAACAAAGCATCTTTGAAGGAGCTTCCCTGTCAAAACCCATCTTTGCTTATTTCGCCCTCAAAATGGCGGATAAGGGCGTTCTGGACCTGGACAAACCCTTGTACAAATACCTACCACATCCGGCGATAGATAGTGCTTCGGTAGCGGATTACAAACTCCTGACAGCCCGGATGGTATTATCTCACAGCAGCGGATTCCCCAACTTCAGCAATGGTCAGCAAATAAAACTGAAATTCAAACCGGGTACGGGCTTTTCCTATTCGGGCGAGGCCTATCAATACCTTGCAGCCATCATTGGAGTATTGCACGGTGTGGGTTGGAAATCGGAATTCAACAAGATATTTGAAAAGAACGTGACGGTTCCATTAGGTATGGAAAACACATCATTCCTTTGGAACGATTACCTGGCCGAACACAAAGTATACGGCCATAATCAGGACGGCGAACCTACAACCAACGATACCGGTGGTTGGAGCGGAAAAACCTTCAACGCTTTTTCCAGCATTCACAGTGAAGCTTCGGAATACGCCCGGTTCATCATTGCCATGCTTAAGCGAGAGGGGCTGCAACCTGAGACTTTCTCAGAAATGCTCGCTCCACAAAATGTCCTGGACGTTGAAAGTGAATTGTACACAGATACCGGGCAAAACGCATGGGGCCTGGGGTTTTCACAGAAGCCTATGCCCTACGGAACCATGCATTTGCATACCGGTAATAACCATGATTTCCAGGCGTATACCATGTTTGTCCCGGAAAAAGACTACGGGATCGTGGCCTTCACCAACTCAGACAAATTGCTACCTTTCCTGGAAATCCTGGGAACATTAATTGACGAACAATTTTAATTTATACTTCTATGGAAAATTTCACTGAACTGGGCGGCGGCCTGATCATCGTTACGGGGTTCATCGTAATCGTTTACATCATTGCCCGATATACCTATTTCATCAAAAAACTGATGATCGAACGGGGGCTCACCGGGTCATCGAATTCAGGAAGGTTCAAATACATTGATGCAGCTTGCATTGTATTGGGCTTAGGAATCGGAATTCTGGTTTCGGCAATTTACACGACCTTCCCTCTGACCGAAGACACCATGGATCTGCTTATTTGGGGAACGATCCTCGTTTTTGGCGCTTTGGGTTTGCTCATTGCTCACTACCTGCGCCGACGAGTTGAAAAATAAACCGCTTCATAACGAAACTTCCCTGTTGGAAAGGGTGAGATTGGGTGACATGATCGCCTTCCGGGTTCTTGTGGATCACTATAAGGACCGGTCACTGTCATTGGCCAATTCCATTGTCAAGGATGTGTATCTCGCCGAAGATGTACTGCAGGAGGTTTTTATGAATGTGTTTACCAAAATCGACCATTTCAAGGGAGAGGCTGCCTTCGCCACCTGGCTTTATCGGATTGTTGTGAACACCAGTTACAACGCTCTGAAAAAGCAACGGAGAACAACAGATATTTCGAATCCGGCTTCGAATTTTACTTCGGAAACCGAAGCAGCTTCAGACAGCCTTAAGGTCAAAGATCAGCAGCTGTATATCAACATGGCACTACAACAGCTGCGCGCCGACGAGGCCCTGGTCCTGCGGCTGTTCTACCTATGCGAATTTAAAATACCCGAGATCGAAGAGATCACAGGTTTCGGACGATCCAAGATAAAAGTGGATCTGCATCGCGGACGTAACAACCTGGAATTGGAGCTCACCAAACTCCTGGGAGACGAACTAACAACATTATTATGAACGAAGAAAACATTAAAAAGATCATGGCCCGGAGTGAAGTCAGGACCTCTTCCGACTTCACCGACACGCTTATTTCCAACCTTCAGGCAAAGCCCAAGACTGTGAATGACCCTCCCGTTTGGGACTTTAATAAGACACTACTGTTCGTAGTTTTAACCATGGGCATCATGCTGGGGGCAGGTTACTTCATGCTACCTACAGTGTTTGGTTCTAATACCATCGTCATGGCCGCGATCGTGTTCCTGTTCCTGGTAATCATCAATTACCTCTTACATCTCAAGCGGACGTATCAAAAACTCACAACATAAAAAATGCGGGCGCCAAAAGGCGCCCGCATATCAAAACATATCAAAATAAAGTTAATCCACGTTATCGTGTAAAAACGAGTTGTTCTGTCGTAGCTCAATATCGTCATCATCCGTACTTACGGAAGTCCGTGAGATATTTGTTTTATCGGACGGCGTTTCTTCATCCAACGTGATTCCCGCCCGCTTATACGCCGGTTCTTTCTCAATATCTTCGATCTTGGAAGCGCTGTTGCGGAATTTATAATTGAATTCCTTCATTTTCTTCTTGCGCTCCTCGGTACGATCTTTCAACAGTTTCGAAATGGGTGAGTTCAGCGGATCGGCCGGTTCGTTTGGATCGGCTTCCTCGGTTTCAGGAGCATCCACAACCTTCTTCTCAAAAACGATCTCCTCATCCGTAGGTTCTTCTCCGGGCTTGGCCTCGTTCAACATAGTTTCCATTTCCTGATAGTCATCCAGGCTGTATCTTTTGATTCCTTCGTCCGTAACTTCGGTCACAGGCACAACCTCCACATGATCTTTCACTTCAATGTCCTCAACACGCGACACGAGCAGCTCAGGCTCTTCGTCCTTGATCTGGGCTGCAGGCCGTTCTTCGGAAGAAGAGCTATGCACGGGAAGATCAAACATAAGAATCTGTTCCTCGGTTTCAGCCGTTGATTCGGCATCAACCGGTGTTTCCTGTGCTGCGACGGTTTCTTCAGCCGGACTGGCTTCGGTAGCATCGGGGTTCAGAATAACAAAATCATTCACATCGATCTCGTTGATCATGATCTGCTCAAATTCCGCCAGGTGATGGATATCTATTTCCTCATAGGTTACGGTCATATTTTTGATCAACTCCGAAGTCTCAATGTATCCTTCAAAAGGAAGTTCCTTCTGAGCCATCGGCTCCTCCTCGTCTTCTTCGAATAGCGTATGACGGATGATAGGTTCTTCGGAAGGGGTTTCGATCATCTCGGGCTCCTTGGGTAACTCCAACGGAGTCGCTGTCGTGGACGGCGATAATACATGCTCAGCCTTTTGATCATCCTCCAGTGTATGAATGATCTTCTTGGCTTCCGTATTTACGATCTCATTTTGTTGTTCGGCATTGAATCCGGTGGCAATTACCGTGATGGAGATAGCTCCTTCCAACGTTTCGTCCTCACCTACCCCCATGATGATATTGGCGCTGTGACCGGCTTCGTCCTGAATATGATCACTGATCTCTCCGATCTCATCAATGGTAATTTCCTCGGTTCCGGAAACGATAAGCAACAGAACGTTTTTCGCACCTTTTATCTTATTGTCATTCAGCAATGGAGAGTCGAGGGCTTTCGTAATACCTTCCTCTGCACGATTGGCACCGCTGGCCGTAGAGCTTCCCATAATGGCAGTACCACTATCGGCCAGTACTGTCTTGGCATCGCGCAAGTCAATATTCTGGGTGTAGTGGTGTGTTATTACTTCCGCTATACCACGGGCAGCTGTTGCCAGCACTTCGTCTGCCTTTGAGAATCCGGCCTTAAAGCCAAGATTGCCATATACTTCCCGTAGCTTGTTATTGTTGATCACAATAAGTGAATCTACATTCTGCCGCAGGTTCTCCACCCCGGTCTGTGCCTGATCATTTCTGATCTTTCCTTCGAACTGGAAAGGAATGGTGACAATTCCCACGGTGAGGATATCCAATTCCTTGGCCATTTTAGCAATAATCGGTGCAGCTCCGGTTCCGGTTCCTCCACCCATTCCAGCCGTGATAAAGATCATCTTGGTGTTGGTCATCAGCATGTTCTTGATCTCCTCCATGCTTTCCACGGCCGATTGTTCTCCGATCTTGGGGTTTGCACCGGCTCCCAATCCTTCCGTAAGGGAAACCCCCAACTGGATCTTAATAGGTACCGGGCTGTTCTCCAATGCCTGCGCATCGGTATTGCAGATCACAAAATCAACCCCTTTAATGCCCTGCATGAACATGTGGTTGATCGCGTTGCTTCCTCCTCCTCCTACTCCGATAACCTTGATCACATTGGACTGGTTCTTCGGAAGATCAAATGCGATGTTATCAAATTCTGCTTCGCTGCTCATAGTTTATCTTTTGTGAGGTTGGTCTATATTGACTGTTTCTTTGTTGATTCGTTTATCTGTTTATTCGTTGGTTCCCTGAGTCCCACTTCTCAATACTCAATACTCAATTCTCAGTACTCAGCACTATTCGGCGTTATCCAAAAACTCTTTAAATTTTTCGGCCCATTTGTCGAAAAATCGCTTGCGTTCTTTAGGCGTATCACTCACCGGGTCTTCATCGGTAGCTTCATCCTGAACCGATTCGTTCTCAGCGGCCACTTCCACCGGTTTCACAGAAACTCTGTCTCTGTTTTCCAGACTGTTCATCACCAATCCGACCGCCGTGGCATACATAGGGCTCGTAGTTTCCGAATCGCTATCTCCGGCCAGATGTTCGTTGGGATATCCAATACGGGTGTCCATCCCCGTGATATATTCAACCAATTGCTTCAAATGCCGAAGTTGTGATCCTCCACCGGTAAGCACAATACCAGCAATGAGTTTCTTTTTCTGCTCTTCGTGCCCATAGTTCTTGATCTCCAAATACGCCTGCTCGATGATCTCAACAACGCGGGCATGAATGATCTTGGACAGGTTCTTCAGGGTAATCTCCTTAGGTTCTCTCCCTCGAAGTCCCGGAATTGACACAATTTCATTGTCTTTGTTTTCCCCGGGCCATGCCGACCCGAATTTTATCTTCAATAGTTCGGCCTGCTTCTCAATAATGGAGCAGCCCTCTTTAATGTCTTCCGTAATTACATTACCACCAAACGGGATTACTGCCGTGTGGCGAATGATGCCATCCTTGAAAATGGCAAGGTCAGTCGTTCCACCCCCAATGTCGATAAGGGCCACACCGGCTTCTTTTTCCTCCTGGCTCAGTACCGCATTCGCAGAGGCCAGAGGCTCCAGAGTAATTCCGGAAAGTTCCAATCCGGCACTCTTCACACAACGCCCAATATTCCGAATGGAAGACACCTGCCCCACCACAACATGGAAGTTGGCTTCAAGACGTCCACCGTACATCCCAATGGGCTCTTTGACCTCTCCCTGTCCATCCACTTTGAAATCCTGTGGAAGCACGTGGATGATCTCCTCTCCCGGAAGCATCACCAATTTGTGTACCTGGTTGCAAAGGCGGTCGATGTCTTCTTCATCTATGACCTCATCACTATTCGTCCGGGTGATATAGTCGCTATGCTGCAAACTTCGTATGTGCTGCCCGGCAATTCCCACAACCACATCAGCGATCTTAAGGCCCGATGAGGCTTCGGCATCCTGTACCGCCTGCTGGATAGACTGTATCGTTTGGGTGATATTATTTACCACACCCCGGTGCACCCCAAGGCTCCGGGATTTTCCAATTCCCAGAATCTCCATTTTGCCGTATTCGTTTTGACGGCCCATCATGGCTACGATCTTGGTCGTTCCAATGTCAAGTCCAACAGCAATGTTTTGGTTTTCCATGATCTACTTTTTAGTGGCTACCACCTGATTTCCAAATTTTAAATTCACCCGGGTGTACCCCTCGAGCGTATTGTCTTCTTTTGTCTTCTGATAGAACGCCTTGAAGTTTTGAAACTTCAGGTCAATTGTCTCCGGGGTTCCGAAGAGCACTTTTAAATCGTGCTTGCGCAATCTGAGTTCTACTTCTCCATCTGCTCTCCTATGAAGTCCCACGACCATTTGTCTCATGAAATCGTCGTTTCGAATTCTTAAAAGCAGGGGCGTTAGTTCGGCAAACTGTGTTTTGGAGGTTCCCGTCACCAGAGGAACCCGTGCTGTGTGTACCTCAGACAAGGGCATTTTCTTGCCTTCATCATCCAGGTAATAATGGGGCGATCCTGCTATTCGCGCTATCGGATCCCGCTGTTCAATGCGCGCCCCAAGTTTTCCCTCAACTGTAACAAAAACCTGAGCATCACGGACCATAGGATTCTCAAGAAGCCTACGCTCCATCTCATTCAAAACTACTTTATCTTTACCTATGCTCGTAACGCTGTCTTCATTTTGTATCAACAATTTATTAACGGTACTTAATGTGATGAACGGAGGCGTTTCATCGACAAAGCGAACGTCCAATTCGGTGAGATTTCGGGCATCATTTCGACGTCCGCTAAAACTGAACAGCACGGCAATCAGCACAGCGATAACTCCAAATTTTATGACGTTCCAATTAAGCCTCATATCCTAATTTCTCTACTACTTTGGGCACTTCGGCCCCTATATCTCCTGCTCCGACCATCAGCTTGATCCTACAAGAAGATCGTCCAATGACATCTGCCAGATCACTCCGATTAACAAGCTGTTTATTTACATGTTGCACTTTGCTCAATAACCAGGCCGAATCAATACCCGGAATGGGTTCTTCGCGCGCCGGATAGATATGCATAAGCACCACTTCATCAAATTGCTCCAAACTCCTGGCAAACCCATCACCAAAGTCGGATGTCCGACTGAACAAATGCGGTTGAAAAACTATTAGTTTTTGTTCCTCCGGATACATTTCTTCCACTGCCTGGTGCAGCGCATCGATCTCGGTGGGATGGTGTGCGTAATCGTCAATAAGTACCAGGTCGTCCTCTTTGATTCGATACGAGAATCGACGTTCTACACCCCTAAAGTTTGCTAAAGCTTTGGGCAGGCCGTGGGTTGGGGTTCCAGCGGAGATGGCCATGCCCAAAGCTGTGACAGCATTGTGCAGGTTATGGTGTCCGGGCAGACAAAATTTCATATCCCTGATAAGTTCTGTTGGGGTCTTTAGATCGAAAACGTAGCAACCGTCTTCAATCCGTACGTTGCGCGCTTCAAAATCGGCCTCCTCGCCCACAGCGACCGTTTGTCCTTCCAGGGGAAGTCCTTTTTTGAAAAGCAGGTTTTCTTTCTTCGGAAGTAATTCTGAAAATGCTTTAAAGGCAGCTTCAATGGCATTCGAATCTCCGTAAATATCCAGGTGATCTGCATCCATGGAGGTCACACAGGCAATGTCGGGACTGAGCTGCAGGAAGGAACGGTCAAACTCATCCGCTTCCACCACGGAAATATCGGTTCCATTCTGAATGAAATTTGAATGGTAATTCTCGGCAATCCCTCCCAGGAAGGCGGTTACCGGCATATCGCAAGCGGCCATGAGATGCCCCAGTATGGCAGAGGTAGTTGTCTTTCCGTGTGTTCCAGCCACTGCCAGGCAGGTCGTATGTTTGGTTATATCTCCCAACAAAGCGGCTCGCTTGAGCACGTTGAATTCGTTTGCGCGGAACCAGCTTAGGATGGTATTGGATTCCGGGATAGCCGGGGTATAGACAACCAGTGTGTTTTGAGCGGTAAGCACTTCAGAAGGTATTTCAGAAACTGTATCGGTGAAGGTCAGCCTCATTCCTTCAGTTTGAAGGGCTGCGGTTATATCGGAAGGGGTCTTATCGTACCCGTAGATCATTTTTCCTTCACCCTGGCAATACCTCGCCAATGCGCTCATACCGATCCCTCCGATCCCTATGAAATACAAATGCGATATGTTTGTCATCATGCTCATGGTACGGTCATGCTGAAGCACGAATCATTTTTTCGATCTCATCCACAATGTCACCGGTTGCATTGGGCTTCGCGAGTTTTTTTATGTTTTCCGAAAGCGTTTTCCGCTGTTCTTCGTTTTGTAACAACCCCAACAAGGTGTCTTCAAAGGAGGCGTCTGCCTCGCTTTCCTTTAGTAACAACGCTGCATTTTTCTCACAAATTGCCATAGCGTTCTTTGTTTGATGGTCTTCCGCCACGTTTGGAGACGGAATGAAAATCACGGGTTTGCCCACAATACACAATTCGGACACCGATAATGCGCCCGCCCGCGATACGATGATATCGGCCGCCGCATAGGCAAGATCCATTCTGTCCAGGAAGGTATGTACCTGCACCCATTGATTCCCTTTATCTTTGTACATAGCCTCATAAAGCTTACCACATTGCCAGATCACTTGTAGTTCGTTCTCCTCAAAAAAGGGTAATGTTGCATCGACAAGCTGATTTACCTTTCGGGCCCCAAGACTACCGCCCAACACAAGCAGGGTTCTTCGATCTTCCCGTAACCCAAAAAAGCTAAGCGCCTCATTTCGCTTACCGTCTATTTCCAACAGGTCTTGCCGCACCGGATTTCCCGTGTGTACGATCTTCTCCTTCGGAAAGAATCGGTCCATATTGTTATAGGCTACACAGATTCGTTTCACCTTACCACTTAACCACTTATTCGTAATTCCGGCATGACTGTTCTGCTCCTGAATAAGGCAGGGAACACCCTTTCCGGAAGCGGCCCTGAGCAATGGCCCGCTGGCAAACCCACCCGTGCCAATCGCGGCGTCGGGTTTGACGCGTTTCAGAATCCGTTTTGACTTCCATAAACTGGAGATCAGTTTTAATGGAAACATCAAATTTTTCAGCGTAAGCTTTCGTTGTATACCTGAAATCCACAATCCTTCGATCTCATATCCCGCCTTCGGCACTTTCTCCATCTCCATCCGGTCCTTGGCGCCCACAAAAAGAAATTCGGCATCAGGATACCTTGCCTTTAGCTCATTGGCAATAGCAACCGCCGGGAAAATATGTCCTCCGGTTCCTCCTCCTGATATGATAAAGCGATACGGCTTCACTTTGGGTTTATTTGCCTGCCTGTCGGCAGGTAGGTTTATCTGTTTATTCGTTTAATTGTTGATTTGGCTATTTGGTTAACTGTTGAATCGGTTAATTGGTTAATTGTTGAATCGTTTAATCGCATCATTTCTTCCAGCCTCTGGCCTCTAGCTTCCACCTTCTATTCTCTCTTCTCTATTCTCTATTCTCCCTTCCCCACTTCCAACATTTAACATTCGCAAATCATCATTCTAAATTGTCTCGCTAAGTATATCCAGCGGATTCTCTTCGCGTTCTTCCGTCAACTGCACTTCCCGCTTCGCGCTCACGCTTAGTACCATTCCCAGCGCCAGGCAGGTCATCCAAATGGAGGTTCCTCCGCTACTTATCAAAGGCAATGTTTGACCGGTAACGGGAAATAATTCCACCGCCACCGCCATATTGATCATCGCCTGAAATACGATAGGGAAACCAACTCCGATCACCAGCAACTTCCCGAAGATGCTGCTGGCTTTATAGGTCACGATCACCAGGCGGAATAGCAATAGCAAGTAGAGGAACATAAGGAACAGGGCTCCCAACAGTCCGAATTCTTCAACTATTATGGCATAAATAAAATCGGATGAGGACTGCGGAAGGAAGTTCTTTTGAACACTTTTACCCGGTCCCTGCCCCGTTATTCCGCCCATGGCGATCGCAATCTTAGCTTTTTCTATTTGGTAGTCGGCTTCGGTATCTTCGTCGTTCATGTAATTCTTGATCCGGTTTTCCCAGGTGGTCACCTTGGTATCCAACGAATCAATACCCGATACTTTAGCAAATCCAATGAACAGCCCTAAACCGACCATACCGGCCAGCAGGATCATTCCTAAATATCGCAGGGGGTATCCTCCCACGAACAGCAAGATCACCACCATGGCAAAAATGATTGCCGTGGTGGAGAAGTTTGCCGGTAATATGAGGGCCAACACGAGAAACACTGGTAACCATAAAGGGAGTAATGTTTCTTTAAATGTTACGGTCTTGTCCTTAATTCGGGACAAATACCGGGCGACGTACGTAAGCAGTACGACAGAGGCTAGCGTTGAGGTCTGGAATGTAACTCCTACAAAAGGTACTCTAATCCAGCGACTCGCGTTGGCTCCTCCAATTGTTGTTCCTTGTGCCAGGGTAATCAGTAATAGCATTACTACCACAGGCAGGGCTATAATGGACAGCCCTTTGAAATAATGATATGGGATTTTGTGAATTCCGTATAGAATCGCAAACCCAAGCAATAAGTGCGCAAAGTGCTTCAACAAGAACTTAAAGGTATTCCCATCGCCGTACAGATATGCCAAATTGCTACTGGCGCTGTATACCGGTAAGAAAGAGAACAAGGCCAACAGGGCCACTACTGCCCAAATGGCTTTATCTCCTTTGATATGTTGAAACAGTGTTCGCATTTAACTTATAGCTTGCGTATTGCTTCCTTAAATTGATCTCCGCGGTCCTTGTAATCTTTAAACAGATCAAAACTTGCACAGGCCGGAGACAGCAATACAGTCTCGCCCCGATCGGCCACCCGGTAGGCTACCTGTACGGCATCATTCATGGAATGGGTTTCTATGAACATATCTACCACATTCCCAAAAGTGTTTACAATCTTTTCATTGTCCACACCCAGGCAAATAATGGCTTTTACTTTCTCGTTTACCAACGGTAACAGCGAGGTATAGTCATTTCCTTTATCCACCCCACCTACAATCCAAACTGTGGCCGTTTCCATGCTATCCAGGGCATAGAATGTGGCATTCACATTGGTTGCCTTGGAGTCATTAATGTAGGTGACATTATTGATCTTCAATACTTTTTCCAGCCGGTGTTCCACGGCTTGAAAGTGCTCCATACACTCACGTATGGTTTCCTTTCGGATCCTTAACAACTGGGCT
The DNA here is from genome assembly GCA_964614415.1 of uncultured Aureitalea sp. Lineage (GTDB taxonomy): Bacteria > Bacteroidota > Bacteroidia > Flavobacteriales > Flavobacteriaceae > CAZTLE01. Next base: position 3,349 of record CAZTLE010000084.1, on the reverse strand, counting down.
ACCGTGGAGGCAGCCATAGCGTTCTTAACGTTGTGGGTTCCTTGTAAACTTAGGGTTGCAATTGGCATATTAAATTGGTTATTATTTAGGTTTATCTGTATGTTTTTATTTTCTATCCAGGCACCTTGCTCGAGTTTTTTTGTTACCGAAAACGGTACCCTGGTTGAGCGAATGGTATTCCTGGAAAGCCATTGAGTTATGGTTTCGTCATCAGCATCGTAGATGAAATAATCGTCTTCGGTCTGATTCATGACAATCCTGAACTTGGACTCGACATATTTCTGAAAATCATTGTCATATCGATCCAAATGATCCGGGGTTATATTCGTAAGCACGGCTATATGCGGCCGAAAATTCACAATCCCATCCAACTGAAAACTGCTAATCTCCAGTACATAGGGATCGTATCCTCCTGTGGCGACCATCTCCGCAAAGCTTATCCCGATGTTTCCACCCATTCCAACAGCCAAACCACCTTGACGCAATACTTCATAGATCATTGTGGTAACCGTTGTTTTGCCATTGCTTCCGGTAATTCCAATTATGTCAGCATCCGTGTACTCACTGGCAAACTCGACCTCCGAAATAACCGGGACTTCGACTTCGTTCAACTTCCGGACAATAGGTGCCGAATCGGGAATACCCGGGCTTTTCATGACCACATCGGCATTGAGAATTAACCCTTCCGAGTGCTTTCCTTCTTCCCATTCAATCTCATTATGTATAAGAACTTGTTTATAGGTTTCCTTTATTTCTCCGAAGTCGGAAACAAAAACTTCGTATCCTTTCTTTTTTCCTAAGATGGCCGTTCCTGCACCGCTCACACCGGCCCCCAATATGACAAGCCTCTTTACCATTCCTGGATTTACGATTTACGACTGATGATTTTTGATTTGCGATTCCTGGTGGTTTTAATAGATGCCACTGTGATCGCTAACAACTCATCAGCTTCTTTATGGAGTCTTCTCATTTCTTCAGTTTCAATTTCACTCACAGCTTGAAGCAACTCAAGGAAGTACATACTTTCATCGGTCTCTTCCTCCACTACTTTCAGCTTATAAATGAAATCGGCTGTGGATTTCGCTCTGCAAGCAGCCCGATAGTTTGCACCTACCGAACTGGAGCATCGTATCAACTGGTTACAATACGCATTGTATTCCCGGGAAACAGGAAAACTGGCGCATAACTTCCAGCAGTCGGCGGCGAACTTTCTGGTTCTTACTTTCAGAGTTTCTTTCATTGATTTTATTTAGTTTTTATTCGTAATTCGGCATTCGTAATTCGTAGTTCATATTTCAAGTTCTTCAATCATTCCTGAGTCTGCCATCTATCTCACTTTGAGCGTCACGATTGTCAGCACCGCCAATACGATTCCTACGATCCAAAACCGGGTAACGATCTTGGCTTCGTGAAATCCTTTTACCTGATAATGATGATGCAAAGGCGACATTTTAAATATGCGTCGTCCTTCACCGTATTTCTTCTTTGTATACTTGAACCAACTCACCTGCATCACTACAGATAGATTCTCCATCAGAAAGATTCCGCAGAGAATAGGGATCAGCCATTCTTTCCTGATCGCGATGGCAATCACCGCGATAATTCCACCTATCGTCAAACTGCCTGTATCCCCCATGAACACCTGTGCCGGATATGCATTGTACCAGAGGAATCCGATCAATGCCCCAACGAAGGCCATGATAAAAATGGTAAGCTCACCCGTGTTCGGGATATACATGATATTGAGGTAATCGGAGAAAATAACGTTACCCGAAACCCAGGCGAAAATCGCAAGGGTCACCGCCACTATGACGGATGTTCCTGCAGCCAGACCGTCAATACCATCAGTGAGGTTGGCACCGTTGGAAACGGCAGTAATAATAAAAATGACAATAGGAATAAAGACCAGCCATGCATACTTCTCAGCGCCTTCACCGGCCCATGAGACCAGCTTTTCGTAGTTCAGCTCATTCCCCTTCACAAAAGGAATGGTGGTCAATAATGTTTTCTCTTCAGGGTAAAAATCACGATCCAGATCCTGAGCGACAATTTCGTTGCCTGTAACCGGATCGGGCTTCTCCCTTTTTACCGTAATTCCCGGATGGAAGAACATGGTCGCACCTACAATAATCCCTAGTCCCACCTGACCAATTACCTTGTACCGGCCTCTCAAGCCTCCTTTGTCATTCTTGAACTTTTTGATGTAATCATCCATGAAACCGATGATCCCCATCCACAAAGTCGTCACCAAAAGTAGGATGACATAGATATTTTCGAGCTTGGCGAAAAGAAGTACAGGAATCACTGTGGCCAAAATGATAATGATACCGCCCATAGTTGGTGTTCCCGCCTTTTCCTGCTGCCCTGCTAATCCCAGATCGCGAATGGTCTCACCCATTTGCTTGCGTTGTAATAACCGGATGATCTTCTTCCCGTATACCGTGGCAATGAAAAGGGAAAGAATAACAGCCAACGCCGCCCGGAACGTGATGAACTCAAACAAGCTTGCTCCAGGTAACTGATAGGTTTCTTCCAGGTATTTAAACAGGTAATAGAGCATGACGGTTATTTATTTAGATCGGTTAGCACCTCGTTTACAATTTTGAAATCGTCGAAATCGATTCGTTTCCCCCGAATCTCCTGATAGGTCTCATGTCCCTTTCCGGCCACCAGGATAATATCCCCGGTATCCGCCATCTGGCAGGCGGCTTTGATCGCCTGCTTTCTATCGGTGATTGATAATGTTTTCTTGTAATGCTCCGGAGGCACCCCTTCTTCGATAGCCTTGATAATGGTTTCCGGATCTTCACTGCGCGGATTATCACTGGTAAAAATGACCTTGGTACTCAAGCTGGCCGCAATATTTCCCATCTTGGGGCGCTTCTGCGCATCCCGATCTCCCCCACAACCTACCACGGTGATGAGTTCTTCGTTCCCTGTGCGAATACTGTTAATAGTATTCAGTACATTTTTAAGTGCATCAGGGGTATGTGCATAATCCACTATCGCAGTAATATTCTTTTCTGAAATGAAATACTGGAACCGGCCGTCCACACTTTCGAGATTACTCATCAACTGCAATATCTCAATGGGCTGAAGTCCCAGCAACTCCGCAGCCGCATAGATCGCCAGCATATTGTAGGCGTTGAAGTTCCCTATGAGTTTCACCCAAAGCTCATTATTGTTGATCTTCAGCAACAGTCCGCTAAACTGATTTTCGAGTATTTGAGCCTTATAATCGGCGTAGGATTTCAGTGCATAGGAGTACTTCTTGGCATATGTATTCTGAACCATGTACCGCCCATTCTTGTCATCAATATTGACCAGAGCAAAGGCCTTTTTGGGTAAG
>CAZTLE010000083.1:0-16711 GCA_964614415.1 uncultured Aureitalea sp. | reverse complement strand
AATAAGGCAATTTGTCCTGGGATTTCTGACAGAACATACCGAAACTGGCATAACAAATACAAACACGAGGAAGGATAGACCGCTTCATACATTATTTTTTTAGTTAGCTGAAATTAGAATAAAAAATTGGCCTGGCTAAATAATTAACAGTAAATAAAATATCTTTAAACACAAACAAATCCCGAAAATGGTCCGCACAATATTTTCCATCGTCATTCTGGCAATATCCTTTGCATTCACAGCATGCAAAGAGCAGGGGACTTCAAGTGACACGGTAGAAGAAGTGGAAAACCAGGTTATTCCAGTTCCGGAGGAGCCTTTTCTGACAGTACTGGGAACAGTGCAGGATGCGGGATCACCTCATATGGGGTGCAAAAAGGAGTGTTGTGCAGACCTTTTTGACCATCCCAATCCCGAACGCAAAGTGGTTTCATTGGCTGTAGTGGACCCATTGGCGGAAGTAACCGCCTTGTTCGAGGCTACCCCGGATATCGTCACTCAGGATGAAAAACTACGGGAGTTAGCTCCTTTTGATTCGTTGGGAACACGTCGTACCATTTTTCTTACACATGCACACATAGGCCACTATTCCGGACTTATGTACCTGGGCAAAGAATCCATGAACACCCGGAACGTCAAGGTTCGGGCTATGCCCCGTATGAAATCCTATCTAGAGAACAATGGGCCCTGGGATCAGCTGGAGAAAAACAAGAATATAAACCTTTACGATCTTACCGATGGTGAATCCGTTGTGATATCCAAAAAGCTTTTTGTCACTCCTTTTTTGGTACCGCATCGCGATGAATATTCGGAAACGGTTGGGTATCTCATTCAGTCTTTGAATAAAAAAGTATTATTCATCCCGGACATCGATAAATGGGAAAAATGGGACCGTTCTATTGTTGAGTTCATAGCCGAGGTGGACTATGCTTACCTTGACGCTACTTTTTTTGATGCTGCTGAAGTAAATCACCGGGATATTTCAGAAATTCCGCATCCCTTCGTCATAGAAAGTATGGAACTATTTAAGGACCTGCCCGCTTCCGAAAAGCAAAAAGTTCATTTTATTCATTTCAACCACACAAATCCGCTGCTTGATCCAACAAGTCCGCAGTACAAAACCGTTATTGATGCGGGCTTTAACATAGCGACCTTTAACGACATTATTCAGCTATAAAAACCTTTTATCAACAATAGGAGTGGTGCGTTGGGAATTCCCCTATTTTTACATCGTCAACCCAAAAGCCATCATCTATGGAACACCTCAAAAAGGAGATCCGTGAGCTACAGAAAATTTCATCTGCCTTGGAACCATCGGAATCACAACGTCGTCGATTACTCGACCAGGTAGGTGCTTATGCCGACATGTTTATAGATCATCTGGAGGAAAGTGAAGCCTACAGCGAAGAAAAAGAAACCAGGGGGTCACTGCGCATTGCTTCGGAAAAGAAATCCCTGAAAGATATTCTGAACCTGTATCACGAGGAAGTTTCGTTAAAAGGCATCAAACCTGCTTCCGGGGGGCATATCGGCTATATCCCGGGAGGAGGAATCTATACCTCGGCCATTGCCGATTACCTGGCCGATGTCACGAATGAATACTCCGGGATGTACTTTGCTTCCCCCGGTGGAGTGGCCATAGAAAACGAACTGATCGACTGGATGAAGTCGATATTCGGATATCCGAAATCCGCCATTGGAAACCTGGCATCCGGTGGGTCGATAGCTAATCTCATTGCGCTAACAGCCGCCCGGGATCGTTACAAAGTGAAAGGGGCTGCCGTAGAAAGCAGTGTAATCTATGCAAGTGAGCAGGTGCATCACTGCATCAACAAAGCGTTGCGAATCATCGGGCTCGAAGATGCCATTCTTCGGCATGTAGACCTGGATGATCAGTCACGTATCAACCCGGATGACCTCTCCCTGAAAATAACTTCGGACCGTGCCCAGGGATTGAAGCCCTTTCTAATCATTGCCTCTGCCGGAACAACAGATACAGGCGCCATAGATCCCCTTGATAAAATTGCCGACATTGCCGAAGCGAACGACCTTTGGTATCATGTAGATGCGGCCTACGGTGGTTTTTTCATTCTTACCAAACAAAAGAAAAAGGACTTTAAAGGTATAGAGCGCTCGGATTCCCTGGTGATCGATCCACACAAAGGACTCTTCCTGCCCTACGGCCTGGGCGCCGTACTGGTAAAAGACAAAGAAGCCGTGTATCATTCCAATCACTACAGAGCTAATTATATGCAGGATGCCGTACGTGAGGCTCCTGTTAACCCCGCCGATGTGTCTCCGGAGTTAACCAAGCACTTTAGAGGCCTGCGGTTATGGTTGCCATTGCAACTGCACGGAATAGAGCCATTTGTCGCCTGCCTGGAAGAAAAACTCTTGCTTACGGAGTATTTCAGAAACCGGCTTTTGGATATTGGTTTTGAGGTAGGACCCGAACCCGATCTGTCGGTGAGCTACTTCTGGTACCCCACACATGGTCCCGATGAAGACGCCTTTAATGAGAAACTCATGGAGGTGATTCACAAAGACGGGGAGATTTTTCTGAGTTCTACGCGGATCAACGGTAAGTTTGTAATCCGTATTGCTATTTTATCCTTCCGCACCAAATTAAAGACCATTGACAAGGCAATTACCATGATCGAACGTGCGTTAGAAGAAGTAGGGCAGTAACAAAAAGGCTGTTTTTCCATCTTATATACGTAATTGGATGCGATGAAGATCCTCACCAAAGGAACATACTATGGGGCCATGCGATCGGAAGTTCGTGTTAATGGTATTGTGCTATCCGAATACAATTACGAATCACCTCAAACCGACTGGCACTATCATGAAAACCCGTATTTCATGTATGTGATCCAGGGTAATATGTACGACATCAACAAAAAGGGGAAGTCGCAATGCGTCTCAGGGGATCTGTTATTTCACAACTGGCAGGACCCGCATCAAAACACCCGGGAGTCCCGGTTTGCCAGGGGTTTTCATATGGAATTTGAGCGCTCCTGGTTCGAAGAGAAAAGGTGGGACATCGCATTGTGGGAGGGAAGCCGTATCCTTGAACATCCTGAACTTCATCAAATTCTGGCGCAGCTCTATTATGAGTTCAAATGCCAGGATTCCTTTTCGGAGGTTTCGATAGAACTGCTTCTATTACGCCTGTGCGAGCGGCTGGAAATAAATTCTCAAACAACTAGTATTTCTGAGCCTGCCTGGGTCCCAAGATTGAAGGAACTCCTGCAAGACACAAAGAAACCTGTTAGCCTGGCCTCCTTATCCGAAGATCTGGATGTGCATCCCGCTCACCTGTCGCGCGCCATACCAAAGTACCTTAACACCACCCTGGGGGATTATTTACGACGTCAAAAGGTACAGCGATCATTGGGGTACATTATGGACTCCAACTACTCATTGACCGAAATAAGCTACCTCTGTGGTTTTTCAGATCAAAGTCATTTCATCCGCGCCTTTAAAATGTATTTTGGGATTACACCGAAAACCTTCCGACGGCAACTCTCGGCTTAATAGGGTATGTCGATAATCCAAGAAAATAAGACTTCCTGAAGCCCGGGTTTTTCCTTAGCTTAGCATTATGGATTTTCAGCCCGCAACGCCGGAGTACAAAAAGAAAGTCGAAGACAGCTTTAAACATCAGCAATTCATGCATCACATCAATGCGAAGCTGGTGGAGGTACAACCGGGATATTGTGAGATCGAAGTTCCTTATGCGCCTGAACTAAGCCAACAACACGGTTATTTTCACGCGGGGATCATTGGCACGATTGCTGATAATACAGCAGGGTATGCCGCTTTTTCCTTGATGGAAGAAACCTCTTCGATCGTCACCGTGGAATACAAATTAAATATTGTTTCTCCCGGAGATGGCGAAAAACTCATTGGAAAGGCCAGCGTCCTTAAAAAAGGAAGGACCCTCACCGTATGTCGTGCCGATGTATATGTGGTAAAGGATGGGAATGAGAAATTATGTGCCGCGGCACAAGCAAGTTTGATCGAATTAAAGAATAAAACAGATACCGAGAAATTATGAAATACCTGGTTATTGCTTTTTTGTTACTAAGTCTGCCCACCAAGAAATATGAGTTGGGCTTAAATCTAAAAGTGGGTGAAACGTATTCGCAAAAAATTGTGGGTAGCATGGAAATGGAGCAGGATGTGAGCGGATTCACACAGAAAATAAACACAACGATGACTGGGGGCATGAACTACAAAGTGGTTCAATATGAGAACGATCAGTACGAGATGGAGGTCTGGTACACCCAAATTGGGATGGAAATGGACACAGGGTATGCCACCATGAATTTTTCTTCAGACAGTGATGATCCCGACGATCCCATGAGTCCCTTTATGAAGGCGCTTGTCGACAAGCCTTTTAACATGTCTGTACACAGATCGGGCACAGTTAAAGATATCAGAGGGCTCAGTGAGATATTCTCTTCCCTTTTCGATGAATACCCGGAAATTCCTGAAACGGAAAAAGCTCAGATCACTGCACAGTTGCAGGAATCTTACGGTGACAAAGCCCTTCGCGGGAATATGGAAATGCTACTGGCTATTTATCCTTCCGAAGCAGTAGCCATTGGTGATCACTGGAATAATGAAATAAACATTGGAGCCGGCATGGAAATGGTTATAAAGAATGACTTTTCATTGACTGAAGTGACCGGTGAGCACATTACGATCTCGGGTATTTCTGAAATTGGTAATTCAGGAGAATCGACCCAGTTGTCCGGAATGGATGCGTCCTTTTCCATGAAAGGTCAAATGGACTCTACCATAAAAATTGATCCGAAAACAAATTGGATTCTTGAGGCCACTATCGTTCAGAATATTACCGGAACCATTTCCCTGGCCGAATCTCCTCAAGTACCGGGTGGTATGGATGTTCCGTTCACTATGATCCAAAGAATGAACGTGGAGGATTAGGAAAAGGAATTCTCAAAATAGCGCTTGCGGATTATCCCGGGAAATAGATTCGCTTTCGGACTTTATTTGTTTTCCGAATCGAATCCACATCCAAAGGAAAAATGCACCATTGAGAGCAATACCCAAATATCCTACTTCGGGGCCAAACCAGGCGGTGTTGGTAATCCCCAGGGCTCCCACGTTTTCTCCGAAACCGAAAAGCGCATAGGCAAACGCATTCCAAACGGCATGACTCACCGATGCAACGATGATGGATCCCGAAACAAATCGCATCATTCCCCATATAAGACCCAAAAATGTGGCATTTATCAAATAGATCGGTATCTGTTTGAGAGGTAGACCGTAATCAGAATCAGCCGCCACTGCCGATATATGCCAGATGGTAAAAAGCAAGCTCGTTATAAAAAGCACCTTGATTGATGACATTCCCGTCCTCCTCAACGATCCCCACAACCAACCTCTGAAAAAGCCTTCCTCTGTGAGCAGCACCATAATGGGCCCAATCAATGACCCTGCCACGAGGTTGATTGTTAGTTCATCCGAGCGGACGTCCTTCAAAGAAAAATCTCCATAGAGGTATGCACACAAAGCAGCCCCACCCAGCACAAGAATAGGATACAACAAGGCAAGTCCGTAATATTTGAGTTTCCCAAACCTAAGTCCTATTTCCAATCGCGATAATCGCTGGATTGACCAGAACAAAGCCGTTATCAGGATTAAAGGAAATGCGCTGAGATAGGTATATCCCATAAAATCCATAGTGGCGGTTATAGCCACAGCGATGATAATCGCAATAAGCGGCAGGCTGTACTTTGGCATGATGGCTGATATTTGTTTTGGACTAGGACGAATCCCGGTTAGCATTGGTTACAAAACCACAGGATTACTCTTCTTCTCCCTTACTTAGGTATTTCTTTTCCAATTCGGCCTGGAATTCCTCCATCACGGGTTTTACGGTGCTTTCCGGAAGGTCGGCTATGCGAATGTACATTAAGCCGTCTACTGCATTGTTGAATAGCGGATCTACATTAAATGCAATAACCTTGGCGTTTTGCTTGATGTACTTTTTAATAAGCACCGGCAGCCGCAAACTACCCGGTTCTACCTCATCGATGATCTTATCGAACTTATTCAGATCGGCCTCGCTTTCGTCAAAGATGAAATCCTTATCGGCATCCTTGAGCTTTACTTTGTATTCCTTCTTGGGATGGATATACTGCGCCACGTAGGGATCGTAATAGTTCGATTTCATGAATTCGATCATGAGCGATTTGGAGAACTCCGAAAACTTGTTGCTGATACTCACACCACCGATAAGGAACCGGTGTTCGGGAAATCGCAGTGTTGTATGCACAATACCCTTCCACAAAAGGAACAACGGCATAGGGCGTTGTTGGTATTCCTTAATGATGAAGGCCCGTCCCATTTCGATGGACTTGCTCATCATGGGAAACAATTCAGGCTCAAAGCGGAAAAGGCTTTGAAGATAGAAACCGTCAATTCCGAACTGTTCGAAAATTTTTGATCCCAATCCCATTCGGTAGGCCCCGGCCAGTTTCTTGGCATCATTATCCCAGAGGAACATGTGGTGGTAGTAGGAATCGTACTGATCCAGGTCAATTGGGTTGTTGGTACCCTCACCTATTTCCCGAAACGTAATCTCCCGCAATCGCCCTATTTCCTGTAAGATTCCCGGCATCATTTCCGCAGGAGCCAGAAACACTTCATAATTCTTGCTGATAAGCAATCGCTTGTCTGCAGCCCGTAGCGTCTCAATTTCCTGTTCCATGATCTCGATGGACTGTGGACCTGGAATTGGCTTTGGAGGCTTCGGAAATTTAAGGGTTTTAGGGATGTTTTCCAGTAGCTTTTTCTTCTGAAAGGGATTGGCCAGCATGTACGTCTTCCTCCTGAGGAACTCCGTGAAATCATCGAGCGACTCATGCTCCAACTGGTCATTCACCGGAATGGGATTCCCGATACGCACCCTAATCAATCGCTCTTTTTGCGTAAGCAGCTCCGAAGGTAATTTGGCGGTACGAAGGGTATCGCTCAACTTTGCCAAACGGTAGAACGTTTTACTGTTCTTAGCGTGAAAATAGATAGGAACTACGGGGACCTCTGCTTTCTTGATGAGCTTCATGGCGGCCACTTCCCAGGGTTTATCTACTACGAGCTTCCCATCTTTAAAGGTAGAAACCTCCCCGGCGGGAAAAATTCCGAGGGGGCAACCCTCCCGTAGGTGATTTATAGCACTCTTGAATCCCATAACGCTCGATTTGGCGTCCTTTCTGCTTTCAAAGGGATTCACCGGCATCACATACGGCTTTAGCGGTTCAATGCGGTGTAGCAGAAAATTCGCGATGATCTTGAAGTCATCCCGCCGCTCCAACAACAGCTTCAGCAAGAGGATACCATCGATGCCACCCAACGGATGATTGGATATGGTGATAAACGGACCGTTCTTAGGGATACGTTTCAAGTCTTCCTCGGGAATGTCGAATTTGATTTCAAATTCATCGAGTAAGGCATTTATAAATTCCAGATCGCTCAGATGCTTGTGGGTGTCATATATCTTATTGAGCGTCGAAATATTGAGAACCTTCATGATGATCCAGCCCATTGAAGTGCCCAAAAAGCCGAACTTGTCGACATTAATGGCCTTAGCCACTTCTTTGGCATTAACTAGTCCCATGAGGTTTTTGATTATGCGAGAAACAAATATAGGGGAAACGGCTGTAATTCCGACAGCTTCTACTCCTTAACCACAACCTGCACTGTCTCAGTGCTTTCCTGCTTTAAGAGAACTTTCATACCATTCGTAAGGGCCTTAATCTCTTCCGGAGAAGAATGGCGCACCGTATATATAGTGACTCCTTCGTGACAGTTCACATTATAGGCCTCTTTTAGTCTCGTCACGAGGGCTTCCAGGTTGTTGAACTTATTATCCACACAAACCGAAAAGCTAATGGCCGAATTCTGAATGAGTTCCACCTTCATTCTGTACTCGTGCAACAGACGAAAAACTTCACTGATATTGTCCTCCATCATAAAAGAAAAATCCAGCGAAGACAGGGAGAGAAGCACCTGATTCTTCTTTAGGATAAAACAAGAGGTCATAGGGTCCAGTAATACGCCCTTTCCAACGCAGGTGCCAGGGTCTTCAGGATTCATAAACGATTTCACGAAGAGCGGGATCTCCTTTCGTTGCAGCGGCTGCAATGTTTTGGGGTGTATCACGGAAGCTCCGTAAAAGGCCAATTCGATGGCCTCGCGATACGAAATGTGGTGCAAGAGCCGTGTTTCCGAAAAATGGCGGGGATCAGCGTTCAGTACGCCCGGAACATCTTTCCAGATGGTCACACTTTCCGCATTCATACAATAGGCAAATATGGCTGCTGTATAGTCACTCCCCTCCCGCCCCAGGGTGGTAGTGAAGTTATTTGTATGTTCGGCCCCAATAAACCCCTGGGTAATCGTAATTCCTTTCTTTGAGATCCCTTGTGAAATACGTTCCTGGGTCGCGTTCCAGTCTACTTTCGCATCCCTGTAATTAGCGTTCGTTTTTACAAACTGCCGGGCGTCCTGCCAGGTAACATCAATTCCGCAATCCTGCAGGTAAGCAGCAACGATAGTCGTGGAGATGAGCTCTCCGAAAGGTACTATCTGATCGTAAACATAGGCGTGGTTCTTCGATTTGTTACTTTCCAGAAACCGATCCAACCGCTGAAACCAGGAGGCCACCTTTTCATAAATGGGATGGGATGTGTTCGGAAAGAGATCAGAGACGATCTTGTGATGATAGTCTTTTACGAAATGGAGCGAAGCAGCCAGTTGAGACGGTTCTTTGATGTAGTCCCGAACTACCCGTTCCATATTGTTGGTGGTTTTTCCCATGGCCGATACCACAACCAACAGATCTTTCTCACCTGTGGTCTGCAACACGCCAACGAGGTTTCGCACTCCGTCACCATCTTTGACGGAGGCCCCTCCGAACTTAAATACTTTCATTACTTATTCGCTACTATGTTTGATATCCCGGCCGCATCCATTTCTACCGGATGCCATTCCGTAAGAACTTTAGCACCACTCTGTTCATAGAACTTCACGGCTCCTTTGTTCCAGCTTATGACTACCCAATCAACACGTTTTACACCATTATCCTTACCAAATTCCATCACCTTTTCATACAACTTTTTACCAACTCCTTTCCCGCGCATTTGCTCCGTTACGATAAGGTCTTCCAGGTAGAGAACACGCCCTTTCCAGGTGGAGAATTTGAAATACACCAGCGCCATTCCAACAACTGTGTTATTTACTTCAGCCAAAAAGCAAGTAAACATCGCTTTGTCGCCAAATCCGTATGTCTCCAATTCGGCCAGCGTAACTTCAACGGCATCGGGCTCTTTCTCATAAACGGCGAGCTCCACGATGAGTTCCCTCACACGGGGCATATCGTCCTTCGTAGCCTTTCGAATCCTGATCTCCATAGTCTTGTGTTTTGCCTCACAAATATCGGTTCATTTTCTTAAAAAATACCGATATTTGAGCCAAATTCAGGACACTCCTTCCACATGGTACATAAAAATCAAACTCTTGGGGAATTCATTATTGGAAACCAACAGGAATTCAAGTATTCTTCAGGGGAATTAACACGTCTTATCAATTCTATTAGATTGGCCGCCAAGGTTGTGAATCACGAGGTGAATAAGGCGGGTCTGGTCGATATCCTGGGAGCGGTTGGAGACACAAATGTTCAGGGCGAAGATCAGCAAAAGCTGGATGTGTACGCAAACGAGGCTTTTATAAAAACCCTAACCAACCGGGAGATTGTATGTGGAATTGCGAGTGAGGAAGAAGATCACTTCATCGCGATCAAGGGCCGCAACGAAAAGAATGAAAATAAGTATGTGGTACTTATCGATCCGCTGGACGGTTCGTCCAATATCGATGTGAATGTATCGGTGGGAACTATTTTTTCCGTCTATCGCAGGGTCACCCCGGCCGGCACGCCCGTAACGCTCGATGATTTTTTACAACCGGGTAACAGACAGGTGGCAGCGGGGTATATTGTATACGGGACCTCGACCATGATCGTATATACCACCGGGCATGGCGTTAATGGCTTTACACTCAACCCTGCCATCGGGACGTATTATCTTTCACATCCCAATATGCAATTCCCGCAAACAGGCAATATCTATTCGGTGAATGAGGGTAACTATGTACACTTTCCGCAGGGTGTGAAGAACTACATTAAGTACTGTCAGGAGGAAGAAGGTGATCGCCCTTATACATCGAGATACATTGGTTCGCTGGTGTCTGATTTCCATCGTAATATGATCAAAGGGGGTATTTACATCTACCCTAATACCTCGAAAAATCCGGATGGAAAGCTTCGCCTGTTATATGAATGCAATCCCATGGCTTTTATAGCAGAGCAGGCCGGCGGAAAGGCCAGTAATGGATTTGAGCGGATTATGGATATTCAGCCCACCACCCTTCATCAACGGGTTCCGTTTTTCTGCGGAAGCAGGGAAATGGTGGATAAGGCCGAAGAATTCATGCGAAACGCCTAGGCGTACTCTTTTAACATTGTCCTTTTTTTAGTAACTTCCCAAGTATATAAGAACACTCTATGGCTAAGAAAACGACACCATCACCTAAGAAAAAGAAGGAGGTCGATTCCACTTCGAAGATCGAAGCGATAAAGAATCTGATCTTTGGGGAGAATATCGAGCAATATGAGGGTGAGTTCCATTCTCTGAAACGCGATATCCAAAAGAAAAAGGACCAACTTGAAAAATACATTGACGAAGTACGGGCCGAATTAATGCAGTCCATCGATTCCCTGAGTACCGATGTCAACATTCGTATTACCGACCTTGAAGATTCCCTGCGCGACAAAACAGAGCAACTCACTGAAGACAAAGTAGACCGCAAAGAGCTGGGCAAACTCCTCATTAGCCTGGGCGAAAAGCTAAGCTCCTAATTATACAACTCCTTTGAGTTATGGTCGAAGAGAAGGACAAACTGCAACTTCTTCGGGACATCTTGTTAATAGATGATCGCGAAGTAGCTCGTGCCATAAGCGAGCGGTTGGAGACCATCTCCGAGACCCTTGAAAAGCGCGAAAAGCTTTCAACCAAGGTTGACCCGATCATTGAAGAGAAACTGGATCGGTTTGTCTCCGAAATTCCTGTAACCCTGGGTCCCACAATCACCAAAACCTTACGAGAGCAGATTGCAAAGTCCAAGGACGAGGTGGTAGAGGCATTGTATCCCATCATGGGAAAGATGATCAAGCGATACGTTCAAAATGAGATCAAACTCCTTTCGGAAAAGATCAACTCCCGGGTAAATAATACCTTCTCCTTTTCCAACCTAAAGCGCAAAGTCCGTTCGGCATTTACAGGTGTAAAAGAAGGGGATCTTGTGCTTAGCGAACTAAATGACGCTCAAATAAATGAGGTCTTTGTGATCCAGAAAGGATCAGGGCTGTTACTTGGCAATTACAGCCTCACGGATACGATGGACAAAGACATGATCTCCGGAATGTTGACGGCCATTAAAAGTTTCGTGGAAGATGCCTTTAAAGGAGGTAGTCAGAATCTCGAAGCCATAGAATACGAGCTATATTCAATACATATTCAGAACTTCCACACCTACTACATAGCTGTGGTGGTTTCCGGGACATATACCCGTGATTTTGAAAGCCGCATTGAAAACCAATTATTATCCCTGTCTGATCAATTATCCCCGCAGATCGCAACATTGCAGTTAGAAGATGTGAATCGCATCTTAAAGGATTTTTTTGAACATGAGCCAGAGTAGAAAAATTGTTTTATTGGGCCAGTTCGGGGTTGGTAAGACATCATTGTTAGAACGTTTCCTAACAGATTCCTTTTCAGAAAACTACAAGACCACGTTAGGGGTCGCCATTAAGAAAAAGGACATTACGCTTCCGTCCGGAAAGACCCTTTCCATGATCATTTGGGATCTGGAAGGATTTTCAACCGTCGAAAAAATACGATCTTCCTATCTGTTAGGATCCCATGGTTTTGTGTACGTTTTTGACCTGAGCCGCCCGGTAACATACTACAATTTAAAAGAAGAACTTGAGTATGTTGCCACCCGGTATCCCGATGTGGTCGTCAAGGTTATCGGAAATAAACTCGATCTAAAGAACCCCAGGGGTGTAAACGAGTTTTTATTGTCAAAAGGTATTCAGACAGATGCTTTTGTAAGCGCAAAAACCGGTGAAGGTGTTCACCAATTATTTATGGACATGGGTAGTGCACTTGATAATTAGAACAGGACTATGGAGCATACATTCTTTTCGAACAACGTACAGGAGATCCACACCACGCCTCAGGGAGTGATCACTTTTAGCAATAATACAATCCAGGAATTCGAAGAAGGAGAGAATATCAAGGAAATTCATCCCTTTTTCGAAAGCCTTGCCCCCCAGTTTGAAGAACCCGGAAACAAGAATTTGGCATTCCCGTGCGTACAATTGACGTTTGAAAACAAAGAATGTATCTGCGATATTACCATTAAAAAAGAGCGCGGTGATGTGGCCATTCTCTTATTTGACTATACACGGCATTATCAGCACCTCCATGAAGCTACTCAGGAGAAAAAACAGGCCATGTTGAACGAGCAGGCATTCGAACTCACCTCAAAACATCAGGAAGAACAAAAGGCATATTTTGAGTATATTCGTGACCGCATTGATGCCAAAATCATTAACGAACTGGAATCCGTAGTTAAGACGCTCACACAGCTAAAAAAGACGTCCTTAACGGAAGAGCAACAAGAGTTGATCGGGGCGATCGAACAACACATAGGGGTTCTTCATACAAAAGCCATCGAAGTTCGAAACGGGCTTACGTCAGATTCCAATTAATACTACCCTGGGAGAACAAGCGATATGTCACATTCAAAAAAAATCGTAATGCTTGGCCACTTTGGAGTGGGTAAGACCAGCCTGGTTCGGCGGTATATCGATGATGCCTTTGACGAAAAGTACCTGGTTACCGTAGGGGTTCACGTCAAAAAAAAGTCGCTTGAGATCAACGGGCAGGACATTGCCCTTATCATTTGGGATATAGAAGGGAAAACAGCCGTATCTGAAGCCCGTTCTTCCTACCTCCTGGGAGCGAATGGTTTTTTGTATGTCTTCGATGTAACGCGCCCGGAAACATTTGAAAACTTCGAATCGGAGGTAGAAGAGCTCAACACTAAGTATCCGGAGGTTCCGGTAATAGTCATTGGAAATAAAGAAGACTTGTTGACCCCGGTTACCAAAGAATACTTCTCGCAGACGGAGTTTGACAACATCCTCTTTACCAGTGCCTTGAGCGGTGAAAATGTAGAGAAGGCCTTTCTGGATCTTACTAATAAAATGATTTCATCATGACGGTTGAAGAAATTAAAAGTGAAATGTTCGAATCGAAGATTCAGCTCATAGAGTTGAATGCGCTGGGAACCGTCCTTAGTAGCGAGGACACCATTTTTTCCATCCCGGTAGACAGCAATATTGGGGATGCCCATGTCTTCTTTGAAGGTCTTGTGGATCTGTTGGGCACCATCGATTCCCGTATTCACTTCCCCTGTATAAATCTGGATCTTGATGATAAGGTGGTTATAGCCGATATTGATATACTTGCTGAAGACAATAGTTTGTTCCTTATCATATTTGACTTCAGCGAGCATTATCGTCGCTCGCACCCACTGGTGCAGGAAAAAAACGAGAGTGCTATTGCCAGGAACAAGCTGTCCCTGGAGATGACGCTGCTAAGTGCCAAGGAAGAATTCAAAAATAAATTTTTGGCGAATCTAAATCATGAGATCCGCAATCCGTTGAACAACCTACTCGGTTTTACCGAAGTACTGGCGCAATCCAAACTGGATTACAATCAAACGGAAATTCTCAAGGTAATCCAAAAGACCGGAAGGCACTTAAAAGTCCTGATGGATGACCTGCTCGATATCGCGAAGATAGAACGGGGCGCATTGGAAATAAAAGAAGTTCCATTTCAGTTAAATGATCTGATAAACAGTCTTTTAAAGCACTTTGAACTCAAATACAAAGGCACGAACATAGCGCTGGAACTGGAATACAAGTCCAAAGTACCATCTCGCCTTATCGGTGACCCGGTGCGTATTAATCAGGTACTTTTCAACCTGCTGGAGAATGCCTTCAAGAATACAAGTTCGGGTCGGATCGTTCTGGAGGTAGATATGCGCGCAGAAACTGCGGATAACGTCCTTAACGTTGAATTTATCGTATCAGATACCGGAGTAGGTATTTCCGATGAAAACATCCCTCGTGTTTTCGATTCCTACTATCAAATTGGTCTCAATAACATCGAACCTTTGGGTGACGGCATAGGACTTAAGATAGTTAAGGACCTCGTGCAACTCATGGATGGTGAAGTGGGTGTTACCAGTACCCTTGGTGAAGGTTCTTCGTTTCAGGTGATACTGCCACTTCGGAAGGGGAAGTCAAACAAGGAACGGAAAAAAAGAACCACCAAAAAAGGAAGCGGTATCCTAAGAGGAAAGCACATTCTGGTCATCGAGAATAATGACGTTGATCAGATGCTGCTCATGAAAATGTTTGTGAATATGGACGGGTACAACGTGGAGATCGCTCAGGATTGCGGGCAGGCCATGAATCTGCTGGAAAAAAGGAACTATGCTTTGGTTATTCTAAAAACAAAACTTCCGGATCTGAGCGGACAGGAAATGATCCGGAAAATCCGCATGAGCTCCGTTCAAAAAATTAAGGACATCCCTATTCTCGTGGCCAGCGGAAATGTTCTTCAGTCCCAACAACGTCAACTTATCGAGTCAGGAGCTTCTTCTTTTCTCGCTAAGCCATACACCCAGGGCGAGTTGTATCGCGCTATAAAGAAACTGGCTTAATTGCGGTTTAGCAAATAGCGGTAATCTTCTAAATCCAGGCCTCCGTTGAAAATCTCAATGGAACGCTTAATAAGTTTGTCGGCCAGCTCTTCTGTATACCCAAGACCTATGGCATAACGCTTTATCAAATCGCGTTCATCGTCATCGATCTCATTATCGGCAAAGATCATCTTGAAAAGATCCAACATGCGTTCCAAACGCTTATCGGCCGAAAGTGGTGGTACAATTGGGAATTCTTTCGGGTTCTTAAGGATTTCTTTGTAACTGGACTCCTCTATATTTAGCTTTCCTGCAAACCGTTGAAGAAGAGCTTTCTCTGCTTCGTTTAACTCTCCATCAACCGCCGCCATATTAACAATAGAAGCAAAATGTCCCAGGTTACCGGAATGGTCTCCTCTTTCGTATAGGTCTTTAATTGTCATAGTTCTGTTTTATAGTGCAAATATAAAATTTGTCAATCTTTTTTCTCAGAATTTCCTTCGGAAAAAACCATTTGTTTAACCCTGTTCAAAGAACTGGAAATTAGAAAGCAAAACCGTATTTTTAGAGGTGCCAAAACCGCTGCTGATTTTTAACGAAAAAGGGATTTACTGTGAGCAAGCCGACGTGTATATCGATGCCTGGCGACCGGTAGATAAATGTATTGTAACACACGGACATTCCGATCATAGCAGATGGGGGCACAAGCAGTACATAACCCATCACAATAATATCCCTGTCATTAAACACCGCCTGGGCAAGATCAATGTAAGCGGAAAGGCCTGGGGAGAGACCTTCACCATCAACGGAGTCACTTTTTCATTGCATCCTGCCGGACATATTGTTGCCTCTTCACAAGTTCGTGTGGAATACAAAGGCGAAGTCTGGGTATTTACAGGTGATTTTAAAACCGAGAATGATGGCCTGGCACAACCCTTTGAACCCATTCCCTGCAACACTTTTATTACTGAATGCACCTTCGGCCTTCCGGCTTTTAAGTGGGAACCTCAGGAACGGGTGCATGCGGCTATCAATACCTGGTGGTCACAGAACAGGGCCGAAAAACGCACCTCGGTGCTGTTCGGTTATAGCCTGGGGAAGGCACAACGCCTTTTGAAACACCTCGATACCGACATCGGTAAAATATATACACATGCCGCAATCGAAAACCTCACGCAAGTCCTCCGCGATAACTATGAGCTCCCTGAAACTACAATGATCACCAAAGACACTACCAAAGAGGAACTCCTTGGTAATCTGGTATTGGCACCTCCCAGCGCCCATGGAAGTCCCTGGATTCGAAAAATGGTTCCCTTTGTTACCGCCTCGGCCAGTGGTTGGATGACCTTTCGCGGGGCACGTCGTCGCAGGGCATTGGATCGCGGATTCGTGCTCAGCGACCACGCCGACTGGGACGGACTCATCGACGCCATAAAAGCAACCGGCTGTGAACGGGTCATCGCCACCCATGGATATACCGAGATCTTTGCCCGCTATTTGAGAGAAGAGCTGGGCTACGACGCCCGAACCGAGAAAACCCAATACGAGGAAGATTCCACCGAAACAGCCTCCAAGGAAGGAAAGGAGGTTAGTTCTTGAAACGCTTTGCCACCCTTATTGAAGCTATCGATGCTACCAACAAGACAAATGAAAAAGTAGCCGCGCTGGCCTACTACTTCACGCAGGCCCCGGACGAAGATAAATTATGGACGATTGCCATACTGTCCCATCGCCGACCTAAAAGACCTGTGAATACCACACAATTGAGAGAATGGGCCACAGAGATAAGCAGTATTCCACTGTGGTTGTTTGAAGAAAGCTACCACATTGTGGGGGATCTGGC
>CAZTLE010000082.1:0-16858 GCA_964614415.1 uncultured Aureitalea sp. | reverse complement strand
AGTTGGATTGGATTGGCGGCAATGACCCGTAGTGAGCTCACCATCAAAGATGTCAGCTGGGAGAATCTGGGGCTCATCCCGGATACGTTCAGAAAGCTGGGAATCCGGCTGGAGCGAAGCGGCGAAGACATTCACATTCCAGAACAGGACAGCTACGAGATACAGGGGTATATTGACGGTTCTATTCTTACCGTGGCCGATGCACCATGGCCAGGATTTACACCCGATCTGCTCAGTATTGTCCTGGTGGTTTGTACGCAGGCCAAAGGCAGTGTGTTGATCCACCAAAAGATGTTCGAAAGCCGTTTGTTCTTTGTCGATAAACTCATTGATATGGGTGCCAAGATCATTTTATGTGATCCGCACCGCGCGACTGTCATAGGACATAACTTTGAATCTGATCTAAAAGCGACGACCATGGTTTCGCCGGATATCCGCGCGGGAATATCATTATTGATTGCGGCCCTGTCGGCTAAAGGAACCAGTATCATTCATAACATTGAGCAGATAGATCGTGGATATGAAAATATCGATGAGCGCCTGCGAGCCGTGGGAGCCAGGATTACACGAGTAGATGCTTAAAAAACAAAACCGCCGGGAAGGCGGTTTTTTATTAGGTGACTTTTCGGTTCTTATTAATTTCGTCCTGCAGTTTTCTTCGTAGTTGTTGTTCCTTTTCAAGGGTACGCTGTCTGTGCGATTCAAACTCTTCTTCGGTTTCCGCCAATTTGATCCGGGCATCTCTGGTAACGGCATGACTTCGTTTGAAACGGAAAAAAAGTATCGCCAGACTTAGCAGCAGAAAGCCAATAATACCCCACATGGTCATCTTGTAGGTAGATTTTTTAATCAGGCTACCAAACAGGGTAATACCATCCTCCTTTTGTTGGGAAGTCGCCAAATTATTTCTGGTAGTATCCAGTTCGGAGGTAAGCTGATCTGTTCGTTGTTTTTCCTGGGCCAGTTGCGTTTGCACATTGGCCACTTGTTGCTCCAGTCCGGCTACCGAATCGAGTACGCTTTTACGGAGGTTATTAAGCTTGTAAATCTTAACCACCTTATAGTCTTCATAGCGGTTGGATTTGTCAATAACCTGTACAAACTGGTCTTCTAAGGTGTTTTCCTGTTCCTGTGCCGAAAGGAATAAAGGGGCTAAGAACAGAAAAATTAGGGGAGTCATTTTCTTCATTACGTTCATGGTTTGGTGTATTAGAGGCGTAAACACCGAAATGCGCTAAAAATTGTATTGGGGCAACAATTTTTTTTAACAAATCAATGTACGGAAACCTCTTCCTTGTTATAACAGAAGCTAAGCGCTCCTGAAGGACACTTTTTAACCTGAGAAACGATCTTCTGAGTTGCAACGCCATCCAACTGAATCCATGGGATTACCGATGTACGGAAAACATCGGAAAGGCCTTTTGCACAGACCTCGGAATGTATGCATTTCTTAGGTTCGTAGGTTACTGTGATCTCACCGTTGGTGAACTCATTTTCCATAGGGGCCATAGGTATCTTTTGACGGGGGCAAAAAAGATTTGCTACGTTAAATCATCGATAAATATATATAAATAATCGATAAAATGCATATTTGAAGAAAATTCGTACAAATTTATCCCAATGCGCTTTTATATACATGCAGACAACGTTCCCTTGCAAAGGCATGGTCTACAATAGGTTGTGGATACTTTTGTGTACCGAATTCCGGGACCCACTTTTTGATATATGTACTGTCACGATCGAATTTCTCCCATTGACTGGTAGGATTGAAGATTCTGAAATAAGGTGCGGCATCCACACCCGATCCGGCAGCCCACTGCCAGTTGCCTACGTTACTGGATTGCTCATAATCCAATAGTTTCTCGGCAAAGTAAGCTTCGCCCAGTCGCCAGTCGATGAGCAAATGCTTGCACAGAAAACTGGCCACCACCATGCGAACGCGATTGTGCATCATTCCGGTATGCATCAATTCGCGCATTCCTGCATCCACGAGCGGATAGCCGGTTGTGCCCGACTTCCACGCTTCGAACTCAACGGGGTCATTCCGCCATTTGATCAGATCGTAGCTGGGCCTGAAGGCCTTATGTACGGTGTGCGGAAAGTGCCAGAGTATTTGCATGAAGAACTCACGCCAGATGAGTTCGTTATATAGTTTTTGATTTGAAGCTCCTGAGAGCTTCCGGATGAGCTCACGTATACTTACGCTCCCAAATCGAAGGTGTGGGCTCAGTTTGGTCGTTCCTGCAACGCTAGGATAATCTCTGCGGTCCGGATAGGCATCCACAAGCCCTTTGTTCATGGTATAGTCTTCTACTGAGATATCAGACCTTTCAAAACCTATATCACTGAGTTTTGGAAAGGGTAGGGACGTACTTTTGAATAAGTTGTCGTAGTTTGAAACGGGCGCCGTTTTAGGAATGGGATATGCGTTGAGACGAGCCTTCCAGGCTTTCATATAGGGCGTGTACACGACATACGGAGAACCATCGGACTTTACAACTTCATTCGTTTCAAAAATTACCTGGTCCTTATACGTATGAAAGCCAATGTCGTGCGAGGCGAGAAACGATTCGATACCGGCATCCCGTTGCAGGGCGTAAGGTTCGTAATCCCTGTTGGTTATTACGTGATGCACCTGATACTTTTCCAGGATATGCTGAAAGACGTCTTGAGGACTTCCGTGGTACACAGCCAGGGAACTACCGTATTCTTTAAGTCGGGAGGAAAGTTTGGTAAGTAATTCGTGAATAAAAGTAACCCGTGCATCTGTTCTGGCTAACTCTTCCAGAATCTCAGTATCGAATATGAAAACAGGAAGCACGGGTTTCTTGCCTTTCAGAGCCATGTGAAATCCAACATTGTCCTGGTGTCGTAAGTCTCTTCTAAACCAGAATATGTTGACCTCAGGTTTCATGCGGACTCCATTTCTCCGAATAATGCAATAAGTTTTTGTTTCCGAAACCGGAATATCTTCTCCAGTTGTGGCTTCACAAGCCATGGATGCAGCAATCGGCCCAAAAATCCGAAAGGAAGCTTATAATGCACGATATCTTCCATCTCTATCCCACCATCAACAGCTATGAGAAAATGTTTGTGGTGCCATAGGGCGTATGGGCCGAACCGCTGCTCGTCAACAAAATATGAACCATCTTCGACGTGTGTGATCTCCGTCACCCACTTCGTTTTTATTCCAAATAACGGGCGAACATAATACTCTATAAGCTGCCCCGGATACATCGATCTATCGGCTCCGCTCAACACTTCAAAACCCATTTCGGGGGGAGTAATAACGCTCAGGTTTTTAGGATCTGACAAAAACTCCCAGGCCTTTTCCATCGAAATAGGCACTCTTTGTTTGGTGTGCAGCTTGTATATCTTCACGTAGGTAAAGATACAAAATGTTTAATAAATTAAATGAAAGTTTAAACAAAATTAACAATCAGCCTCACAGCACTGATCGTCTTTTACCAGTTTACAGCTCATAACGGCAAGCACTGCGCCCACAAAGGGAGCGGTACAATAGATCCACAGGTCTTCCAAATTACCCGATAGAATACCCGGTGCCAAAGAACGCGCAGGATTCATAGAAGCGCCGGTGAGAGGTCCCGCAAACATAGCTTCCAGCAAAACGACCCCACCCACGGCAATACCGGCCATAGTCCCTACCTCTTTGGAACCGGTGGATACATTTATAATAACCAGCATTAGGAAGAAGGTAAGGATCATCTCAATCACAAACGTACGCCACATACCCGTTTCGGGAACCGTCGCACCCAACGACATGGGTTCAGGGAAAACATATAAGATTATAAGGCTGGCGACGAATCCGCCGATCACCTGGGCGATAATGTACCTGGGAACATCCTTCCAGGGAAACTTTTTGGCGTAAGCAAAGGCAAAAGTAACGGCGGGGTTAATGTGGGCACCACTTATATCGCCAAATGCATAGATCATTGCCATTACAATAAGCCCGAATGTTATAGCAACTCCGGGATGCGTCACGGCACCCTGGGTTGCCTCATTGACAACTATGGCACCCGTTCCGCAAAAAACAAGTCCAAATGTACCTATGGCCTCGGCTATATAGCGTTTCATGCTGGCAAATTTACTTCTTTGTTTTGAATTGATTTTATGTTTTTGTTAACGATATAAAGAAAGGGGTATCGTAATTTCGTAACAACGTAAAAACAAACTCTATTCCGATGAAAAATTTTATTCTCTTTGCATGTATGGTCCTGGTATCCATGGGCTTGCAAGCACAAGTTCAGACTCCTGCACCAAGTACCTCACAGAAAGTGGAGCAGAAAGTAGGACTCACCGACGTAACTCTTGAGTATTCCCGTCCTTCAATGAAAGGTCGCACGATCTATGGAGGTTTGGTTCCTTATGACAAACTTTGGAGAACAGGTGCCAACGCCAATACTAAAATTACCTTCAGCCAGAAAGTAACGATAGGTGGAAGCACACTGGAACCTGGATCTTACGCCGTATACAGTAAGCCCGGTCAACAAAGCTGGGAAGTATATTTTTACTCAGATTCGAATAACTGGGGAACACCTCAAACCTGGGATGAAAGCAAAGTGGCCGCAACAGTAACCGCTCAGGCCATTCCTATGCCAATGGACGTTGAAACATTTACAATGACATTTGATGACGTTACAAATGATTCAGCTCATCTTGGAATCATCTGGGAGCGCACTTATGTTGCAGTACCAATCAAGTTTGATACCGATGCTCAGGTTTCTGCCAGCATTTCTCAGGTAATGGGAGGTCCTTCTGCTAATGACTACTATCAGTCTGCAGTATATTATTTGTCTTCAGGAAAAGACATTAACAAGGCAAAAATGTGGATCGATAAGGCCATCGAATTGAGAGGTGCCGATCGTCCTGCATTCTGGTATCACAGACAACAGTCTTTGATCTATGCGAAGGCCGGTGATAAAAAAGGAGCTATTCAGGCAGCGCAAACATCATTGGAACTGGCTAAAAAAGCCGGAAACGATGACTATATCGCTTTGAATACCAAGTCCCTTAAAGAATGGGGAGCCCTTTAATAAAAAGATAATACTGATTGAAAGCCTCTTCCGTCGGAAGAGGCTTTTTTATTATACCTGCTTTTCGGATTCCGTGCTTTGCTCAAATTCAACATAAAAGGCGGCACCCAGATCCTCGCGGATAATATTGGAGTTGAATACTTTTATGTGACCAACCAGCTTACCATCTCTTGGATATAGGTTCAACTGCCCTATATGATGGATATCTTTCCAGTCCGGAGTTGGGATCATGCTTCCCAGAATCCATCCCGAAAGCTCTCCTTTTGTCACTTGTGCATAGTTCAGAAATGTTTTATTCGGGAAAGGTGTATCGTCTGTGAAGACAAATCGGGTTTGCAATTTTTCAAATTGCAGGGTTGCCTCACCGGAATCTGTAAACTGCATTTGCAAGCCCAAGGTATCGGACTTTGTATATAGTTTACCTTCCCAGTCACCTTTATATTCAGTCGATTCTGACAGTGCGGTTGGAGTGACGTCCTCTAAGGTGTTACAGGATATTTTTTCATAGGAAGGAGCAATTGCCGCTAGAATTTCATTGACGATTGCATCGTTGCGGGATTTGGTGAATGTGGTATTGGTAACTACCGCGATCACGAGATTTTCCGAAGGCAATACTTTTAGGATGGAAGCTGCTCCATCAAATCCCCCCTCATGCCAAAAAGAAGTGATTTGCGAATCGCTAACCTCGTAGAACCAACCGTAGCCATAAGGAACGCAGGGATCATTTTGCCGGGCTGAGATGTTATCAGGATTGCGCATTTCGTCAATGGTTTTTTCGGACAGAATTTTGGCCTGTTCAGATCCTCCCAAATGCATTTTTCCGAATAACGCCAGATCATGTGCCGTACTATACATATCACCGGCACCTTTCGTATCAGTGTACACCCACGGCAGAAGCTCATTCTTTGCACCTCTAAGCTGTACGTAACTATCGGTTCGTGCATCGTTCACGCGTACGAAGGAATGTTGCATTTCCAGCGGTGAAAAAATGTGCTCCCGGAGATATTCCTCATACGTCATTCCAGAAACTTTTTCAACGATCTCGCCAAGCATTGCATATCCGATGTTCGAATATTCGAAACGCTCACCCGGAGGGTAGAAAAGTACGGCATATCTGTCTTTGGGGTCAGGCAGTGTATCTATGTCTTCCTCTCTGTGGTATACATTGTTATAGTACATGCCCATGCCACTTGTGTGTTGCAGCAGATCCCGAATCTCAACCGGTCGTTCAGGGTTGAAATAGGATCGAATGGCATCTTCACCGAAGTGCCTGGATACGGGTTCATCCAATTTGATATTTCCCTGTTCCACGAGCTTCATTATTGCAGTTGCCGTAAAGGATTTGGTCACCGAGGCAATAGGATAGATAGAAGCGGGAGTCGCTGGAATACTATCGTCGTATCGGCTCATCCCGAATGCTTCGCGCCAGATAAACTCCCCGTCTTTCAGCACAGCGACGGAAACAGAAGGGGTTTTATCCTCGTCAATCCATTGCCGGATTACCGATCGGGCTTTATCAAAGGACTCGTTGGAAATTACGGAAATTGATTCAACAGAGTCTGTTGAGGTTTCGTTGGAAGTAGTACAGGCCAGGAATGCAAGCAAGAACAGTACTGTAAGTTTCTTAGGCATGAAAAAAATTTCCCTAAGGACTTCGAAAATTTCCCGATGTTACAAGGAATTTAAAATCAGTAAAGACAAGGTTGTGCCTTAAAATAGAAGAAATAATGGGCCGCGATCAGGGTGACCGTAGAACCTATAAGAAACACGCTATGCCATATCTTGATATTTCCGTTATCTCCTTTATCCCTGAAGCCACCACCACTCGCTTGCAGTATAATGGCTATGGCCATTACCAGAGCACAACCCGCTACGTTGAGCCATAGATAAGGCATGAGATCGATCCACCAAATGTAAACGATGACGAGCTGGGTAATAATGGCGGCAACAAAGGTGGCTTTACTTTTCACAAATTTGACAAAGAAAGCCAGCAGGAAAATACCCAAAACGTTTCCGTAGAAAATAGATCCTATAATGTTGACGAGGTTGATAAGATTGTCGAACAGATTAGCTACACATGCCACCAAAATGGCCAGAACGCCCCAAAGCAGCGTGAACCACTTCGACGCCCGTAAATAATGTTTATCATCTTTCCCGGGAACGTTGCGCCGATACAGATCAATAGCCGTAGTGGACGCCAGGGCGTTGAGTTCCGAAGCCGTGGACGACATGGCCGCACTTAGAATAACGGCCAGCAGCAATCCAATGAGGCCGATGGGCATATTATTCAGTATAAAGTGAATAAACACATAATCCTTGTCGTTGGTTTCCGCATCGGGATTGGCCTTTTTGATTACGCTTTTCGCCTGGGCGCGTAATGAATCTTCCCGAATATTTAGGGTTCTTATTTCAGAAAGAAGCGTCTCCTTTTCTGTTCCTTCAGCCATTTCGGCATAGTCCAGTTGCTTGGCGGTGATGAGCGCATCGAGCTCTTTTTTATCCGTTTCCAGTTGCTCATACTCTGCGGCATATTCCGAAGTCATTACATCATTAACAGCCGATGGATTAAAGTGCAGTGGTGAATCGTTGAACTGGTAGAAAACAAAGACCATAATTCCGATGAGCAGTATGAAGAATTGCATCGGTACTTTTAAGAGACCGTTGAATATAAGACCCATCTGACTCTCCCTAACCGATTTTCCGGAGAGATAGCGCTGTACCTGACTTTGATCTGTCCCGAAATAGGACAGTGCCAGGAACGTACCTCCAATAATACCACTCCAGAAGGTAAATCTGTTTTCGAAACTAAACGAAAAGTCAAGGATATCCATTTTCTCATTGGAGCCGGCAATCTCCAGGGCCTTGTCGAAAGAGACATCCAAGGGCAGCAGATTCAGAATGAGGAGGAAGGCTATGAAAAGGCCAATGAATATTACACCCATTTGCTGCTTCTGAGTAAAACTTACGGCTTTGGTTCCGCCACTCACCGTGTAGATAATTACCAAAATCCCTATAATAACGTTGAGCAAAGTAAGGTTCCAGCCTAATAGTGCCGAGAGAATAATGGCAGGGGCGAAAATAGTAATACCGGCCGCCAGTCCGCGTTGGATAAGGAAAAATATGGCTGTAAGTGTTCTTGTTTTAAGATCAAACCGGCCTTCGAGGTACTCATAGGCGGTAAAGACCTTAAGCCTGTGATAGAGAGGAACAAATACCAGACAGATGATTACCATGGCTATGGGTAATCCGAAATAGAACTGGACAAAGCCCATTCCGTCGTGGAAGGCCTGACCCGGAGTAGACAAAAAGGTAATGGCACTGGCCTGAGTCGCCATAACGCTTAATCCGATAGTCCACCACTTGGCCTGATTTCCACCTTTCAGGTAATCAGTTACGTTTTTACTACCGCGGGTTTTATAAGTTCCGTAAAGAACAATAAAGAGCAGGGTCCCGGAAAGAACGATCCAATCAACTAACGTCATCTCAGGAATAGGTTTGCATTAACAAATAGAACAAGATGATGTATACCGCGTTTAGGACGAGTACAATCGTGTAGCTCCGTTTCCAGGGCTGTCTTACGGGTTCCTGAGACGTATTATTTTCCAATAGACAAGAGATTTGCAAACAGTCGATAGGCACCGGGTACACCCGCCGGTAATTCTCTGAAAAAACTCAACCCGGTGTACACATAATATCCTTCGCCATGCTGAGCGACGAGCAGTGACCCCTGGTAAGGCTGGTCGTCGGTCTTATCTTTCATGTTCAGTATGGGTGTGAACTCGTCTGCCCATTCATTCGGGAAATACAGGCCGCGTTCTTGTACCCAACCTTCAAAGTCGTTTTGAGTGATCTTGTTCGGGGAATTCAGGATCTTATGGTCCGGAGCCAGTATGCCAACATCAGAATATTCGTCAGTGACACGATTTCGTGAAAGCGTAATAGGATAGGGAGAGAACTCCTTGGTTACCAACCTATGGGCCGTGTTGTATTGCACTATCAGGTTTCCACCTTTGGACACATAGTCGTTGAGAATATCTTGTTTGAAAGCCAGTTCAGGTACTGTATTATACGCTCGAATTCCAACAACCACCGCATCATACTGCTGCAAATTCGAGACAGTGATTTCTGAAGGTGTAATAGTTGAAACCGAATACCCAATTTGCTTTAGGCTCTCCGGAATGGCGTCTCCTGCACCATTTATGTAGCCAATGGATTCCCCTTTTTTGACAATATCAATTCGCACCACCTTTGCCTCGTTGGGCAATAGCACACTTTGATAGGGGATATGGTCGTAGTCTATGGTAACAAGCTCACGGTTAAAATAACGATCTCCCACCTGTACCAGAGGATTTATATATCCCTCGCTCTGTGAGTTGGGGGGAGTTACCGTGAACATTACCCGTTCTTCCTGACCTTTTCGTTCCAGATTGAACGTATGTTGTGCGGGAGAAACCGTCCATCCGTCAGGGCGTTGTAAGGTAACCGTACCGCTAATATTGTCTTTTCCTGCCCGGACAGTTACGGGAACCTGTTGACCCGAACTCGAGGGGAATATCCATACCTTTTCGGTTATCGAGGCAGTCACCTCCGGAACAATTTCGAAAGGTCGGTATACTTCTCCTTTCACGGGGTCCGTGAATTTGTAAATAATGTCTCGTTCAACAGAAAGCGAGACCCCGTTTATGTCCAACACAAATACGACTTTTTCGGAAGCCGGAGTTTCCGGAAGCCCGATAAGCTCTTTTGGAGCATTGTACATGCCCATAGTCCCTTTTTTATTGAGCCAATAGGGTGCGGAATAGGATTGGGTCGTTGAGGTAATGGACGCTTCCATATTCTGACGTATGTTCGAATCAAGGGCTTTTGGAGCCTCCAGGAGTGACCTGCCGTTTTTGTCGGTAACTGAGGTGAGGTTCACTGCGGCCGAACCCCGGTTAATGGCCTCCAATCGAACATTGAAAGTAGCTCCCGGGTTAATAGAGTTGGTTTCTGCCACGGCTTCCAGGAATATTCCGCCGCAATCCAGAATAAGTTGCTCGATCTGTTTGGTTTTTAGCTCCCGCCAGTGGCTGTCGGAAAGATTTTTAATGAGCGCACGAGCCTGAAGCAATTGAGGGACCATTTGCGACGGATCGGCAAAATTGAAATTCTTTTCCA
The DNA here is from genome assembly GCA_964614415.1 of uncultured Aureitalea sp. Lineage (GTDB taxonomy): Bacteria > Bacteroidota > Bacteroidia > Flavobacteriales > Flavobacteriaceae > CAZTLE01. The sequence continues at coordinate 6,647 of CAZTLE010000082.1, read as the reverse complement.
GTGCATATAATATTTCTCCTATGGCCTTGCCGCCGTTTACCCGTGTCCAGGTAGTATTAATTCCATCGAAAGGGTTCGAAAGGTCAGCAGGAGCATCGCCCTTAAGGAATTCGAGATATTCGATCTGGCTTCCGCGACTCCCCGTGCTTCCAAAGCCCTGAGATTTGTGCATGCTTCGGCTCAGAGAGGCTATTTCGCCATTACTGAGACCGAGTTGTGTGTAGTAATTTCCGGTCTCGACCGTCAATAGTTTGGATTTGTCGGCTTTCTCAAAATTTTCCCTGCTTCCGTAAAACCACCAACCGGTATTGAATAGCAATCTTTTAGGCTGCCAGGCCCCAAAGTCTGAGGCCGATTCGGGATATTTTGTCGGGTCACCAACAAGGTCAAACGCTTCAAAGCTCAACATGGCTGAAGACGTATGATGACCATGGGTGGTCCCTGGATTTCTATGGTTAAATCGGTTGACGATGACGTCCGGTTTGAATTTTCGGATGGCGCGAACCACATCGCTCAACACTTCTTTGCGGTTCCATATCTCAAGGGTTTCGTCGGGATGTTTGGAATACCCAAAATCGTTTGCCCGACTAAAGAATTGTTCACCACCGTCAGTCTTTCGTGCTGCCACCAGTTCCTGAGTTCGGATCACTCCCAGCAGTTCACGAATTTCCGGTCCGATAAGATTTTGCCCGCCGTCACCGCGAGTCAATGATAAATAGGCGGTTCTGGCCTTGGTGTCATTGGCAAAATAGGAAATGAGTCGCGTGTTTTCATCGTCCGGGTGTGCCGCAACATATAAGGCTGAGCCTAAAAAATTAAGTTTTTGGAGTTGATGGTACAGCTCCGAGCTGGTCGGCTTCTGAGGTTTTTGAGCGAAAAGAGAAACAAAACAAAGAGAGAAGACGCAGAGGAAGGTCAGTCGTAGTCGCATGTTGATCTCGTTGGTTTTTTGATGCTTTCCAAAGATACCCAAAATGCGAAACCGCCCATGTTTATTGGCTATTCTTTAACAATATTTAACCTGGCTTTTAGTTGGTAGTGGTTAGTGATTAGTGGTTGGAATTGAGTTCTGAATGTTGAGTTTTGAGTGCTGAGTGTTAAGTTTTAAATGTTAAGTTTTAAGTGTTGAATGTTAAGTTTTGAATTGAATCTTCTCTTTTATCAACGAATAAACAAATCAACGAATCAACGAATCAACGTAATGTAATTGAATCTTGAGTGTTAAGTTTTGAATTTTTAGTTGAAACTCTATTCTATAAACAAATAAACATATCTTAAATCACAAGGCAACGGAGACTGAGTGTTCTACGAAGCATAGCGAAGGAGAATGTATCGAAGTCGGAGTAGGTGAATTTTGAGTTTTAAGTTGAAACTCCCTTCTATAAACAAATCAACAAATCAACGAATCAACAAACCGGAAACCTATTCCAATCCCAGGGACTCTCGTAAGGCCTCATCTTCAACGCCATTTTTAGTCCAGTAGGGGGAGAGGATACGTTCTTTTTTAGTCGCAGTTGTTGTTAACTCCTTTGGATTGGGACCACGGGATAGTGTTGTTTCTGTCCAGCCTTCTATTTCGTATGGGAACTCAGTGCTGAAATGAATTGCGAGCGTTCTGTTGAGGTCGGGATAGTTAATTTGATAGGTCGAAAGATTGTCATTACCCGCACTCAACTCGGCCTCTGCATTATAAGCGTCGATCTTCTTGTGTTTGAATCGGGAGTATTCGAAAGAAGGAACCATGGTAAAGGTACCGGTGGGTAGTTCATCGGGATTAATTCGGATAAGATTCCAAATTTCATTTTCCAGCCAGGTCTTTTCAACCGATATACTGGCATCGGCTTCTCCTTCAAAATAGGAGTGTGCTTTGATCTCGTAGTCTGATCTGTTGTTAAGCTGAACATACACATGTCCGCACCATTCCTGCATGGAATGTGTCACCTTGATTGCATGGTCTTTTCGGTCCACAGGAACAAAAGAACTCGTCATTATCGAATAGGGGTAGAGTCCGGTTAAGAACTTTTTTGTGTTGTTTAGCTTCAATACCGGAATGTTCGATTCTGCATAACCATCTGCCTTCACCTGAACATCAGGAAGGAAATCTTCAGTAACAAATATATTAACAGCCGTTCCCTCTCTTAGCTCACCGTAGCGTTCCTGCACGAGATCATAGGAAGTAAGTTCTGCCTGACCGGCATACCAGTAGTCTTTAAACTCCTGAGATAAGTTTCTATACTCAGTTGCCTCTGTGGTAACGGTGGCCGTGTCCGAATCATTTACTGCCAGCACATCGGTGTGATGATCTTTACAGGCAACGACGGCGATAGCGATAAGCGCCAGGGACAATTTGTTCATAAACGATTGATGGGCAGGGATTTTCATGGCTTGTAGTTTTCATGTAAAGATACGGCAATTTGGAATGGAAGTATTGCCAATTAACGTTTCGTAAACAAGTAGACGCTTACTTCCTGTTTTCCTTTCGTATCACCACTTTGAGCCCCGACCATACAGGATTCACGCTACACACTTTTACGTCCACCAGCCCTAAGGGGAATACCTCGGCGCGTACAACATCTTCGGTTACATTGGTAGGTACTTTGGAGGCCTTTTTGGGCCAGGAAACCCAGATCATCCCATTTTGCTGCAACCTGGGCAGATAGTCGGTGAGCATAGAGCGAAGTTCACCCCGATCGTCCGAGAACATATGAATCACATCAAACAGGGCCTTCGGGTCATGTGTGTCAACCGAGAATGGTGCTTCCAGCCAACTTTCATAATCCGTTGGAGCATTGAGAACAGTGATATTTTGTTCTTCTTTTAATCCCAGTTTCTGGTATAACGGTTTCCCCGAATACCCTGTTCGCTGTGTTGAGTTCATCGATTACTCCGTTTTTATTTCCAGCATGCCATCCGTGCCAAAAGCTGTGTAAATCCCCCTGGTCAGATTGTGAAGCATATCGTTGTAAGGACCAATATGGTCACCCATTCCCATATGATCGACTACCGTTCTGAAAGCACGTTGTCCAAACGGTTGTGCCAAGAGGTCTGCTATGGCCTCCGCAACAATTTCCGGACGTTGCTCCGGCGTGTTGGCCAGTGCTTCTTCAAAGCCGTCGAACATCATTTTCGGTGCATCCATAAAGGCTCCATAGACGTCAATCCGACTCGTGTCGCTCGGCGTTAATAGATTTGCCATGAACGTAGTTGGAAACCCTCCGGGTTCTACGATGCAGGACTCGATACCAAAGCCGGAAAGTTCGGTTCTGTAGTTTTCGGCCATGGCTTCCAGTGCCCACTTCGACGCATTATAGGGACCGTAGAACGGCAATGTCATTCTTCCTAGCAGGCTGGAAACGAATACTGCCGTTCCCGAACGCTGGTTTCTGAAATGTGGAAGCACTTCGCGCATGAGTCGCTGAACACCAAAGACATTAACCTCGAAGAGCTTCTGAAAATCCTCGGGAGTGAAATGCTCTTGCATTCCCAATACACCTACGCCGGCGTTGTTGATTACGATATCAAGTCCGCCAAGCAATTCTATCGCTTCGGCCGTACCTTGTTGCACACTATCGTTCGATGTAACATCCATCTCGACAACCTGCACACCAGCCTCGCGCAGATCGTTCGCAACTGCTTCCCGGGATCCGCTTGCCGAACGCATGGTTCCTACGACCGAGTATCCCTGTTCTGCCAACAGTTTGGAGGTTAGAAATCCAAAACCGCCGCTGGCTCCTGTAATTATTACTTTTCCTTTCATGAGTTTGTTTTTTTGATTCTGAATTGATACAAAGTTCGGGAGGGATTCCCTAAAACAGTTATCAATTATCGAGGATTAACGACCAATTTCGAAGATACGGAATTATGCGTATCGCTTCCTGAAAGCTCCGGGTGAGGTCCGGGCATGCTTTTTAAAGAACCTGCTAAAGTGTGTAGGTTCCTTGAAACCTAGTCGGTAGGCAATCTCTTTTATAGGCAGATTGGTGGTTTTGAGAAGCGATCTGGCTGCCGATACACTTCTGCTTGCGATCCAATCATTGGCCGTTTTTCCCGTTTTGCTTTTTACGACGGAATTGAAGTAATTGGGATGTAACCCCAGTTTATTGGCATAGTCCTGTACCTGCATCATATGCGTTATGCCCTGGGGAGAGATGGACGCGCGGAACTGTTTCTCCAGCTCCTTTTTAAAGGCCCGAACAATTTGAGAATTGCGATTACCTTCCTGCAATGGGTCATAATCGATCCAAAAGTATTCCTTGATCTTGAAAAGTAACACCACGAACAGGTTCCCAAGAATATTCTTTCTGAAAGGTCCCTGTTTTTGGTACTCGCCAAGGATATTCAAGTACAGGACTTCCAACTCCTTGAACTGGGTTGTGCTCATTTGAGCCGGAGGCACGGTTTCAGCAAGTAGAAAAGGGAACTCCTTAAAAATATCGGGATGCACCCATTCCCGAAGGAAGTTTTCACTAAGGGCGATAATATAACCGTCGGTTGGAGCTTCGGTCTTATAGGATTTAAGATGACCGGGATTGGTAAAGTACACCGTGTTCTTCTGAAAGGGAAATTCTTTCTCATCGATGGAGTAGGTTCCCCTGCCTTCATTAATAAAGACGAAAGAGAAGTATTCGGCCCGGAATACCGGCGACTCGAAGGGCGCTTCCGGCTGAATATCCGGCAAATACCTGATGGTGAAATCGGAGGCTTTCGATTCAGGTTGCCCGATCGAAACCAGGAAATCTTTGATGTTCTTATGTCGTATGATGTCTTTCACCGGCCAGTTCCATCAGTGTTTTGTATACCAGGCGTGTAGGTAATCCCATAACGTTGAAATAGCACCCTTCCAGGCGTTCTATGCCCACATAGCCCAACCAGTCCTGGATACCATAACTACCTGCTTTATCGAACGGTTTGTGCCGATCCAGATAGTACACGATCTCTTCTTTGTTCAAATCTCTGAACCAGACTTTAGTGCAATCGTTAACCGTTTTCTGAAAGTCTTTTCCGGTAAAGCAAACCGAGGTATATACTTCATGCATTGCCCCACTCAGGGTCTGAAGCATTTCTACGGCATGGTCATAGTCCCGGGGTTTTTCAATAGCCCGTTCGTCTTTCCAGACAATGGTATCACTGGTTATCAGAATATCTTTTTCCGAAAGGTTTGTAAATGCCCCGGCTTTCAGTTCCGCAAGATAATCGGTTATCTCTCCGGCCTTTAGGTACGGAGGATATACTTCATCCACCTGCCGAACGTCAATGGTAAAATCGATATCGAGTTCTCTGAAAAAATGTTGCCTTCTGGGAGACCCCGAAGCCAGGATAACATTATAGTCCGAAAGTTGTTCCTTGAGCATTTACTACACAAACTTATACAATAGGAGGGAACATACCCCCAATAGCATGGTTATTTTAAGAAGAAGCGACATAAAACCATAGGAGTCTGACGTTTCCTTTCTGTCGGTTCGAAGATTCCAGGCTTTGATGCAAAAATAGATCAGTGGCGGAATTACCAGAAACAAAAAATACAGCAAAGCCAACTGCCACTGGTAGAGCTCCATATAGAGGTAGTAAAGGATGGCTGCAATGCCCATTACCCCCATGACAAAGACAGTATTCGTTGTTCTGGTTCTTCCCAGAAGAATGGGAATTGTTTGGACTCCGCCTTTTCGGTCTCCGTTTATGTCCTGCAGGTCCTTTACGATCTCCCGAATGAGATTTATATAGAAAGCAAATCCCGCATATAGGAAAAGCTGTTGAAATCCATACACCTGAGCCTCCCTGTTGAACGCAGTGAGCGGTGGAACAAGGTCAAAAATACCGACAATAAGTATACTCAGCCCAACGAGTAAGGACACGATTACGTTTCCCAGAAGCGGAATGCCTTTTAGATAGGTTGCATACATATAAAGTAATGCCGACACTACTATGAAGAGGGTGGAGAATACGGGCTTTTCTATGCTATTTGCCAGGTAGAATCCGGCGGCAACACCAGTGATATTGAGAATGATGAAAAGCGTAAACGCACTGTTTTCGGGTATTTTCTTCCCCACGACGACTTTCTCCGGCTTATTGACGAGGTCGACTTCCACATCGTAAATATCATTGACGACGTTCCCGGCAGCAGCAATGCAGAGCGTAGCGGCAACCAAAACAAGGAACTGAACATTCGACAGGGCCATGTCAACGCCCAGTGCCGGGAACAGGCTATATTTTATCAATCCCTGGACAAGGGCGATCATCAATAAGTTAGGAATTCGAAGCAGTCTGAGATAAGACATGTTAGGGATGAGGTATGAGGCGCGAGGTCTGTTGTTTATAGTTTGTAGTTGTTCGTTTCTAGTTGTTGGTCTGTAGTCTTTAGTCTGTGGTCTTTGGGTGATGGTTTGTTGTTTATGGTTGGATTACGGAGGCGTTATGATTTAAATGTACATTTTTCTTCATAACTCATCTTTTTTCTCTTCTCTCTTCTCTTGATTCTTGGTTCCTGGTTCTTAGTTCCTAGTTGTTTGTGGTTTGTTGTTTGTGGTTATTGGTTTGTGATATGAGTACGGAGTTGTTAAGTATTTAAATGTGAATTTTCCTCACTCCTCACTCCTCACACCTCACACCTCACACCTCACACCTCACACCTCTCACCATACTTCATACTT
>CAZTLE010000081.1:0-16885 GCA_964614415.1 uncultured Aureitalea sp. | reverse complement strand
AGTTTTGAGTGTTAAATGTTAAGTGCTTAATAACAAGTAACAATTAACCAATAAACAAGTTTGGAATTTAGGAACCTGCCTCACGGCAGTCAGGTTTGGGATTTGAGATTTGAGATTTGGATTTTTTACTCTTGTTTCACCTTCGTTCTAAGAGCCAACAACCCCAATATGGGACCGAGAGCCAGGATCATATACGTGTACGAAGATGGAGCCAATTCACTTAGCCAGGTGATTACTTGAATACTCACAATAGTAATAGCGAAACCGATACAGTTGACGATAGTCAAGGCAGTTCCCTTCACTTCAGAAGTCGCATTTTGAGCCACAAGTGTTGAGAATAAGGGCGAGTCGGCGATGACGACCATACCCCAGAACAGCAGAAACACAATAAAGACCCAACTCTGCCCTGTGCTTAGCATCCAGGGCGAGATAAGACAGCATATACCGGACAGAAATAGCGCCCAGGTCGCAGTGCGCTTAGTTCCCAATCTTTCAGAAATATATCCACCCATCACGCATGCCAAACCTCCAATTCCGATAATTACAAATGACCATAAGGGGACAGAAAAGATGTTAGTTGGATTCAGTGAATTATAGGCTGCGAGCATCACCGGAACAAAAGCCCAAAAAGCATAGAGTTCCCACATATGGCCAAAATAACCGAACGCAGCCGCTCGAAACGACCGATTCTTAAAGACACGAAAGAAGGCGGAAAAGTCTAATTTCTGACCAGGTGTACGATAGGGTCCGTCCTTGACAAACAGCAGCATAAGCAGTCCGCCGGTCGCTGCGAGTACCGAGGTGATCACAATTACCCATATCCAGGGCACATCACGGGAGACTTCGCGTAACAGATGCGGAAAGGCGGTGCCAACCACAAGGGCACCTACTAAGAATCCGAGTGATTTGCCGAGTCCTTTTCGGTAGTAATCGGCAGCGATCTTCATTCCTACAGGGTAGATTCCCGCCAGGAAGAAACCCGTTAGAAACCGAAGAGTGATCAGGGAATAGAATGAGTTCCCATCCCAAAGTACGCCCAGATTGAACAGAGCGCCCAGTATGGAGCTTACAAAGAAAACCCTTGAGGGTGAAAACCGATCGGCAATAGTTAGAACAGCAAATAGGAGTGTCCCGGAAATAAACCCGAATTGTACCGCTGAAGTAAGATGCCCCAGGGCGTCGGACTGCAATGAATAGTGCACCATTAATTCATTCATCACCCCGTTACCTGCAAACCAAAGAGAAGTGCAACAGAATTGTGATAACACAATGACAGGGAGGATGTGTTTGGCGGTCTTCAAGTCAGTTCTTTTTTACGAGACGGGTAGAAGAAAGTAGGTCATGCATTCCTGTTTCGGTTCCAAACAGGTAGGAAACCACATCCAGTGGAATGAGTCGCCAGAAGCTTCGCATCGCAATCTTCATCGCTCCCGGCTTAGTTCCATCTTTGCAAACCACCTTGGTTTGAGAGATCAATTTACCTACTGTTTGCCCCAAACTGAGCTCTAAAATGAAATAGTAAAAAAAGAATACGGGATAAAAGAGAACGGTCAGACTGGCATCCGCGCCTAACACAATAAACAAGCCCATCCATAAAAGATACACCAGGAACAGGTCGATTACATAGTTCAATAGCCGAATGGGTTTGTCGATGGTGGTCATTGTTTAAAGATATCCTTTTCAATCAACTTCCCATCTTATTCACACCGATAGGTCTTTCCATTTGCGACAAATGTACTATCCTGATTAGGCCTTAGAAACCCGGTCCAACTATCGGTATACCATTTTTCAGGTTCATCATCACCCCGATAGGAGGTTGTGAATGAAGTGAAGTCGTCACTAAATGTTATAATGATATCACCGGTTCCATCGGCGTCTACCCACCGGCCTTCCATTTTGTTTCCTTCCAGATGACCCCAGACGGCGCCCAGACTTTCTTTGGGCAGTAAGGCATACGAACCGCTTATCTCATCATCGTAAAACAGCAAATCGAAGCGACCTATTTCTGTACAGTAGTTCCGGAGTATAAGATCAGAATCGGCTGACTCCTTTTGTCTATTACAGCTTAGAATGGTTGTGGCCAGGATAATGGTAACAAAGAGCACAAAAGTCCTATACATATTCAATTCAATTACTGTTATGCCTAAAGATAGAGGATTATTCAATGCTATTGAATGGCCTTCAATTAAAATAGCAATGCTAAATTGTCATATTTAAAAGACCCGTGTAACTAAAATAGTAGAAGGGCTTTACCCATGAAAAAAGAACTGGAATCAATATTTCTGAATGCCCTGGAGGAAAACAGGGAAAAACTCTTTAGGGTTTGCTCCATTTATTCGGAAGATATAGAAGATACAAAGGATCTTTTTCAGGAAGTTCTTGTCCAGATATGGAGATCAATGAACACCTTCAAGGGAAATTCGGCTATGGGGACATGGATGTTCAGGGTTGCCTTAAATGTTTGTATTCGCTTCAAATCTAAACATACCAGGCGCCAGGCCAGGCTGATACGATTGGAAAGTATTACCATTTTAAGTTATAAGGCCGAAACGTCCGGAGAAGAGGAAGATATAAAGCTAAAAGCCCTACGCAAGTGTATTAAGAAACTCAAAGAAGGAGATAAGGCGCTGGTTGCGTTATATCTGGAAGGGCTTGCTTACAAAGAGATTTCGGAAGTCCTTGGAATTTCTGAGAACTACGTGGCGGTAAAGATTAAGCGAGTCAAGGCAAAATTGTTGAATTGTATAAATGAAAGATCATGGTAGAGGATGAATTAATCAAAATTTGGCAGTCGTCAAGCAATCAGGAACGCATAAAATTTGAGAAATCGAAATTAATGATAGAACTGCAATCAAGTTTAACCCGGCTGCACAGATGGTGGAGGTATCTGGAGCTTATAGAGATCGTTTCTTGTGTCGTTGGAATTTTGTCCTTCACTGTTATTGTTTTTGTGGCGCCTTTTACGTCCACCAGGATTGCGTCGGTATTGCTCATTCTCTTTTTGATTAACATAATATTTCAAGTACTGCGTATACGAAAAACCAAACCAAATGACCTGGAAGAAAACTACCTGGGTTATCTTAAAAAGACCAGGACATACCTCAAAGCCCAAAGGCGATTGCTTTCAACTGCGGTTTATTGGGTGGTGTTACCTGTTTATCCGATATTACTGCTCTTTCTAATCGATTTTTGGCAGCTACCTGCAAAACGAACGATAATAGTTATTACCTATTTAGCCGCAATGGGAATGGGTGTTTACGGGTATTTTTTGAATAAGAAAAGAGTGAAAAAAGAAATTGATCCAAGAATAAACCGAGTAGATGAGTTGATAAAAACCTTAGAGCAGGAATAAGCTATCCGCAATAATCACTCTCTTTTGGTTTCCGGCTGATCCGTCACCTCAAACCTGAATATGTCCGGCCGGTTGTAATGCCCCACCGGATCAAAGTCCAGTTTACTCTGATTGATCTCATCGAGGTCCAATTCGGCAATAAGCACTCCATGTTCACCCAAAAGCGGACCCGCAAGTACTTCTCCCAACGGAGAGATGATCACACTACCTCCTTCGCAAAAATCTACAGGCTGATCTTTCACATACTGCTGATACTCCTCCGGATACATGTCTGTTCTGAAGTACTGATTACACCCCAATACAAAACATCGGCCTTCCAGGGCAATATGTTTCATGGTGGCTAGCCAGTCGGGACGGGAATCGGCCGTTGGAGCCAGATAGATCTGAACCCCTTTTTGATACATGGACATACGGGCCATAGGCATGTAATTCTCCCAACAGATAAGCCCTCCCATCTTTCCAATGGAAGTGTCGAACGTGACGAGGGAACTCCCGTTCGCTTCAGCCCAGAAGACACGTTCTGTCCCGGTAGGTTTTATCTTTCTGTGTACTCCGAGCAATCCGTGGGTTGGAGAGATGTAAAGCATGGAACAATATAAACTGCCGTGGAGGTGACTTTTTTCAGTTATACCAATAACGAGATAGACATTGTGATCTTTGGCCAACTTTTCTAAAAAGGGCAGGTCGTCACTTTCCAAATCAATACTCTCTTCACGGTATTTGGCATAGAGCTTTTTCCCTTCCGGAGTTCGGCTACCCACGGTGGCTCCAAAGTCAAATCCTCTGGGGTATCCGGGGATGAACGACTCGGGAAACAGCAGGAGTTTACATCCCTTTTGACTATAGGTAGTCACCAGCCCTGCCAGTTTTTCCAGGGTTCCTGCCTTGTTGAAAAAGACGGGGCTGTCCTGGATGATGCCTGCTTTTACTTTCATATTACACGATCTTGTTTCAGTTTAAGCGCAGCCTAGACGAGCTCATGGATCTTCGCGTATTGCAGTAGCATGATGGTCTTGGCGTCTTTTATTTCGCCCAAATGGATCATGTTGAGTGCCTTTTCAAAGGGCAATTCCAACACTTCAATATTCTCCTGTTCTTCCTCAAGTCCGCCACCATCACTTACCTTCATGTCTTTGGTGTATTCAGCAATAAAAAAATGGTGTATTTCGGTAACCGATCCCGGAGACATGTATGATTCGAAGATCTTCTCAACCTTGCTTATCCGATATCCGGTCTCTTCCTCCGTCTCTTTCCGAATGCAGTCTTCGGCATTATCGGTATCCAGCAGTCCGGCACAGGCTTCGATCATCATTCCGCTGTCATTGCCGTTGATGTACGTTGGCAACCGAAACTGACGGGTAAGAACCACCGTTCCCTGTTCTTTATTGTACAACAAAATGGTCGCCCCGTTCCCGCGGTCGTAGGCCTCCCGCTGATGGGTTTCCCAGTCACCGTTTTCGGTTTGATAATCGAATGTTACTTTGTTGAGTGTGTACCAGTTATTTGAAAGTACTTCAGTCTTTCGAATTTTGATCCGGTCGTTGTTCATGACTTCTTCTTAAAGACATAGCCTTCTTTTTCGGCACCCCAAACCTGCACATCCTCAGCGTTCCATCCCTGGTCCCACGAAGTAATTTGCCCTTCGCACAGGGTAACGATTGAAGTGGCATAGGTAGCACCTCTCAAGGAGCTCAGGCATTCTTTATCCCTGGTGGATCCGGTGTAGCAGCCGTTCTCGTCCTTGCTTAGATAGACAGCGCATCCGTCTCTAACCACCAGTGAGTCCGGCGTAATTTTTTCAAAGAGAGAAGGGTCGTCCCAGGCGTGTACAAAGCGCTCGGGTCCCGGCAGTTCATACACTTTGCTTTCGAAGGTGCCGTCACCCTGATCGGATAATTTGTATACCCGCTGTCTATAGGGTCGGTCAATATATTCGGTTACGGCCTGTTCTACGTACAACCACTTCGTTTCCGAGTCGTTTTCCCATATAGGGTGCATTACAAGGTTGATATTGAAGAAGGTCGTATCGCGTTCGGACTGTTCTTTGCTGGAAAACTCACCCGACATCATTGCATAAAGGTTTTCAAGTTCGGAAACCTCTATGGTCTCTGTTTGGGGAGTATCGGCTGTCTTGCCGTCTTTGCAGGCACATAGCACAAGGAGGGTGCTTGCGAATAGGAGTTTGATTGCTTTTCTCATAGGGTTGCTAAGTTACGCGATTATTTAACCTTTTAATCTTTTTGTGAAGTCATCTTCATCCAGCAACTTGTCGATCAGGTCGTCAAGCTGATTCAAAAGGTTGTCGGTGTTGTGAAATTTATCCGGAAACGTTCCTATATCGTTCAGCAAGTCGAGAAAGGCATAACGGCTATCCGAATCTTTCTTCGGAAGGTCTTTTGGCAGATCGACATCCTTTTGAAATACCCTAATCCTGGGCAACTCGTTCTTTTCGAATGTATTTCTGGCAGTGTTGAATTCTTCCAACGAAAATCCACCCATTTTTGAATAGAATAACAGTACAAAGAACTCGCATTCCTGTATCTCGAGATTGTAGTCATCCTGTGTTCGTATGGATTTGCCTACGTGCTTACCGTCTTCCCAAATGCGCAGATCGATGTAGAACCCTTTTTCCCGTAGCGCATCATTCTTCCGCGCAATGGCCTGTTCTATGGCATCGCGTTCGGGTTTTAATTCGTATGACGATGCAAGGAAGATGTTCAGTACGCGCTGTGAAACACTTTTCTTATCGACATCCTTTAAATCCACCATAGTGTTGTCTTTGTACTTCTCAAGGACAAAGGTGTTTTCAAGCAAGTCCAGAACGTTTAAGGTCTCCAGGGATTTGTCGCATTCCACCTCAATACGACCTTTTTCAAGGCGCCGTTTGAGATTGGAGAAGAAGAAATAGTGCTGTTCGTTAAGTCCTTCCGAACATCCGCTACAGGGGCATGGTACTTTTTCTTCATACCGGATGCCCGAGTAGTCCAGGTATAATTCCCTAAAGGTTCTAATGATCACCGTCATCATTCCTTTTCGGTTGTCGCCCTGAGTCCTGATATAGAAGGCATCTTTCCCTTTCAATTTTGTTTTATGGACTTCGGCCAGGGCTTCATCAGGCCATTCGAGAACCACTCCATTACGCCATACCAGGGTTCGTTCCCTGGCGATATCGGCATGTCTGCTCACAATGAACTGGGTAAGTAGGGCTTTGGGTAAAAAGTCGTAATCGATATACAATTCCAACGAGTCCAATTCCGGCCAGTCGAAATCTGTTGGACGACCGGGAGGTAGTAGAGGAGGTGTTACGTACTCTTCCTTACCCGGCAACTGGTAGGCCAGTTTGAATTGCTTCATTAGTTCCAGCAGTTGTGGCCTCATATCGGCATATTCATGATCTTTCCAAATGCGTTTCAGATCAGCGGGATCGAAAAATCCTCTCTTCTCTTCTGCGACAACAGGATCGTCCAGTATTTTGTAGACGGCATCTGTGGCCCATTCATTTTTCAGAATAATAAACTGGTTGAGCAGGTCACTCTTTTGATAGTGCAAACAGTCTCCTACCTTGTGTAATACCGAACTCAAAACGAGGGCGCTCTCTCGTTCCGGCAGATTATTCTCCGTACATATCTTAAGATATTCTTTTAGTGAGATATACTGCTCGTCCCGACGCTCGTTGAGCACGCGTCGTATGGCCGCCCAATTGGAAGGGAATGCATATTTGGTATGCGGCAGGGTTTGCGCCAGAAACTGAATGAACTTCTCGGCATTCTCAAAATTATCCTTCGTACGAAGATTAACGGTAATCACCTCTTTTAAGAGTTCCGGGAATTGTTTTTTCCACTGCTTGACATCGAAACTTCCCATGCCGATGCCTTCTCTAAACTCGTTTAGTATAAGTATCAAGGGGCTGCCTTCTCCGAATAAAGACGCGGTTTGGAACCAATCGTCAAAATCGGTGGTCATGTTACCACTTTCGGCCACCATCACATACAGACTGCTTTCGGTGTAAAAAAGCTGATGTAGTGTCTTGTATTTATCCTGTCCGGCGAAATCCCAAATGTTTAGTTTGAAGTCCTCCCCATTGGCCATGGGGAAGCTGTACTTACCAATTACGATATCCACACCCTTGGTGCGGTCTTCTTCCTTAGGTAGTTCTTTCTTCAGCAACCGATTGGCAAGGGATGTTTTTCCCGAACGGCCGTCTCCCAGTAAAATGAGCTTTGCTTCATTGAGTGACTCCGAGCCTTTCCCTTTCTGTTCGAAATATTCTCTTATCGCTTCATTCCCTCTTTTGATAACCTCCGGAGGTGGATCCGTAAACGGATTACCGGCCGCGCATATTTTCTTTTCGGAGGAGGAGTTCTCCCAAACAATAGGCCGGTCTAATTTCAACAGAAACTCGGGAAATTCGGTGAGTTGATTGCTCGAGATCCAAAGCAACTTCAATTTGGTAAGCTTTTTCAAGCTGCTTATGTCGGTTAACTTATTCGACAGCAAGAAGAGATATTCCAGGTTTGTAAGGTCGGCCAGTGGACTTATGTCTTCTATTTCGTTGCGATAGGCAAAAAGCCATTCAAGTTTGGTCAAATTTTCAAAACCTCGAATGTGGCTTATGTGATTGCCCGATATGTCGAGTCGTGTTAATTCTGTAAGCTTTTCAATGCCGGGCAGATCAGATAACTCATTTCTACCGACTCTCAGGTCATCGAGTTGCGTAAGTTTGTCGAGCCCTTCTATCCTGGTGATATTGTTATCCATAGCGTCCAGAACTTCTAGTTTACTTAGCTTTTCCAGTCCTGTGAGCTCTTGAAATTTATTGTAGGGAATCCATAGCCTTCTGAGCTTCGGAAGTTGCTCAAGTCCATCTATGTTAGTGAGTTTATTTTTTCTAAAATCCAGCCTGACTATGGAGTCACTGTACTTGTAGATTTCCTCGGGAATTTCGTTCAGTGCCAGGTCAGATAGATCAAGTTGGCGATAATTGTTTGTCTCGGCTTCTTGTATTCGCTGTTTGACTTCTGCTAAGGACATTGTCGGTCAATTTAAGTGAGTTCGTGTATTGTTAGTGAAGGGATAGGTTTAAAGTTAGTAATTAATTGGTTATAAGTGTTGAGTTCTAAGTTTTGAGTTTTGAGTGTTGAATGTTGAATTTGAGTAGTGAGTAGTGAGTAGTGAGTAGTGAGTATTGAGTAATAGGTACTATACTTAATAACCAATAACCTGAAACTGCATACTGCCTCCGACTTCGATACTTCGGACTTCGTCCGACACTCAGTCTCCGGTACTGCTAACTGGTCACTTAGTTCCGTTGCACGTTACAGATTCCAGGTTGTTGTATTTGATGAACGGTATGACTTATTCATCCAAATGATACAAAACGCCTTTATCGAACGGAGACCAGATGGAGGTTTTAACACTGGCTCGTTTAAGACCTGAATTGACCCACGAATTACACGTTTTTATAAAACTGTAGCTGCCGTTTGCCTCGTAAAAGGTGTCAGTCGAAGTGTATCCCGAATTTGGGATTTCCATAATCGCCCCGTGCGTATCCCTTGCGAAGGTGTTATCCAGGTATTCCAGTAAGGCTTGCAGTTGTTCATCGCATAGTGGCATCTCGATCCAATGCTCCCGGGTACCGGAATAGTAGGTGAGATGTATAGCGGTCTCACTAGTAAAAAATAGGGCATTAATAGCGGTTGAAAATTTCAGGTCGCTCCACTCGGGCGTGTCCAGGTAAAAAGTGCGATCACCCCATCCAAACGAAGTGTATTGTGCCCAGGGTTTAAGATCGAAAGATTCTAGCATGCTCTGGGATAGACTTTCTGTGGGCAGTATAATCTCCAGATGAACTCCGTTGGTCGCAACAAAGCCGGTAACGGGTGTGTCACAGTTAATCTCATCGGGACTCGTGGGTATCACAGACAGTAGTATGGCCATGAGCAGGTAGATGCCTATCAACCCGAATAAGGTGAAGAGCATTCGCTTTACGTATTTTAAGAGTTTCCTGAGCATAATCTTAAGGTACAATGTAATAAAACACAGATTATTGCCATACTATCCGTGGTTAATTGCTGTTTATAATACTGAGGCCATCAGTGATACGATTTGTAACTTAGTAGGAGGTAAAGAATTAGGGATGGAACATTTTGTCGATAAGGATTCGGTTGTACGAAAGATCTGGGGGAAGAGTGATACCGTGCTGTTTGTTTTTGGTGGCGCAGCGGCCGAGTTTGCCCTGAACAAAGCTGTGGACTGGCTCTACTTTACAGGTAAGCTGCCTTCCGATCCGTTAGGCCGGCTATTCTCCACAGTTACCTATGCCCGGAAGATCGTTTTTTCATCCCGGCAAGAAGCCCATCGGGCTATTGACTCCTTGCGCCATATTCATAAAGCCGTGGAGCAGAGCAGGGGCGACTCCATACCGGATTGGGCATACAGGGATGTACTGTTTATGCTTATTCATTATTCTATTGCAGCCTACGAACTCCTGGAACACAAATTAAATGATGTCGAAAAGGAGGAAGTATGCAATGTGTTTTATCGGGTGGGTGACAGGATGGGACTTAAAGAACTGCCCGTCAATTATAAAGATTGGCTGCCTGTTCGCGAGTCGCATTTGCAGGAAGATTTACAGAAAAGCGAATATACTGTCGACCTGTTTAAACAATACCGAAAGCACCTGGGTACTATACGCTATACTGTGTTGATCGAAGCCCAGAAATTGGTCTGTCCCGCGCGAGTGAAGGAGTTATTGCGATTCTCCTCATTAATGTGGTTAACACCTGTGGTTCCCGTTTATAAAATGAGTCGCTGGTTCAAAATGGATCGGTTGTTTAAGATTGTGTTGCTTCCTTCGGAATACAAAACGCAGATTGATGCGTTGAATGTGCAGGTGTCTGGCAACGGCGGGCGAATTGGTTCGTTGGAATAAACAAAAGAGCGAGTACTTACTCTGCCATATCATCCTTCCAGGATTCTCCAAACAGGCCACCCATTTTAGAGGTTTCTCGCATGCGACTTTGCTTTACGTGATCGGGATTGGACAGGTCGATGGGTTTAAGTAGAAATGCTCTCGTTTGTTGTAAGAGCCGTATATAGTCAACCCCCCATTTTAGTGCAAACGGTTTATAGGCGTCAATAGCTTCGCCACGTATTTCCAATAAACCTTTTTTCTTGTTCTTTACTCGTAATATCCTTCCCACGACAACCTCCGCATTGTCTGTGATTATCTTAATGATCTTTTCAAAATTAAGTTGAATAAGTACACGCTCGGACCAATGGAACTTCATATCTCTCCCATATTTGGTAAGCTTAAAACTGTCCAAACCAAGATTGAGAATATCAAAAGGGATAACAACAGACGAATCATCGTCCGATATCATTGCCTTTATGATGGCTCCCAGGCGATCGACACAATCGGTTTGAAAATCAAGAAGCCCCTGTTCTACTTTTTTGGCCATGGCATAATCCTCCGGGCGTTCTTCTTCGGGGTAATGTTTCCAGTCGCTACCAATAATATTTTCATTGTGTTCGTTTCGGGCAACCTTAATGTTTTTTAAGGTGCCGGTTACAGTTACGGGTGTTTTGGTGAGACGGTAATACTCTTTAGAGACCTGGGAGGCAATGCCACCAGTGGCACAGCCCAGGAGAATAATGGAACCGGACCATTTGGGCGGTTTGGGAATTGCATTGGCCATTTGGGCTAACGACTTGGGACTCCAACCCCCTTGTCCGTGTGTCACTCCCAAACCGTTGGTGTTCCCATGGCCCTCCAGGATAATATTTTCCGAAGCACCAATTTGAGACAATCCTTGAAAGTCCTGGAGTCCGGTAGGGCTATCCAAATTTTCTGCCCCTTCCCGGTGTATAGGTACATGGCGCAGTTCGTTCATTAGATCCTTATCTTCATCTCGTAGTTTCACCCGCACGAGTTGTGTAACACCGCTATTACTATAATAATTTAAGGCTTCTCTTTGTGCCGGCTCATTCTGTTTCGTAAACATACTGGCAGCCAGAGCGCCCATAGTATCGGCTTCTTTTTCGAGACCGGTATCATCATTAACAGGTACTTTTTCTTTTAGCTGTTTGGTAGGGCGTACTCGGCCCTGTTTTTGCTGCACTACATGCCAGGCTTCATGCGGCAGGTGTTTTTCCTGTCCCGGTGCCAGGTGAATCTCACTTCCCTGCGCATAGGCATGGGCGTTTAATTGAGCCGGTTTGGCAGAATTGTAGTGCACCTGCACATCGTCCATGGAATGACCGGACAGCGATTCGATGCCCGATTTGAGAGTGTCCGGCATACCCGTTTTATTTTCTTTTTTCTGAATGGGATGTTCCTGGCCGGAAGTATAACCGTTGGCCATTTCCTGAAACTTTGCCTGGGCCGTGGCTTCCGGTCGGTTGTCATTAAACTGAACCGAAGCCGGATTGGTTTCCGGGTCTTTAGGAACGGGAGTGTGTTCTTTGTTTTTCTTTGGTTGGTTTGCCGATTTATACATTGCCTCGTATCTGTGAATGTAAGAAGACAAGGTAGAGGCATATATGTTGCTTTCCTATACGTAGTAGTACGTAATTGGAGATTTTGGGTATGGGCAGACTTCGATTTTCAGTCTGTGGTCTTTTGTCTGTGGTCTTTCGACTTCGGTCTTCCGACTTCCATCTTCTGACTTCGATCTTCCGACTTCGACCTTTGTCCGAAACTCAGCCTGCCGAACTCATTGATCGCATAGTTTTTAAGTATGCGCGCATACCTTTTTAGTATGCATGCATAGTCTGGAAGTATGCTCGCTTACTATATGTAGTATGCTGTCTTGCTTTGTAAGCAGGCGTTTGGGGTTGATTAACAGGCTCGCCCGGTTCTTTAGTAAGTTAATGGGATTTATTAGCATGTCGATTGGGTTTGAAGACCCTATTCCGGGGAGGGCCGCAAGGTATCTCGTTCAATGTGAACAAATACTTTTCTGCTTATCCGGGTAAAGACTAAGAGCAAAAGGTAGGTAAGAATACTTATGATTATCATCTTATAATTGCGACTCTCAGAAAAGAAACCAAACACCAACAATCCACAACAAATGAAAGAGTAGGACAACCCAATTAGCCCTCCGGGAACAAAAATAGATCTGTATCCTTCGTTGAAGAAAAGCAAAAGGAAAAAGATAAAGATGAGATTTGACACTGGTTCAAATGGATTATCCAGTCCAAAGAAATACAAAATGAATATGAAAAACGCAATCCCAATATATTTCCATGCTCCATTAGTACTAATACTGACATCATCCAGTATAAGCTGATCTGTAAAGAAATTAAAAACCTTCTCTGACATACTTTCGGTTTTATTCTTTTCTAATTCCGCTTTTAGTTTTTCAGGGTCCTTTATGATTTTTTTGGTGACAAAGTCCTTTCCTGCCTTTCGGGATCTGTTCATAAGAATACTAAATGCTCTTACCGTAATAAGTAGAATGAGCATTAGAATAGCGGCACCTATCACCGTCGAAAACGAAGGATTGTAAGAGGGGTCATCCAATGGGCCGTAGTGATTTGTTAGATAGTCCAGATAATAGAAATACGGTATGAAAAGGATCGACCAAATAAAGGATACTACAGACGCTCCTTTTAAACAAAATTTGAACTTCTTGTTATGTTCCATATGCCCTGTTTTGTTAGTCCATAAAAAAACTCCTCGATTTCCAGCCGTTAAAAATGCCGGAAAAGGGGAGTAAGTACCATAAAGATAACACAATTAAAAAAGGCTCACGCAGTCTATCACGTCCCTGACGTGGTTATTTGGGTTTTCAACGTCCCTAAAAAGTGAATAACCAATAACAATTAACCCAATAACCTAGTAACCTCTATACCTCATCGCTTTTAGCTTTCCTAATAACAACCTGTCCTTTCTTAGAAACAACTTCCACAACATCCCCGATCTCAAAACCGGCGTTGCGAAACCAATTGCCTTCCAGCCGTAACTCCGGTACAGCTACATTATCAAATACTCTTCTTCGGAACTTGGCGGTGATGGTGCGTTTACGCATGTTTACAAGTGTTTTTATTCGTTGCTGTAAACATAAAAAGAAGGTTTGAAAAAGATGTCATACGGGAAGTTGACAACTAGGTATGAGGTTGGAGATGAGGGGTTTGTGGAAGAAGATTTTAAGTTAAAACGATTTGAACTTGCTCTGGAGGGATTGCTTTGTCCATTATAAGACCAATAAAGAATCCATAGTTCATTTTTATTACCCTCAGGCTTTTTTGATTTTCGAAATGTATAGAGTATTTGGTCCATTTGGGAACATGAACCTCACCAATGCTCTTGGTTTTTCTTTTAAAGGCATGATCATTCGCGCCTAATTTTTTCTTTTTCCAAGTTAGCTCGAGATCGCCGTTGACTTCACGGAAGCGTACCTTGAAATTATTGATGCGAACCAACCAACTATCTAAAGCTTTAATGGTGTAAATGCCGGGTTGTAATTCTATAATGTGACCTTGTTCGTATATACCTATAGGGCCTATCATACTTATTAGATGACAAATAGATTGGAAAGTTACCGAGAACTAGTATTTATAAAATTGAGAGGGGACACCAGACAGAAGTCTAGCGCCAGCGGGTGGAAATTGCAGCCATTTTTATTCCAAGTTATTCTTCATCCAGTAAAAAGAGATAATTATGTGACCGAGTCAACATAACCATTATGTGATAAGTGATTAACCTTATAAAAATCCTATATAATATACGTTTCTCTTTTTTCCTTTTGACCTTAAACTCTGATTGATATCTTTTTAGATAACCAAATTCAAAAATATCAAATTCGATTATATCGTAATTCAGCTTGTGAGCAAATTTATTTCTTAATTTATTGTACGTAATGATATTATCAAGTAAGTCAGAAGGGGTAATTTTTTCCGCTTGTAAATAAGTTACTTTTTTATAAAAAGAGTTTAGAATTCCTTTTTTTTCTAAAGTTTCGAAACCTTTTAAATTTTTGCCTAAGATATCATTTAAGTACTTTTCTAAATATAAATGTCCGACAAGAACTATATTCAACTCGTTATCGTATTCAAAAATTTTCTTAGTTAGGTTTTTCCCTAAACTTATAGTTTTGTTAGGAGAAGATATTCCAACGATAGATATTAATATTTTCTCAAAAGCTTCATAATCCTTAG
This sequence comes from uncultured Aureitalea sp., assembly GCA_964614415.1. Lineage (GTDB taxonomy): Bacteria > Bacteroidota > Bacteroidia > Flavobacteriales > Flavobacteriaceae > CAZTLE01. Next base: position 2,373 of record CAZTLE010000081.1, on the reverse strand, counting down.
GTTTTCTCAATCTAAGGTCTTCCATTGAAATTGTAAGAACGTGTTTTACTTCATTCAAATTCATAATTAGGTACAACGTTTAGCATATGAAGCGTAGCGAGGTACGAGGTATGATTTCATATACCATGTTGTCGATAGTGTTTATATTCTCCATGTATTTAAAGCTAATTCCGCCATCCGTTCTTGTCTTGAATTGATTTCTACTTCAGTCCAATCAACGGCATCAGCAATGGATTTAGTCAATGTAAAATCTGAAGCTTCATAATATGGCTTTTTAATTTCGAAACTTGAATTTCCAATTTCTGAATTGAGTCTTGTACTCATAATGGCCAAGTTTCCTAACCTTTTGACATAAGCTCTATGCTGATCTGGATTAAAATCCCAACCTGGAGTGAGTGTTTTGGGTAAAACGTGTTCTAAATTCACAGCTGAAGTGTCTGCATTAGGAATTAATTCTGGATTATCTTCTCCATTTGCTGATTTTTCTAAGGTCATCAAATAATAACGTGCCAAATACTGCTTGGATACAGAAGCTGTTTTAAAGGCATCCTTAAATGCGGTATCAGAAGGAATAGACCTTGACATTGCGTCTTTAAGACCACTTTTAGTAGTAATTGTTCCCTCACTTATTTCCTTTGCTCTGTCGCTAAATTGTGCTTCAAGAGCTCCTCCACCTAATCCTCCTGTGATTAAAAATCTTGATGAAACAGCAACTAAGAATTTCAATGATCTTTCGATCTCAGTAGTTGAAAACTTGTCCATTATAGCTAATAGCAAAGGTCTCATTTGAGTCATTTTAAATAAGTTTAAAGTTGCCATATGATTTTTGGCCTCTAAAGAATAGTCATTCCAATAACTCTGACTTGTATCTATTAATGCGACATAAACCCTTGCTGCTCTCTCTAACTCTATCGATAAGTCGACTGATCGCTGTTTTGACGTTATTCTTTGCTTGATCTTGCTATACAGTTCTCTTTCTCTAGTTAGTCCATAAATTGAAGACCAATAATGTCTAATGAATGTGACCACAAGACTTTCGTTATCTGTGGATTCAAGTAGGGTATACATCTTTGCCCAGTTTTCCTGTACTTCTTCAAGCCTATTGTCAGATTGTCCCAATAAATAGTTTTTCAAAAGGTCAGAGATAGCAAGGTCTAATCCTCTATCATTTAGTGTTTCAAAAATTGTAAAAGCATTTGCGTGATCTGGAACAAGAACAACTATTATTTTAAGATGGTTATCAATGAAATCGCAGATATCGAGAAGAGTATTGGCAGGGTTGTTTTCAGTAGATACAAATGCTCTAATTTTGTTTCTTGCTATTTGATAAGCTTTTTCGATCCTCTCATGTGATGCTCGTGTAGTTTCGACAGGGTGATCATCGAAGAGAATAATTTTCTTGTAGAAATAGTCATTGTCGTTATTGTTCAACTTCAAGTTTGGCACGACCTCTTGTGATCTTCTATCTCTTTTAGAAAGGTATTGATTTTGAATGTCGGTTGCTCTTTCATCATCCTCAATGGAGGCGAAATGGTCTCGAATAGCACTTATTAAGATTGCTATAGTAGCTAACCTCTGTTGGCCATCAACAACTTCATCTCTATCTGCACCTGCGGAAATTACAACTGAACCAATAAAATATTCATCTTCTGAATTTCTTAAGGCTGATAATAAATCATCGTATAAATCAATGACATGCTTTTCTTCCCATGCATAAGATCTTTGATAAATAGGTACAGCAAGTCGTCTGTCAGTCAGAGTATGGCCTATTCCGTCTAATTCAATCGTAAGATGGTTAATTTCTCTTGGCATATTTTCTTTATTTCATTATCGACAACGGTTTTTTATGAGTAGTTGCGTGGGTTTGAGATTAACTTTGCAATTACGCACCAAGTTGGAAATTCCGTAGGAATTTCCAAAGTAGGCCAGTAGAAGCAATTACTTATAGCCATTGTTAGCCTTAGTTTTTATTTCATTATCAATTTTGACTATTTTGTCAATTATATATTGTCCAAATTCTGGTGTTACTCTTAATTTATCAGCACCTCGCATTAAACTTCCATAGCTGTTTTTTCCACTTGGTGTTATATCAAATAAGTTGTTATTTAATACTTCAGTTTTTAAGTTTGAAATTCCTATTCCGTAATTACTCCACTCTTGTCCGTAAAACGGTGTTAAGTTTTCTCCGACGACATAATATGGCCATCTGTCATTTTCTATACCTGTTGATTTAACCTCTGAATTTACTCTGTAAATTGATAAGATATTTTTATGCCCAACTGCATAAGAGATTAGTATGTCATCTATTTTAACTCCTACAGGTTTTAATTTCGAAAAATGAAGGTCTTTATCTATTTCATCAAAAGTTTCATC
>CAZTLE010000080.1:0-17172 GCA_964614415.1 uncultured Aureitalea sp. | reverse complement strand
AATCGGAAGTTCCTTCTGCCACAAGGGCAATTTTTTTCCCTTTGAGATCCATGCCGTTTTCAATTGGTGAATCAATCGGTAACATCAATCGATGTTCCCGAACACTACCATTATCGACAGTCCCGCCAGCAATGCTCTTAATGCTTGCTCCATTGGAACGTGCTATTACCAGTGATGGGACAATACCAAAAGCAACATCAACAGATTTTGATTGTAGCGTTGAGATTATTTCCGGTCCGCTGAGAATTTCCTGTATTTCCAGTTCCAAGCCTTCTTCTTCAAAATATCCCTTAGCGATACCGATATACATTTGACTGGCTGCGAGAGAGGGTAGGTAACCAACCTTTACAGTTGTAAGAACTACATCATCAGTCACAGGATCTTCTTCCTCTACCTTCGTCTGAAATATCTTGAAATAAAGCAATAGTCCAACTCCAATGAGCACAATTACTGCTATTATGAATCTTAAACGCTTTTTCATTTAAACCTTTATTTATTAAATAGATTCGATTAAGCACCTGAACCAATTAAGTTGCATGGCTAAGTTAAGTAATATAGCAATGACTATAAGTATGGTTGGAAGCCAAATAAAAAAAACATTTATTATTCTGGCTCTTCTAAAGTAGTTTTTTAGGTTCTTCCTGCCTTGTTCGGTCATAAAACCACTAAAATCACTAGCGGGATTCCGTTCATTGTATTTGCGTTGCAAATCTTCCAGCGTACTTGCGAATCTGAATGTCAGTTGAATACTGAAAAAAAACAAAACTAAACATACAAAGGCCAGGATATTTGTATAGATGTTTTGTGTTTTCCAGGATGCCGTCAAAAAATAGACCAAAAGCCCAGGAGCCATAGCCGTTGGATATACGGATATAAACTTCCAGTATAGCTTTGTTGAATCTTTGTTGAATTTACTTTTCTTCACGAAGGATAATGTTATTATTAATATCTGTATAGAGCTTTTCCACAGCTTTAATTATTTGTTTTTCGTTTAGATTCCTATTCTCGAAGATTTTGGAAGGATGATCGTCATCAAACTCAATTAAATCCAATTCAATTAATTTGTCAATGAACGCTAATAGCTTTCCGTCGTAAACCATTGTATCGATATTATTCTGTGCCATTACTTTAATAAGCTTAACTTGGTCTTTCCAAGTGTCTTGAATTTGAGAAATATTTTTATCAATGGCACCTGAGTCTCCGGTAAGGTCATCGAACAAATCGTCAATTAATATGGCACAATCAAAAGCAAGTTCGTAGTAGCCAAGATCAGGATCATCGGTGGGTTGTGCTTTCGTGCTTGCAAGTCGCTCACTTTCAAGGACGGAGATCTTAGTTTGGCCTTTTATTCCCTCTAAAGGACTCCGCAATTTTCTGTATTTCTGATCGATATTGGAATATTTTTTGACCACTACAGGATCGATAATTGAAGGAATGATATTTCCTTGTGTTAAATTATTTATAGACACGAGCACCTTATAAACCTCTGAAATAAAGTTAGAGTAATTGTAAAGTTCTCGACTAATTTCACGCACCGCTGAATTGAGCTTCATTCTTCTGTCAATTGTAGTGAGAGTTTCAGCCAGAGATCTATCAACATCTTTGGAATTATCTAATGACAACAGATTGAGTTCAGAGAGGTCCTTGATCATCTCTAATGCATCTTGAGCCGATATTATATACGTGCTCATGTTATTTTTTAGTCCTCCATGATTCCTTATCTCAAAATTTATTATAGAGTTTTTGTGAAGAGAGAACAAGTTGTCAATTTTAGATATTTTCTTCTCTAGATTTTGACTTACCATTTATTCTTTGCCTAATTTTAGCATTGCATCAATGAGGTCTTGGGTTTTATAGATTTCCAATTTATTTAATATTAATTTATCTATTAGCTCCAGTTTATTTAAGAGTGCTTTTTCTAGCTTTTCTATATTGGATACGTTCGTTAATTCCGGAATTTCTTGTCCTAATATCGAATCCCAAACATAAAAGAGTGGATTATTCAAACCTAATGCCATATCATGTAAAAGCGCGTTCAACTTGACTTTGTCCCGGTAAAGCTCTTTAGTGGTCCCATGATTTTTCAGGTCAAATATCAAGTGGTCCAATTGCTTGTTCAACCAAATGGCGTGATGTTTACGTAATCTGTTGAATTCAACAAACTTCAATATGGATCTTTTAGTGCCTTGAATTGCATGCTCTTTAGTCTCGTTTTCAGGATAAAGTGTGGTAATATCAAGAGTAAGTATAGAGGAGAAAACAACAAATGATTTCTTATCCCGATACCTGCTAACGAACTGATTCCTCTTCAAACTTTCATTGCTTTCTTCATATTCGGAATAGTAATCCAGATTCACTTCGTCGATATTCTTAGCATCTAACCAACGGCTTATTAAAGCGCCTATTTCTTGGGATACTAATATTCTCTCCTCTTTCAGTGCCTCGCTGTCATCTTTTCTTGGTTGTCTCAAAAAATATTTACCATAGTCGGTAGAATTCATGAAGCCAGCAAGAAAAATTGCCGGGATTTGGGGGTCAGTCCTGTGTCCATCGGGTTGATATAGACAACTATCGGAACCGGAAAAATCATTCCATCCTTTGTTGAACTTTGTACAGATTGAAACAAATAGTCGAAAAACGTCACTATACTTATTCCAGGATTCATCGCTAATCTTACATTTTGAGCTCGTTGGTGCTTTACTGATTAAATTCTTGAGACTATTATTATTGCTTTCGGCATTAGCGACGTCGAATTTGGTCAATTTACCTCGTTTGTCATTGTTCGACCGTGGCAGTAGATTAAGTACGTCAAAAACATTGCCTAATGTGATTAAATTGGCCTTGATTGACAACTTTATTATCACTGCTCCGGGACCACCTTTCTTGTTTCTGGTCATAGAAACAACTATATCTCCCATGATGAACACTTGTTCATCACTTCCTCGAACAAGACCAACATCTTTAAAGTCGCCCAATGAGTAACTCTTGTATTCCACCCTTCCGGAGTTCATAGAATAATTCGGTATCCATGTTTCTTCCTTTGCTATCTCAGCGGGCTTCGTTATCAAGCTCATATTATCTACAAATCCATATACGAAATAGATCTCGACTTCATTGAATTGCAGTTTGTTTGATTCAACCATTTTAGATTTTTAGCTAGTTTGACGAATAAAAGAAGATTTCACGATTCTGTTTGTGGTAGCATCGACATTAAGAATATGAGAACTATGTTGAAGGGGATATCTATGTCTAAAATAGAATAATTTTTTCATTTTCTTTGAGGACTGACTCTTTGGTCAATTATCATGACTTTTTGGATTTGAAGGAATTTTTATCATATCTACACACCAAGAGGTAACAGATGCTCTGAATTTATCATATGAAAAACCCCACCACCCTCAAACCCATAAGGTTATTATTTTCGATTACATATTATTATTTCTTATTTGAAATTCCCACCCTGAGTTGAGACGTGCTGAGCATGTCGAAGTATCGAAGGGTGGAATTTTAGATTTGTATTTTGGAATTTTAGCAGGACACTGCTCACCTGCCTAAGACCGCCTCTGATTCCAAAGCTTATTCCCCAGCACCTGATCCTTGACCATTTTTCTGTAGTTGCGACCGATAGGGATAGCGTGTTCGCCTATCATCAGCTCGTGCGATTCTATGCTGTCTACTTTCAGCACAGGCACTAAATAGGACTTATGTACGCGTATAAACCCATAGTCACTCAGGTTTTCTTCCACCTGCTTTAAGGACAACAGGGAAACGATCTTACCGTGAGATGTGTGAAAGGTGACATAGTTCTGCATCGCCTGTACGTACAACAACTGATCATAATACACCTTTTCATATTTGTGATCACTCTTTACAAAAAAGTGGTCCTTATCAGTGGTTTCGGAAGAAGTGGTTGGCTTTGAGTTTGATTCATTCAGATCCTGCAGGTTTTGAGCCTTGGTCACTGCCTTTAAGAACCTGTTGAATGTAATGGGCTTTAAGAGATAATCTATCACGTCCAGTTCGAACCCTTCCAGGGCATAACTTGGATACGCAGTGGTAAGGATGATCTTAGGAAGGTTCGGTGTAATCTTTAGGAAATCAATACCGTTAATTATCGGCATCTGTATGTCCATAAAGACCAGGTCCACCCTCGTGTCTGCAAGAATCTCATTCAATTCCAACGGATTGGCGCCCTGACCCACAAGCGTCAGGAAGTCAATCTGATGGATATAGTTTACCAGTCCCTCCCGGGCCAACGGTTCGTCGTCTATGATCACACACTGCATCATACGGCCTTAGAAATTGAAGTTTTTACGGGTAGGTTCTCCAAATTGATGCGCAAGAGTACCTTATAGGAATCGGCAGCATCAGAGATTTCCAACTCATGTGCATTGGGATAGAGTAACTCCAGCCTCCGTTGCACATTTTTTAGCCCAAGACCACCATAGTCCCCAACATCCGGCTGATGGTGTCCAAGTGCCGATTTACTATTGGATATTTCAAAAGTAAGAACGCTTTCGTTGAGATCGAAAGACATATCGACCCAGCTTGGCTTATCTTTCGAAGGCTGAAAATGCTTGAAGGCATTTTCTATAAATGGCATAAGAATAAAAGGAGCAATGGTCCACTGTGAATTCGATACATCCGGAAAGCGAACACGGATGTCCACATACGAATCGTATCGCAGTTTTTCGAGGGTCAGAAAGCTCTCCACGAACCGGAGTTCTTTGGTCAATTGAATTTGTGGCTCGTTGCATTCATAGAGTTGGTATCTCAGTAGTTGTGAAAACTGTGAAAGTGATTCTCCTGCCAGCTTTGAGTTTTTGTCAATAAGGACAAAGATCGAATTGATCGTATTGAAAAGGAAGTGCGGATTGAACTGGGATTTCAGGAATTTTAATTCCGATTCCAACTTTTCGCGTTCCAGTTGCTCTTGTTTCCGGTTGGCACTTAACCAGTTCTTTGCCAGTTTGATGCTTATTCCCAGGGTCATGGAAGAAAGTGACGAGGGGAAGGCGTCTTTCTTGAAGACTGTCATAGCCGAATCCAGGCCATACTTGAAGGCATCGGCGTATCGCATGTTCAGGGCTTCGGTGGCCAGGTAAATTCCGCCCATGATAATCAATGACATGGCCACAACGGTGAACATAGTGAGAAAGAAGAAAGAAAAGATCTTTCCGCGGGCGAGATATTTCGGGATCAGGTAATATATACAGAAGTAAACGCCACCTGCCTGAATTAGGACAAACAGTATAAACTTGGTGAGATGTATGGGGGTTCCCAATGACTCCCAAACGGCAGCACTTCCGTTCTTGTATATGGACCACCAAATAAAATGATACACCGTCCAGAATACAAGATGATGAAGCTTATATCTGAAGAACCAATTTGTATCGATTTTCTGTAGATCCATAGCAGGTTTGACTTTCACAAACCTACGATAAAACCCAGAATTTTAGTTAAATAACTCATGAACGGAATCATATAATTGATGAACAGCACAGAATGACGGACGACCGAATATTTTAGGCTTTTATTGTCATAAAACCTTCTTAATAAGTACAATAAGTACTGAAGGTCAAGAAAGTGATACGGACCGTCATTTTCATTTTCCGTTGTCCGAAATCCATGGCACTTTTGAGATAATCTTAAACGGAATATGTAACCTAAAAATCAAGTACTATGAAAAAGAATGTATTATACCTATTGCTTTTCCTGGCAGGAACAGTAGGTTTCGCACAAGAGACTCCGGGCAATGAGATCACTTCGGTTATGAACATGGATTATATCACGGCTGTTCAGCAGAAATCCGAATCCAATACACTAAAGAAGTTGCAACAAGCTGTCTCGGGCTGGGACGTGCGACGAGAAACAGAGTTTGACAGGCGTCAGGACCTGTTCACCGTAGTGTTTCGATCGGATGCCGGTAAGATTGTCGCTAAGTTTGACAAGAACGGGGAGATCTTCTCCACGGATGAGACTTACAAAAATGTTGTTCTACCGAAATCAATCGGAGCAAGAGTGATGAAACTGTACCCGGGATGGCAGGTGGTTAAGAGTAAGCAGATCATTCAATACGAAAGGAATAAAACCCCGCTAACCTCTTATAAGATCAGGATCGCTTCGGAAGAAGGCACGAAAACGATCCGTTTAACGCAAAACTAAACGGATAGCATCCGAAAAGGACAGGTGATTGAACGGCTAATTTGCAGTTACCTTGCTTGCGTACCGGACAGTCTTCCCTTGGTAAGCTTAGGGAAGAAATTGTCCGGTTTTTGGTTAAATTCAACAAACAACCCCACCACTCTCGGAGCGATGGGGTTTTTATTGCGATTATGTATTGTTATTTCTTATTCGATACTAATCGAAGGCGTTTTGGAATTTAAGATTTTAAACTTGGGATTTACGAAGTTTAATCTTCCTTCCATTCACAACCACCCAATCGGTTGAGTAGATTGTTTGCCATTTCTCGGGCCTTTTCGGCATAGAAAATCTTGGTAGCCGTTAAGGTCTCCGTTTCGAGATCGGTGATGGACTTGGTATAGGGCGATTCCGTAAGCGGCATATCGCGGTTGCAACCCATCATATCGGTAAAGCTATTGATAAGTTCCTCTAACTGCACCAGGGAGGCTTCCGCCTGAATGCGAACCTCTTTCTGCGTGACAAGCATAGCCGCTTTTTGCTGACGGATCTCATCCTGTAGCCGCTTTTGCTCTTTGAGTCGCTCTTCCAGACGTTTTTGCTGAGCCAGCAAGCGTTTTTGCTGCTGCCGTAGCTCTTCCTCCTGAGCCTCCAGACTACTTTCTTCAAGCTCCAGGGCCAATGACGGATCGGCAGAATCGCAGAGATCCAGTGCCACGATGGTAGCCTTAACATCTACGCGGGCTTTGTCCACGTAGTAGCGAATCTTGTCAAATTCAACCTTGGTAAATGCCTTGTCAAGATTTTCAAGGGCGTCATAACTGGCGTAGTTAGCATCTGTACAGCCACATTCGTCTGTGGCGGCAAGTACTTTTTGCAACGCTTCCTTGGATCGTTTTGCGTATTGCAGCAAATGGTCTTTGTTGTTGGCTTCCATGGCCGTTTGGGCGTGCTGTAGGCCGTAGGTAGCATTCTGATATGCAAAGGCACATTCATCCGCTGCATACAGGGGAGTGGATAGGATGGCCAGTGTCATAAATAGGGTAATTTTTCGAATCATAAGGTTTGGGGTTATTAATTTGTAGGAAATTTCTTAATTAATTCACTAATAGCCAAGAAAAAAGGAAAAAAATTTAATCGTTAAATTTTTCAGTATCAGGGGCTATAACCCGATATTTTGTATCTTATCATCATGAAAAAATGGATAGTTTATCTCGGGTTTTTGGTATTTGGAATAACGGGTTCAGTCCTAGCCCAGGAGAAGATTCAATGGATGGATATCACCGAAATGGAGGCTGCAGTCGCCAATGATCCCAAACCGGTTTTTATCGACATGTGGACCACCTGGTGTGGTTGGTGCAAGCGAATGGATGCAACCACTTTTAAAGACCCGAAGATCATTGCCTATATCAATGCGAATTTCTACCCTGTCAAGTTCAACGGCGAACGGAAAGAAGATGTGGTTTTTAAGCAAAAGACATACTCCTTTGTCGCTAAAGGCCGACGAGGCTACCACGAACTGGCCGCGGCTATTCTTCAAGGGCAGATGAGCTATCCTACCTTTGTGATCTTAACCGAGGAGTTTCAAATTCTACAGTCTATAAAAGGGTATCAAACGGCCAATGAGATGCTCCCCATTCTCAAGTTTCTGGGAGACAGGCATTATGAGAACGTCACCTGGGAAGAATTTAAAGCGGCCTGGAGTGGGAATAAATAGTCCCAAGACCATTGCCGGATTGACTAACCGGCCATTTCTTTGAGCGCTGCTACAAAAGTATCCAGTTCTTGTGTGGTGGTAAATACGTTGGGCGTAATTCGGCAACCCTGAACATTCGCGTAGTCAATAGCGACCGTAAACACCTTGTAATCCTCCAACAACTTTTTAGCCATCTCGGCCGGTTTCATCGTTGGAATACCGACGTTTGCGATACCGCAGGACCGCTGCGGTTCGATAGGAGTATTTACTACGATGCCGGGATGTTCCCTCACCTGATCGCTCCAATAGCGTTGCAAATAACGCAGTCGGTCTTCTTTGCGTTTTCCTCCCAGCATGTGGTAGTAATCAATGGCATCGGCGATGGTCAAGTCGTGATACACAGGGTGAGTCCCGGTATGATTCAGTCGGGAGATGTCACCCGGTTCTCGTTTCGACTCCGCGAAAACCGGCCATATATGATCAATATGGTCATCTTTTACATACAACAATCCTGTTCCCAGGGGAACGGCCAGCCATTTGTGCAAGCTGGCTCCGTAATAATCGCAATCGAGGTCTTTAATGTCAAACTCAAAATGCCCGACGCAATGCGCACCGTCCACCATGACCTGTACACCACGGGAATGTGCCATATCGCAGATCTTTCGGATAGGCAGAATATGACCGGTGATATTGATCATGTGACAAACCATCAACAGTTTGGTCTTTGGAGTGATCGCACTTTCATAAAGCGAAACGATCTCGTCATCGCTTTTAGGATGGTTTGGTACCGATACCGTTTTCAGGACAATATTATACCGTTCTGCGGCCTGGGCAAACATATCCTTCATAGCACCGTAGTCCTGAATGGCAAAAACGGCCTCGTCGCCAGCCTTCCAAGGAAAGCCTTCAATGATCATATCAAGCGATTCTGTGGTGTTTCGGGTTATAATGACATTGCCCGGATCACATCCCATAAGCGTTGCGAGTTTTCCGGCCATTCGGTCTTTGTTGTCCCATTGTACGGTTCGCATATAATAGGATCCTTCATAATTCACCATTTCTATGTGCTTCTGAAGGCTCTTAAGCGTAGGCTGCGGAATGATGTTGTAATAGCCACTTTCGAGGTTGATATAATCCGGCTTGAGCAAGTAGTCCTTGCGAACCTTAGCCCAAAAGTCCTCGTTTTCGGTGAGGTCCTTTTGACCGAGATCTTCCAGGTTCATCATCCATTCCGAAGAGAATCCCAACAACGGGATCGTAGCGCCTGCTGTAGCGATGGTTTTAAGGAACTGTCTCTTTTTCATGCTATTAAAGATACTGAAAATGGGTAATTGAAGACCAGATACCTTAAGTGAGTAAAATTCCAAGCTCCAAGCTTCAAATTCCAAACTCCAAATTCCAAACTCCAAATTTCAAATATGTTCCAGAGACCAGATTTTAAGGTGCATGTGCAAAGCTCTTTTAGTGGCCCCTTGCCCTTTGCTACTTGAAAATGATCAATATACGTGATGATGTTTTAAGGATTCTACGATGTATGAAAAAACCAACACATGAAGAACACATATATCACCTTTGTATTTCTCGCCTTTTTGGGCCTTTCATCATGCAGTAAAGATGGCGATAACAACTCCCAGGCCCAAGCTGACCCCATCGCTCAATTTTCTTCCCAGTTATGTACAGGGATCAACGGACCCACCGCCGTGTATTGGGACTATTCGCATGGATTGCCAACACCTTTGAGTCAAATTCCTACGGTGGCCAATCCGGGAGCCCAGTTTATTCACAGTCAGTATCCGGCTTTGGGATTTACCATGCCACAAGGCTTTGCAGCACAGGAAGTACTGGACAATGCTACGGCCGCCATTGGAGTGAACGTAATCCGCAATGACAACCAGGTAGTTTGGCGCTATCTGCCCACACTTCGGTTTCCCGGAAACCTTTCAAATGAGGCCGTTGTTGGCGTGGAGGTGGATGGTCTTATGGCCTTCTATAACGTCACAGGTTCTCCAACCGTCCGTTGTTCTGAAACGCAGACCACTACCAATGGAACATTGATCACCACCTTCGGATCGCGACTTATCGAGTTTGGAAATGTACGCGCCAGTATTTGGATCAATACCCATTATGAGCAAACCCTGGATTTCACCTTTGTCGCTATTTCGGTATCATCGGCACCGATCGCAGAGTTCGATGCTCAGGTGATGGATACCTTTTTGCCATTGTCCTGGCAATTGCTGGTGATAGACGATAACGTAAGGGATTCCGATCTGGACGGTACACCGGATAATCAGGACAACTTTCCATTCGATCCTACGAGACAATAGTAGAATTAGCTATAGATTGATAAGGAGCCACTCTCGGTCTTGAGGGTGGTTTCGTTGTTAAAAGAATATTGATAAATTCCAAACCTGAAGCAGTTCTTATTTGAGTTTCTTAAGGAGCGACTTTGCATCCTCATACCTGTAATTATGCTCATTGCTTGTGACCTCGTTCAAAGCTTCTGTGGCTGCTTCTTTATCCCCCTTTTTTAGAAACACCATAGCCTTATACCAAAAGCCCTTATGCGCGTCCAGCGTATTACTCGTTGTGAGCTGATCGAATGTAGCGATCGCATCATCGAAGCGGTTGGTTTCAAGCTGCGAAATTCCGAGATAAAGCAATAGATTCGGATCGATCGAAGTGGACTCCAAAACCAATTGGCTACCCAGATCAAGGACGTCTTCAAAATTTCTGTCTCTGAAAAGGGTTTCAAGCGTATTTCTGGGGTCGTCATCAATATCACCTTTTACCGCCAGTGACGGTACTTCTTCCCAGGTACTGTAGGTGAGATAGGCATCTTCCATCGAAATATTCTTCGGAAGCAATACATACACCAATAACGCCAGTGCTGCGGCAATAGCTGTCCAGCCGCCAATTTTACGCCATGGGACCGACTGTCCGGGTGATGTGCTGTGGTATCGGGATGATGCTGATTTTAGCTTTTCTTCAAAGTCTCGTGTTTCTTTATCCCGGAAAGCGGCTAGAGCCTCTGCCAATTGTTCGCTATCATCGGCTAGTGGCCAACCGTCGTTACTTAGATCGTCAGTTTGCCGATAGGCGGCGATGAATTCTTGCAACTCGGGATTTGCGTCAATCTCTTTTTGAAAAGCTTCGCGTTCTTCTGCGCTCATGACATCGCCCAGATATTGCTCCAGTTTACGCAATAGTATGTCGTCCAGTTCCATAGTCTAGTTTTTCAGGCGGCGATAGCGCGGATCTTTTTTAATGAGTTGCACCAATCTCGCCTTACATTTAAACACCCGTTGCCGGGCTACCGTTTGAGAGGAATACCCAAAGTGGTTTACGATTTCGGCATAGGTGTTTTTGTTAAACACCATCTTTAGGATATCCCTGCATTGTTGTGACAAGGCTTTGAACTTTTCCTGAAACAGGTCGTATTGTTCCTGTTCCACATAAAAAGAAGCCCGGTCCGCGTCTTCACCTACAAGAGGGATTACATCGGGATTTGTTACCCGATTTTTTGTAGCTTCTCTTCGCCAGGCATTCCGGCACACCGTAAACAGGTAGTTTTCGAAGGATTGTATCTGAATATTTTGTTGTTTCAGTTTTACAAAAATGTTGAGCAGTGCGTTGTGAAAAATATCCTCGGCATCCTTCCGAGTACCGTCATGACTTCGAATATAGCGTAACACCATAGGAAAAGATCTGGTATAAATGGTATGAAGAACTTCAGGATCTCCTTTCAGAAATCCGTCAACAAAGTCTCGGTCTAAAGGCATATAAACTCCCCAATTTATAAGGCTCCCTAAAATAACTGAAAATTATTGGGTAACAAAACAGATACTTCCCCTCTTACTTGTGAATCGATTCACTAGGCGGAATCTGAAAAGCCTGTAAAAGAGTAGGAAGTAACCAAACAATACTCACATTATGAAACATAGAATAGTACTGTTTGTAGTTTTCGCATTATGGGGAGCCTGGTCATTCGGTCAGACCGCCAATTGCGAAAACTTTAATGCTACCACAGGTAACTGGCAAACTTCGGCAGCTACAATTAGCATTAATAATGCGCCTCCAACTTCGGACGGCACAAACTATATGCAGGGTAACGACGGTGCCAGTACAGTGGGTTCATGGATTTTCAATGAAACCGATTATGTAGGAAACCTGGGACAAAACGGGGGAGGCTGCTTATGTTGGGACTACAACGTTTTTGACGACGGTGTAGCCAACAATTCACCCAATATGACTCCGAGAATTATTATGTATCAGGGTACGGCAACAGCACAAACACTGTCGGCCACATTCCTGGCGACCAATGTCGTTATCACCGAAAATAACGGATGGGTGCGAATATGTGCTCCCATACGGCCAAGCAACAATTTACCGGCCAGCAACGACGGTGCCTGGACAATGAACAATCCCAACCAATGGAACAACCTAATCAGTAATGTTTCCGGTTTTGCCTTCATAACGGATGTTGCCGGATCTCCTTCTCAAAATGAGGTTATCGGAATTGATAATTTCTGTTTTACGAACAATTACGTGGTATTTCATTTTGAGGATGAAAATGGAAATGAGCAGGAAGTTTTCTGTATAGGGGACGATGTTTATATGGATGGAAGTCTTACGGCCAATACGGGCTCTTACTTCATTGATATTTGGAGGGTGAATAATGATGGCTCATTGACCTGGTTGGAGGATCAGAACGTAAACGGTTGGGCCACGGGCTCACCGGATCTAATTAATCTGACCGAGCTCTTCGAGAATGATCCGGAAAACCCGCTGATCTTTGAAGCCGGTACCACCTACAGCGTGAAACTCGCCATTAACAGTCCATGTGGATGGATAGAATGGTCCGAGACCTTCACTATGATCGAACCGGATTCGGTAGACTATCACTACGAAAATGAAGATGGAGTGGATCAGACGGAATTCTGCCTTGGAGAAGATGTGTATGTGAACGGTAGTGCAACCCTGAATACGGGAAGCTACTTTATGGATCTTTGGATCGTGGATTCCAATGGTGACTACGACTGGATTTCGGGAGCGGGATGGATCACAGGCTCACCCGATTTTGTGAACATCACAGAGCTTTTCGAAAATGATCCTGAGAACCCTGTTACATTTGAGGTAGGTGAGACCTATGGAGTTAAGCTTGCCATTAACGATCCGCAATGCGGGTGGGTATCAATAATTCATGACTTTAAAATTATCGATTGCTGTGATGAGTTCACCGATGCCAGTTTCCTTCTGGATGTGGATGCGAGTAGTGGAGGTTATTCGTTGATCGCCAAAGACTTCGAGACCTATGACTTCCTGGGCGATGTAACTCATGAGTGGTATATTCTTTCCAGTCCTAATCCATCAGGCGGTCCGTATACGCCGGTCCATAGTACGACTACTACGGGACCTGGTCCGGTATTGCTCTACAACGATGCGCAGTATGGTCTGTATTACACGGTTATCCACCGGGTAATAACCGAATGCGGAGAGCTTTGCTTTGCAAGGGTTCAATTCCAGGAGGGCTTGCGCAGTTCGTCAACCAGTATTCCAACCGGTGAGGCAGATTGCTGCCTGATCGAAGAATTCTGGCCCAACGGTGTGGGTGAGCCAATGGAGTTCACGGCCGAATTCCAAATGGGACTCGACTTTGCGGGTAATATCATCGCTCAGCCGGTATATCCATACGGAAATAACCCAAGTGTTGTACACGAGTGGTATTTGTTCTCCAGCCCGAACCCATCGGGAGGACCCTATACATTCGTAGATATGGGTACAGGTGAGAACTACAGCTACGGGCCGATTGATGAGAACCTGTATTATTTCCTTATCCACAAAGTTAAGAGCGATTGTAATGAGGCCTGCTTCGGTCGAAGTATCTGTATTAATTGTGTGAAGACCGAATGCGAGTTGTGCGGCCCCATCGATTGTAGTTTGTTGGAAGACATCAAACCCGATTGCAAGGAACTGCCCGCTCCAACCAATTTACAAGTTGTTGGATCAACCCTTACCTGGGATCCTGTGCCTGGAGCGACCTCATATTTTGTGAGCTCACCTGGTATCAACGATCCGCAGATAAGCTGTCCGGAATGTCGGGAACTGGCACAATTACAACCGGTTTCTGTATTGACGAATAGCTATAACGTGCCGGTAAATATGCAGGATGATTGTTTTATTTGGCAAGTGACGGCTGTATGTTATGACGGAACTGTTTCGGGTACCTCAACCCAGCAGTGTTTCTATCCGATTAGAGGGGTATCAAATTTTGGTGAAAGGGTCGTAATAAGTCCTAATCCAAGTGATGGTAATATCACTTTTGGTATCGATACTACCTATGATTCTCCGGTTTTCTTTGAGATATTCGATCTCTATGGAAAATCACTATACACCTTTGAAGATTCAGTTCGTGCAGATAGCCGTGCCCACATTCCGTGGAACGGAAATACCAAACTGGGACTGGGCGTATACATAGTTAAAATAAGTACAGATCGGGAAACCGTGTACAAGAGAATAATTGTCGAGAGATAATTATTGTGTTGAAGCCCGGGATTTCGGGGAAGGACCCGGGCTTCTTTTTAAATCCTAAACCTAATTATTAATTAAACTAGATAACATGAAAAAATTTGTAACTGCCATCATGGCCACAATTTGTATTTGTTGTATCTCATGTGAAACCAGTGAATCGAATCAACCCGATCTCAATAATGCGATCGATTCTGAAACCGTGAATGAAAGTCAAACCCGCGGAGGGAATTTTGCATATCCCAATAATCAGATGGTTGTTCAATACGATCCCGGCCTTTCCGAAGCCGAAAAGCAGCAATTGCGTGCCCAGTACGGGGTGATGGAAATCAAGACATGCCCCTGCGCCGACCCAACACTCGAATTATGGATTTTCGAAACACAATTACCGGGTGGTTCCGGACCAAATATTGAAGACCGGGTGATCGTTGCTAAAGAAGAAGATGATCTGGAAGGAGCCGATTTCAACCCTATCTTTCAGCATGACGGACTTAAATTGGGCACTTCCTTTGGCCCAGCCGATATTTCCCTTGGCATGGGCGCGATGGTCTCCTCCAATACAAATGTGACTATTGCAGTTCTGGACACAGGAGTAGACTACAACTATTTTGGGTTCTCCAATCCGTTCCTGTACAACACCCAACAGAACTCACAAACCTGTACAGATCAGGGGATGGAGGATTACTTCGGATGGGATTTTGTAAATCAGGACAACGACCCCTATGACGATTATGGACATGGAACCATCGTCTCGGAATTCATAAACGCCTCTTTGGAAGAGTTCAATGTGCCGCACCAAATTCTGCCGGTCAAGGTTTTCAACGAATACGGAAAGGGCAATTATTTTGATATCCTTTGTGGATTCAAGTATGCGGTCAACAATGAAGATGTGGACATTATCAACATGAGTTTTGGATGGTATCACAGTAATTATGATTTGCTTGGACGATTTGTGGAGGAGGCTGGTGAGGATGTATTGATAGCGGCTTCAGCTGGAAATCAGGGGTCCAACAACGATCTTTTTGTACATTATCCGTCGTCCTATCCGGTGGATAACATCATCGCTGTGGCGGCACTTGGTGCCAATGCACCATTCTCTGTTTCTCTGGCCAACTACTCAAATTACGGTGTGCAGTCAGTGGATATCGCGGCCAAAGGGACAGATATCCGATTTCATCTGGATCCGAATGAGTTTATATTGGTTTCGGGAACGTCCTATGCGAGTTCATTTACTTCGGCAATGGCCGGGATGGTATACGCTCCTAATATGACGGTCGCAGAGCACGTGGACAAAGTTATTGCCGAAACGCTATATCATCCCGATCTGAATCTCATTAAGTACTCGTCGTACATTAACTATTAGTCTAGTTTGAATAGTTAGGTTTAGGTACTATCTAATTTGAACTACCGGGAGGGGAGCGTGAAGCTCCTCTCCCAATAATAGTTATCTTTAAAAACGAGATTTGGGGAGAATCTTAGATGAAACTGCTTCGCACATATGGTTTTATGTTGGGATTGCTTGCCATTGCTTTTTACAGTAATGCGCAGGACAATCACCGTGCGTTATACGATTCCATTTTGTCTTTGGATATTTCAACAGCAGAAATGTCTGTCGCTCTTGAGTCATTTCTTACATCCGAACGCGTTTCACATAGTTCGGAGTCCGCAGCACTTTGGTATGAATACGCAAAGTGGAATTACCGGCAAAAAAGGAAATTGGAAGCCGTTAGGGCGGCCAGAACAGCACATGTACATCTTACCGGTAGTGCTGATCCGGATATTGAATTACTGAAGAAGAACCTGTACAACCTGGGATTCTTTCACAAGAAACTCGATTATCCCGATTATCCCAATGCCTTATTCTACCTGGATACGCTTATTGCTATCTCAGACCCGCTTAATCCCAGAGTGGGTAAGGCCTACAAAGAAAAGGGAGATGTTTACGATGCCCTCGGGGACTTTCAAAGAGCTCTGGATAATTACGGGCAAGCCGCTCGGATTCATACCGGGAATGACGACCTGGGGCGATTGATCATCACCTATCTGAACACATCCGGGACCTATGCAAACCTGCGTGATGGCTCATATGCCGATTCCTTTTTTGATATGCAGCAAAAGGTGGATGAACTTCTTGAGGACGTTTCATTAAGTGACGGACAAGAAATGCGAAGGTATTCGAATATGGGTGTGGTGTATGAAACTATAGACGATTTTGATGCTGCCTTGTCCTACTATGAAAGATCACTGGCAATTGCCGAAAGAATTGAGGATTCAACGGCTGTATACAGGGTGCTGAATAACATGGGCGTATTGATGAAACGCAAGGGTGACAATGACGGCGCCTGGGAATATCATATGCAGTCTATGCCCTTCAGTGAAGGAAACCGGACCCATCGAAGTACATTATTCAGTAATCTGGCCGAAGTACTGGTGCAGCGAAAGGAGTTTGGTGAGGCAAGAAAACAGTATGACAAAGCGATAGCCGTCCAACTTTACGGATTACGGGCTCCGGAGATAGATCTTATATCAAAAAAGGATATTGAGAATTCTCCGTTCAAGCGGGATGTGCTGGAGATACTCATTGACAAACTAGGCGCACTTCTTAAGGAACATGCCGAAAACAAGGATGGAGGCGCTTTAGAGGAAGCATCCCGTACTATGGAGTTGGCCGATGCGGTTGTGGATATGCTGTATTTTGAAAGCCGGGAAGAACTGTCCAAATTGTTTTGGAGAAAGAAAAGTTCTGAACTCTATGTGAAGGCCGTACAGATTTGCTATGAGCAAGGAGATCCGGCCAGGGCTTTCTACTA
>CAZTLE010000079.1:0-17211 GCA_964614415.1 uncultured Aureitalea sp. | reverse complement strand
AGAGGCGGTAAAATGCAAGGTTATCAGAATGCTTACTACCGGTAAGTAGTTCAGCAGTACATCCCCCAAAAAGAGAACCAGAAACAAAGTGATAAAAGCCGGGATAAAGTGAAGCACGACGCCTGCGATCCTCGTCGATGTGAGACTTTGTGTGTACAGGAGATACAGAGGACCGTACAGCAATCCGAAAAAGGGTCCGAGCAGATAGGGCCATCCGAATTGCCGCTCACCCATCATGTAACCGAAATGCACAAGAATAAGAATACAAACTCCTATTAGCACATGCGCGAAAAGCGGTTTTATATTCCGGTTTTTAATTAGGAAAAAGGCAAAAAGCAGCGCCTGATAGCCTATAAGAATCGCCAGAATGTCCAGTATACCAAAAACCAAGGTGTAGAAAATCTAGGTCCAAGATAGGGATTAAACGCGGTCTCCGGTAAGCTTACGTGTAACAGGACTCGTTCTTACGGAAAGCAGAAAATTGAGAACAAGTCCATTCGGAATCTCAATTTCTTTTAATTTTACAACACTAAGATTATTCCATTATGAAATATCATCCCATAGATAGCCGCCTGTATATCCGAAACCGAAAGAACTTCATGGACGCCATGAAGCCCAGGAGTTTGGCTGTCTTCAATAGCAACGACATTTACCCCATTAGTGCCGATAGCACAATGCCCTTTCAGCAACACAGAGACATTTTATTCCTGTCGGGAGTCGATCAGGAGGAAAGTATATTGCTGCTGTTCCCGGAGGCCGTAGAGGAAAAACACCGAGAGATATTATTCTTGCGCGAAACCAATGCGCATATTGCTGTATGGGAAGGCGAAAAACTCACTAAGGAAAGGGCTTTTGAAGTAAGTGGAGTTAAAAC
Source organism: uncultured Aureitalea sp. (assembly GCA_964614415.1). Classification (GTDB taxonomy): domain Bacteria; phylum Bacteroidota; class Bacteroidia; order Flavobacteriales; family Flavobacteriaceae; genus CAZTLE01. Next base: position 16,337 of record CAZTLE010000079.1, on the reverse strand, counting down.
CGTCTATTGGCTGAGTGATTTTGACAAGGTGTTCTTCGAATTGATGACACAGGCCGAAGTGATCTATTTCAACACCAATGAACATTATCGCCAATCGGTCGAGACCGAAACCAGGGAAGATCGGTTTATAAAAAAGACCAAAGAGCAGTTCCCCGGACATACCTGGGCAAAAAGCAATCCCATTCTGCAACGATTGCGATCGGTGAAAGATCCTATTGAGATCGATTTGATGCAAACTGCTTGCAACATTACTGAAAAGGGATTCCGTCGTGTACTGGGATTTGTACAACCAGGCGTTTGGGAATATGAGATCGAGGCGGAATACATGCACGAGTTCTTACGAAACCGTTCCAGGGGATTCGCATACACCCCTATTGTGGCAAGTGGAAATAACGCTAACGTATTGCATTACATTGAGAATAACCAGCAGTGCAAGGATGGAGATCTGATCCTTATGGACGTTGGTGCAGAGTACGCGAATTACTCCAGTGATATGACCCGTACCATTCCGGCGAACGGACGTTTTACTCCGAGGCAGCGGGATGTGTACAATGCCGTACTACGGGTGAAGAATGAAGCCACCCAGATGCTCGTGCCGGGAACACTCTGGAAAGAATATCATGTGGAAGTAGGTAAGATCATGACCAGTGAACTTATCTCGCTTGGATTACTGGACAAAGCAGATGTTCAAAATGAAAATCCCGACTGGCCGGCCTACAAGAAATACTTCATGCATGGCACGTCACATCATATCGGACTGGACACCCACGACTATGGAATCCTTTGGGAACCGATGACGGCCGATATGGTCTTTACCGTAGAACCCGGAATCTATATTCCTGACGAAGGCTTCGGTATTCGACTGGAGGACGATGTGGTGATCCGCGAAAACGGCGCACCGTTCAACCTAATGGAGAACATTCCTATTGAGATCGAAGAGATCGAAGAACTCATGAATAGTAAAGTTTCTGTTAGCCAGTAGCTGCTCTTCCACGTAATCGCATAATTCCATTAACCAGCGCAAAGGTGAGCAGGGCGGGCAATACCCAGCCCATATTTAGTTGTGACATTGGAATTGCTTCACGAATGGCATCCAGCGAACCTTCAGGAACAATAAACCCAAGGAAATCCGGGATGCTGAATATAAACGTAATCAATACCACTGCACGGAACACTAGTTTGGAAGACCAGGCTTCCGGAAGGATATTGAGCAGAATAAGTACAATGGTTATTGGATAGATAAACATGAGTACCGGAAGTGCCACATCGATGATATAGTGTACATCGAATTGTCCGATTAGGATCCCTAAGAAACAAGAAATGACCGCTGTTATTCTATAGGCGAATTGTGATTCGCCGGAAATGCCTTTTATAAAATCGGCTATCCCGGTAATAATTCCAACGGCTGTTGTAAAACAGGCAAGGGCCACGAGCACAGCCAGGAAAGCCGCTCCCATATTTCCGAGGGTTCCTGTGCTTAACAGGGTGAGCAGTTCCGTGCGGTTATCAGTATCCAGGGTACCGCTATTCACAGCACCCAGTGCAATAAGTCCTCCATAAATAAGGAACAACCCTAAACCGGCTATGAGTCCTGATCGGGCGATTATGGATTTTTTTTCATTGTAGGAATATTGGCCGCGCAATCCCAGTGAGATCACAATAACACCCCCTACCACGACACCTCCAATGGCATCAAAAGTCTGGTACCCTTCCAGGATTCCTTCGGTAAAGGTTGGATTGTCAAATACCGAGGCGCGCAGAGGCTCCACATCGGCAAACAAACCAATGGCGATGATCATCAACAGAATGAGTATAATTAGAGGCGTTAAGAACTTTCCAACAATATCAATGATCTTCGACCTATTGAGCACAAACAACAAAACCAGCACAAAGTAAATGGTACTAAGGACCAATGAAGACATTTCGAAATAGGGCTGAACAGCCATTTCATAGGTCACCGAAGCCGTACGCGGCGCGGGTAGTGTTGCCGCGATCGTATAAACAATGAGACAGTAGGCCATGGCAAACACGGGCGAGACTTTCTTTCCGAAGTCCATCATTGTTCCCTGCAACCTGGCATGTCCATATATGGCCATAATAGGGATGATCACGGCAGAGATCGCAAATCCCACTGCCACCATAAACCATTCAGAACCTGCGCGGTATCCCAGCAATGGTGGAAGAATCAAATTACCCGCTCCAAAAAACAGGGAAAACAATGCAAAAGCGGTGACGAAGGTTTGTTTACTGTTGGACATTGGTAGATATTTGCTCTGCCGAATATAGAAAAATGATTTTTCATTATCGCGAGACGCCCATTTATTACGAGAGGCAGGGAGAAGGTCCTACAGTAGTGCTGATTCACGGCTTCCTGGAAAGTACTACTATGTGGCACCCGTTCCTGCCTGCGCTATCCAAAAGGCGAAATGTTGTGTGTATCGATCTTCCGGGGCATGGACAAAGCGGATGTCTTGAAGAGACTCATACTATGGAGCTTATGGCTGATGTGGTAATCTCCTTATTGGAATCGCTCAACATTGAATCGGCTTCATTCGTAGGGCATTCCATGGGTGGATATGTGGCTCTGGCTATCGCCGAATTCAGTCCTGAAATAATAAACACCCTGGCTTTGATGAACTCGACAACGGAGGCCGACTCTGAGGAGCGAAAACGAAATCGCGATCGTGCACTGGAAGCACTGGATGAAAATCCGAACCTCTTCCTGGGGCTGGCGATCGGTAACCTGTTCTCTCCGGAAAACCGGATTCGTTATACCCAGGAGATCTCGCGCCTCAAGGAAGAAGCAATGCAATTTCCTTTGGTTGGGATCAAAGCGGCCCTGAAAGGAATGAAACTTCGAAAGGACCGTACGGAGGTACTCCGCGAATTGAGTTCAGACAAAATCATGATCAGTGCCACAGCCGATCCTATTGTGCCTTTCAAACGATCGGAGGAACTTGCCAACAGTACAGAAAGCAGGCTAATTTCGCTTCCCGGAGGTCACATGAGTCACATGGAAGCTCATGGTGAAATTGTTAAAATATTGCATTTCATCGAATAAATTCGCTTTTGATCGGATTTATTGAAAATTTTTGTTTACTTAGTCAAGTAAAAACCTAGCCACCATGAACTCTTCCCCAAAACCCCATTTCTCTCTCTCCGGATTGATGTGTAGCGCCCTTGGCCATGATTACATCATCACACGCAAGGTTACCAATCACATCAATGAGTACAAATGCACGCAATGCGGCCGCGAAGTCACAGACAGCCTTAACGGCAAACGTGAAGCCCTCACCTTCAAGACCAAACAGATTAACACCGCATTAGCAACTTTCTTTGAAAAGAAAATGAAACGAATCTCTAACCAATCCCCAAGAACCGTATGATATGAGAAAGCTATTTTGTAAGATTAAAGGGCATTCTTTTGTATCCACTAAGAAATCACATTTACATTTGGAAGAATTCACCTGCAAGCGTTGCCAGCAGAAATACACAACTGATGGCTACGGACAAATCGTCCGGCTCACAAAATACTGGCAGGAGAACAACTTGCTTTTTGAAAAATATTTTTCCAGAAATGCAGCTTCTTAGATAGCCCCCTAGTCACTGGTCGCATTCCATCCCCGGGCGATCAGTTCTATTTTTGTATTAGCTCTGGTAATTAAATGCACCCCTTCGCTTTGAGGGGTAATGTGTCCTATTACCGTAAGGTTAGGATTTCCCTTGATCTTTGGGAAGTCTTCTGTCTTAATGGTAAACAGCAATTCGTAGTCCTCGCCCCCATTCAGGGCGATGGTCGTGCTGTCCATCTTGAACTCCTCACAGGTAGTGATCACCTGTGGATCGAGCGGAATCTTATCTTCGTAGACATTGCAGCCCACTTTAGACTGCTTACAGATATGCAATATTTCTGAAGACAGTCCGTCACTGATGTCAATCATGGATGTAGGGCGTACTTCGAGGTCGGAAAGTAATTTCGGAATATCCTTACGGGCTTCCGGTTTGAGCTGTCGTTCCACCAAATACGAATAAGGCTCCAGATCGGGTTGCGCATTCGGATTTACTTCAAATACCTTTTTCTCACGCTCCAGTATCTGCAGTCCGAGATAGGCTCCACCAAGATCTCCCGTAACCACAAGCAGATCATTCTCTCCGGCTCCACTTCGATAGACAGCCTCTCCCTTATTGACTACCCCAAGGGCTGTTATACTTATCAACATTCCACCTGTGGAAGAAGTGGTATCTCCACCGATGACATCGATACCATAGAACTTAGCTGCGGTTTGAATGCCACTATATAACTCCTCAAGTGCCTCAACTGGAAAACGATTCGACACCGCAATGGAAACGGTGATCTGTGTTGCCTGGGCATTCATGGCGTATATGTCGGACAGATTCACGATCACAGCCTTGTAGCCCAAATGCTTTAATGGCATGTAACTAAGGTCAAAGTGAACCCCTTCCACCAAAAGATCGGTACTTACAACGATCTCTGTTCCGGCTTCAAACGCGACTACTGCACCATCATCTCCTACTCCCTTCACAGTACTCTTTTGAGTGATCTCGAAGTGTTGGGTAAGATGATCGATGAGTCCAAATTCTCCCAACTCGGAAATGCTTGTTCTGGGGGTTTCTTTATTCTCCAGCATACTATATTGTTTGCGGTGCAAAAGTACGATCATTTGAAGAATTACCGTTATAAACCTCCAGGTGATGTGGGTTTTTCAGGTAAAATATTATACGTGTTTACCTTCGGGCCGGGGCGCGCTTTGAAAAAAGCCTATATTTAGGCAAAAATTTGTTCCATGTTGAAAAAGATATTCCCTTTTGTCGCATTCATTTTGTTTGCACTGTCATGCACTACTGAGGACAATTCGACCCAGCCCGTTCAAGTGGGTGATGATGATCCCGATCCAGCTGTGGTATTTGCTTCTCCATGTGAGAGCGGCTCGGCTGGAGGATTTCCCTGTGACGACTACGGATTGATAGCGAACGTAACTCTGACCACTTTAGCCGCTGCCAGAGGAAATGATGTTTGGGGCTGGACCGATACTGCTACCGGAAAGGAATATGCATTGATGGGATTGAATAACGGAACCGCTTTTATCGATGTTTCAACTCCGGAGACGCCGATCTATCTCGGTAAACTTCCCACGGCGACAGTGAACAGCGGCTGGAGGGACATCAAAGTGTATAACAACTATGCCTTTATTGTGAGTGAAGCTGAAAATCATGGAATGCAGGTTTTCGATCTCACCAAATTGAGCAATGTAGCCAATCCTCCCACCACGTTTACAGCAGACGCCCTGTATACCGAATTCGGGAGTGCACATAATATTGTCATCAATGAAGCATCGGCCTTCGCCTATGTCGTAGGATCACAGACATTTAATGGTGGCCCCCATTTTGTTGATATATCAGACCCTATGAATCCTACACTAGCCGGTGGATACGCCATGGATAATTACAGCCACGATGCTCAGGTGGTGACCTATTCAGGACCGGATACCGATTATACAGGCCGGGAGATCCTCATCGGTAGTAATGAAGACGAAGTCGTTATCGTGGATATCACGGATAAAGCAAATCCAGTGGGTATTTCCACACTGGCCTATGGGTCGGTGGGATATACGCACCAGGGATGGTTTACTGAAGATCAGAGATATTTCCTTTTAGGTGATGAACTTGACGAACTCAATTTCGGATTTAACTCGCGCACCATCGTTTTCGATTTTTCAGATCTGGACGCTCCGGCAGTTCATACCGAATACCTTGGCAGCACTACTGCCATCGATCACAATGGCTATGTAAAAGGCAACCTGTTCTTCATGGCAAATTACACCGCCGGCCTGCGAGTGCTGGACATCTCGGGCATAAGCAACGGAGAAATCATGGAGGTCGGGTTTTTTGATACCTTCCCGGCCGGAGACAACCCCAGTTTTAATGGTGCCTGGAGTGTATACCCGTATTTCCCAAGTGGAAATATTGTTATAAGTGACATTGACTCCGGTTTATATATTGTGAGGAAGCAATAAGGCGGAATTTAATTCCTGCCACACCGATAGGATTTCAATGTTCAAGTTTTAGTACCTTTGAGAAATCCGTTCGTAAGAAGATCTGTAATGACACCGCTATCTACAACCAATCAAGCCAAGGCAGTGTCGGGCGCATAATACAGGGATTAGGAGCATAACGGAAACCAACTTTTTGGTGACTGTAAAGCAAATAACTCTTAAAAAAGAGCCATATAGAATACTTTTAGACTAAAAAACATTCGAAATAACTTTCCTAAATTTTGGCTATGAAACAGCTTTTACTTTTTTGCCTCTTGTCTGTCCCCATGGTAGCCATTGGACAAACACCTTGTAGCGGTGGAACCGCTGCCGGATTCCCCTGCAACAACCTGGATCTGCAATCGCAAATTACACCCGCTCAAATGGGCGCATCCATCGCCAATGATTCCTGGGGTTGGACCGATCCCCAGGATGGAAAAGAATACGCCATTGTCGGGCTGGATAACGGAACTGCATTCATAGACATATCAGATCCCACAAATGCTGTATATCTGGGGAAACTGCCCACACATACCAGTTCCAGTGGATGGCGTGATGTTAAAGTGTACGATAATCATGCGTTCATTGTGAGTGAAGCACCCGGTCATGGGATGCAGGTTTTCGACCTGACACGATTGAGATCCGTTGCCAATCCACCGGATACCTTTACGAACGATGCTCATTACGATGGTTTTGGAAGTGCGCACAATATCGTTATAAACGAAGATAGTGGTTATGCCTATGCCGTGGGAACCTCCTCATTCAATGGAGGGCCACACTTTGTGAATATCCAGGACCCGTTGAATCCTACCGCAGCCGGTGGGTACGACATGGACGATTACAGCCATGATGCACAAGTGGTTACTTATAACGGACCGGACACTGACTACACCGGCCGCGAGATAATGATAGGCAGTAATACCAACGAAGTGGTCATTGTGGATGTTACCGATAAGCAGAATCCAGTCAATATTTCAACTACGGGTTATACCGATGTTGGTTACACACACCAGGGTTGGTTTACCGAGGATCAGCGTTATTTCCTGTTGGGAGATGAGTTTGATGAATTCAATGTAGGGTTCTCCACCCGTACGATCATTTTTGATTTCTCCGATCTTGACGACCCGCAACCCTTCTTCGAATATTTTGGCCCTAACGCTTCTGTTGACCATAACGGTTATGTGAAAGGAGACAAATACTACCTCGCCAATTATTCCTCAGGAATGCGCGTTATTGATATTAGTGACATTGCCAATCAAAACATAAATGAAATAGCCTTTTTCGATACTTTCCCTGCAAACAATGATGCCAACTTCAGCGGCAACTGGAGTGTGTATCCTTACTTTGAGAGCGGAAATATCGTGATTAGCGGTGATGCCGGATTTACCCTGGTTATCGACCCGGCCGTTCTGGCAACCCAGAGTTTTGATGTGAATGATTTTGCCATGTACCCAAACCCTGCAAGTACACGGCTTACGATAGCCTCTCAAAATGAGCCGTTAACCAGCATAGCGATCTATAATATTCTTGGACAGCGGGTGCGATCCTTTACATTGGGCGGGCAACTGTCAACAAACTTCAGTATTTCCGACCTAAAGTCAGGAATATACATTGTCACTATCAACGAAAACACTTCAAAACGGTTGGTAGTGAGATAATGCTTACTTGAATGCTATTGAAAAAGAAAAAATATTTAACTCCCCTACTTCTAAGCAGCCTGCTCACCTTGCTTGCCTGCAGTACCGATAATTCCACTCAGAATCCCGTGGATAACGAACCCGAGCCTACAGGTTTTGAAGGCATAGTGGATTTCGTGCAAACCTATGGGGGAAGCAATGAAGACGATGCCGTGGGAGTGGTTCAATCTATTGATGGCAATTATGTCATTTTGGGTTCCACCCAAAGCAACGATGGTGATATCGTAGATAAAACATCTACGGACAGTGATTATTGGGTGTTGAAAGTAACCCCTGAAGGCGATATCGTATGGAGTAAGACATATGGAGGGTCAAGTGACGAACGCGCTACCAGTATCAGCGCTACCAGTGATGGCGGATTTATAATTTCCGGTCATAGCCGAAGTAGCGATGGAGACGTTTCCGGCAATGAAGGGTTTCACGACTACTGGATCCTGAAGATCGACGCCTTCGGAAATATACAATGGGACCGCAATTTCGGTTTTGCCGGAAGCGACCAGGCCTTCAAAGTATTCGAGACCAGGGATGGTGGCTATTTTGCAACAGGTTTCCTGGACGTGAGTGCCAGCAACGGCCAGGGTAATGACGGCCGAAATGGTGGATACCTTCACGGTGTTGGAGAATACTGGGCCATTAAAATGGACGCCTCGGGTAATCGCATCTGGCGCCGTTTCTTTGGCGGCACCAACAACGACCGAAGCTACGATGCACTTCAAACTGCAGACGACGGTTTCCTACTCGTCGGGGCTTCGGAAAGCGATGATTTTGACATTACCGACAGTAAGGGAAGCTATGATTTTTGGGCAGTTCGTCTTAGCGATGCGGGGGATCTGCTCTGGACCAAATCCTTTGGGGGGTCCCAAATTGATATCGGGTATGCGGTGAGTAGCACGGCCGATGGAAATTATCTTATGGTAGGCGACGCCCGGAGCGATGATATGGACGTTACCAACCCATTGGGCAATGCCGATGCCTGGGCGGTGAAGTTTGACGATACAGGCGCAATGATGTGGCAAAAATCCTTTGGAGGCAGTGATTTTGAATCTGCCCGAAGCGCATACCGCCTGTCGGATGGAAATTACTTGATCTCAGGATCTACTCGAAGCAGCAACGGCGATGTTGCAAACAATAACGGGCAAAACGATGCCTGGGTAGTTATCATGGACGACACCGGTTCGATTATTTTTGAGAATACATCCGGTGGCTCCGACCTCGATTTTGCGAATGATGCCATTCAGACAAATGATCAGAAAGTACTGGTCGTAGGTAATACGGAAAGCAACGACCTTGATATCGCCTTAAATCGTGGTAATAAAGACTTTTTGCTTATTAAAATAAAATAGAATTCTGTGAAAAAGATTGCACTAATACTTATCCTGGTCGTAGCGATAACGGCTTGCAAGAATGACGATAGTGATGATCAGCAACAACCCGAACCCGGTGCCGTTGCTCTCAACTTTATCAATAAAGTAGGAAACGATATCCTAAATCTTAATACAGCTACGTATACCAATAGTAGCGGCGAAGCCTATGAAGTATCCGAACTCAAGTATATTATCAGTAATATGGTTCTTATTGATTCGGAAGGAAATGAATTTGTTTATCCGCAGGAGGACAGCTACTTTGTGGTGAATGAGGCCAATCCTGCCAGTAAAGGGTTTTCCATGAACGATATACCTCCCGGAACATATACCAAAATTCGATTCGGAATTGGCGTGGATCAATCCAACTATCCGTTGAACGGAGTTAACAACTTCATTCCAACTGCCGAAGAACTGGGCATGCTCTGGTCCTGGTCTGCCGGATACAAATTCCTGAAATTTGAAGGCACTTTCGATTCAGCCACACAAACCGATGCGCCCTTTATTCTACATATCGGAAGTCACGGAACCAACCTTGATAACTACAGGGAAGTGACCTTAGACCTTAGCGGAACCAATGGAATAGGTGTTGGCAGTGATGCCATTCCTGTGGTGGATATTGCACTGGACGTGGCGAAGATATTTGACGGGGTGACGACACATGCGCTGGAAACGAAATCGGACATCCAGGTAGATCCCGTATTTGCCCCGATATTAACTGATAACCTGGCAGCTGCCTTTTCAACAAACTAAAGCGAGATGAGATTTTCAGGGTACATAATTGTTTTTCTCCTGGTGCTGGTATCGTGTAATACCGATGACGGCTATGTGCCTTTGGATGCTCAAAACCCGGAGCTCGAGTTTCTTATACCCGATCATTTTCCGGATCCTACCTATGACATCTCCCTGAATCCACCCACCGAGAAAGGATTTCTGCTTGGCAAGCAATTATTCTACGATGGTCGACTGGCATCAGACGGGGTCGTGTCTTGTGGTTTCTGTCACATTCAGGATTTTGCTTTTACGCATCACACGCATATCGTAAGTCATGGGGTGGACGGAGCTCTTGGCACCCGAAATGCTCAGCCATTGCACAACCTGGCCTTCATGAAGGATTTCACCTGGGACGGCGCTGCCGATCATCTGGATCTACAGCCTATCATTCCCATTACGAATCCTGTGGAGATGAACAATACGTTCAATGGCGTGATCGCACTCCTGCAGGAGGACGAGGAATACATACGCATGTTCGACGAAGCCTTCGATAATGGCGAGATCAATACCGAAAACATTCTCAAAGCACTCTCTCAGTTCATGTTGATGATGATCTCCGCCGAATCCAAGTACGACCGGTTCCTCGCCAATGACGGAACCACGTTAACGACAGATGAAACCGAGGGATTGGCGCTGTTTAATCAAAAATGTGCTTCCTGTCATATGGGTGCCTTGTTTACCGATCAGTCATACCGTAATAATGGCCTGCCTGTTGATCCGCAGTACAATGACATAGGCCGCGAACGCGTAACGGGCATGCCAACTGATCGGCACAAATTCAGGGTTCCAACCCTTCGGAATATCGAGGCTACTTTCCCCTACATGCACGATGGACGTTTGGGAACGCTGGAAGACGTACTTGATTTCTATGAAAGCGGCATGGTGGATTCTCCCACGCTGGATGATCAGTTCAGACAGGCTGACGGCAGCATTGGAATTTCGTTTGAAGCAGGCGATAAAGAAAAGATCATTGCCTTTCTCAAGGCCCTCACAGACAACAATTTTATTTTCGACGAACGCTTCTCCGAGCTTTGTGTAGGCTGCTTTTAAGCAATTGTTTTCCCTTATTGTTGTATAGTTTTAATTTCTGCTACGACTATGGTAAAACGTCGTATTTGGCGTATATTTGTACCCTAATTTAGACTGAATCTATATAAATGATCAAGGTTAGCGAAAGCGCAAAGACAAAAATTTCGGAGCTCATGAGCCATGACGGGTTCAATGTGAAGGACGATTTTGTGCGCGTTGGTGTGAAGAGCGGAGGATGCTCCGGCTTGTCCTATGAACTCGATTTCGATCGGGAATTGGGAGATAACGACAAGATGTTTGAGGATGCAGGTGTGAAGATCGTTGTTGACAAGAAAAGTTTCCTGTATTTGGTAGGTACTACCCTGGAGTACAGCGGTGGCCTTAATGGTAAGGGATTTGTTTTCAACAACCCTAACGCCAATCGCACTTGCGGATGCGGAGAGAGTTTTTCGCTTTGATTGAGGGATTGAAGGATTCAAAGATTCAAGGATAAAAGATTGTGTAACGAAAGGGATATCAAGTTGATGGGTTTTGATGAAGACATTTGAAGATCTGAAAGTATATCAGCACGCTTTCGAATTTACCGTTGATATATTTTCACTCACCAGAAACCCGCCTCTTACTAAAAATATCGCAAATCAGTTAGAAAGAGCATCGTTATCCATTTCTAACAACATTGCCGAAGGATTTGAATCACAATCGAACAGGCAATTCATTAGATTCCTCTACGTCGCTAAAGGATCTTGTGGAGAATGTAGAAATTTGTTGGCCGTAGCAAATCGTCTGAATCAAATAGATTCTCAGTTGCACGAAAAACTAAAAAGAGAGACAGTTGGCATTTCAAAACAGCTGTCCAATTTTATAAAATATTTGAGGAAAAGCGGGATTGAATAGCTTTTAATTTTTAAATCTTTCAATCTTTAAATTCAGCCAAGAATGGGCAAGTTTACCGAGGACGACTTAAAAAAAGAACTCGAGACCAAGGAGTACGAATACGGATTTTATACTGACATAGAATCTGAAACCTTCCCTGTAGGTCTTAACGAGGATATTGTACGCGCCATTTCACAAAAGAAAGAGGAACCGGAGTGGATGACCGAATGGCGTCTGGAATCGTTCCGCTACTGGAAAGAAATGATCGAACCGGAATGGGCCAATGTTCACTATGAAAAACCCAATTTTCAGAACATCTCCTATTACTCGGCTCCCACTACCAAGCCGAAGTACAACAGCATTGATGAGGTAGATCCCGAATTGTTGGAAACCTTCAACAAATTAGGCATCTCTCTCGACGAGCAAAAGAAGTTAGCCGGTGTTGCGGTGGATATTGTGATGGATTCGGTTTCGGTAGCGACTACCTTCAAAGACACCCTGGCCGAAAAAGGAATCATTTTTTGCTCCATTTCAGAAGCAATTAAAGAACATCCCGAACTGGTCAGGAAGTATATCGGTACTGTGGTTCCCCAACGCGATAATTTCTACTCTGCGCTCAATAGTGCGGTGTTTAGCGACGGTTCGTTCTGCTACATCCCGAAAGGTGTTCGTTGTCCTATGGAATTGTCCACTTATTTCCGTATCAATCAGGCGGGAACCGGACAGTTTGAGAGAACGCTGGTCATTGCAGATGAAGGAAGCTACGTGAGTTACCTCGAAGGATGTACCGCCCCTATGCGAGATGAAAATCAACTGCACGCTGCTGTGGTTGAATTGATCGCACTGGACGATGCAGAGATCAAATACTCAACCGTACAGAACTGGTATCCCGGAGGAAAAGACGGAAAAGGAGGAGTTTACAATTTTGTGACCAAGCGTGGATTGTGTGAAAAGAACGCCAAGATCTCCTGGACCCAGGTGGAAACAGGAAGTGCTGTGACCTGGAAATATCCCAGCTGCATTTTGAAAGGTGACAATTCGATTGGAGAATTCTACTCCATTGCCGTGACCAACAATTTCCAGCAGGCCGATACGGGAACCAAGATGATCCATTTGGGAAAGAATACCAAGAGTACGATCATATCCAAAGGAATTTCGGCAGGTAAATCACAAAACAGCTACAGAGGGTTGGTGCAGATAAGCCCAAGGGCCGAGAACGCCAGAAACTTCTCCCAGTGTGATTCCCTCCTCATGGGGAACAAATGCGGTGCGCATACCTTCCCGTACATCGAGGCAAAGAACAAAACTGCGCAGATTGAACACGAAGCTACCACCAGTAAAATTGGTGAGGATCAGATCTTCTACTGCAATCAGCGCGGAATAGATACGGAAAAGGCCATTGCGCTTATCGTCAATGGTTTCAGCAAAGAAGTATTGAACAAGCTACCTATGGAGTTCGCCGTAGAGGCTCAAAAATTATTGGAAATAAGCCTCGAGGGATCTGTGGGATAATCAACTAACAAAAAAGCAACTATGAAGAAACTACTTTTGATATTCGCTCTGTCCGCCGCGATTATTTCATGTAAAAATTCAGAAGAAAAAACCGCTGAAGATACTTCGGATATGCCATCATATACCGGAGAGTTCATTTACCTGGAAGATGCAGCTGTCCTTAAAGGGGATACTTTTATCTATGGAGTTACCCTGGACGATAAGGCTTCCGAGCTGGCCAAAAAAGTCGCTCCTGTACAGTCCAGCGAATTCGATATGGTGGAGGTCGTTGTCAAGGGGGTAGTAGGCCCAAAACCCGATGGGACCGACGGATGGGATGAGTTTATAACCATCAAAGAAATTGTAAGCGTTAGCGATAAACCTTCGCCCGCCGACATTAAGTTTGAAGAAAAAGAAGAAACGCAGGAATAGTCATGCTAAAAATTAAGAATCTGCACGCAGGTGTAGAAGGAAAAGACATACTGGACGGAATTGATCTGCAGGTCAAACCGGGAGAAGTACATGCCATTATGGGACCTAACGGTTCCGGTAAAAGTACCCTGGCCTCCGTCATTGCCGGAAAAGAAGAATTTGAAGTAACCGAAGGTGAGCTTTTGCTGGAAGGCGAAGACATCACCGAGCTGGACCCGGAAGAAAGAGCCCATAAAGGAGTGTTCCTTTCGTTCCAGTACCCCGTAGAAATTCCTGGAGTGACGGTGACCAACTTCATCAAAACGGCTATTAACGAGACTCGAAAGGCCAAAGGCATGGAAGATATGCCTGCTTCTCAAATGTTGAAGCTCATCAAGCAGAAGGCCGACCTTTTGGAAATCGACAGAAAGTTCCTGTCCCGTTCCCTTAACGAAGGTTTTTCCGGCGGAGAGAAAAAACGAAATGAGATCTTCCAGTTGGCCGTTATGGAACCAAAACTGGCCATATTGGATGAGACAGATTCCGGATTGGACATCGATGCCCTCAAGATCGTTGCGAACGGAGTTAACAAGCTTAAGAGCAAAGACAATGCAGTGATCGTTATCACGCACTACCAGCGATTGCTGGACTACATTGTCCCCGATTACGTGCACGTTCTCATGCAAGGGAAGATCGTGAAAACAGGCAGCAAGGAACTGGCCTATCAGCTTGAGGAAAAAGGATACGACTGGATTAAAGAAGAATTGGTATAGTACTTTTTTGAGGGTTATTGAGGCAGTCAACTTAACACTCAAAATTTACAACTCATAATTCAAAAGAATGAGCCTAAAAGACAAACTGTTATCGTCATATATAGCCTTCGAGGATCACCTGGAGGCAGATTCACCGATTCACGATGTGCGTAGTAAGGCCATCAAGGTTTTTGAGGACCAGGGCTTTCCCACCAAGAAACAGGAGGCCTGGAAGTATACGTCTCTCAACGCACTCGTAAAGAAGGATTACAGTATTTTTCCGGATAACGAGACGGCTGTTGAATTCAAGAATGTAAAGAAGTACTTCATTCACGATATTGATACGTACAAGATTGTATTTGTAGATGGTGTATACAGTTCATTCCTTTCGGAAACGACACATGATGGCATTGACGTGTGTTTGTTGTCCGCCGCTCTTACCAAGTCGAAGTACCAACCTGTGATGGATGCCTACTTCAACAAAATTGCGAAGGAGGACAGCCTTACATCACTGAATACGGCTTTCGCACGCGAAGGGGCCTATATTCATATTCCGAAACACAAGGAAGTGGAGAAGCCTATTGAGATCATCAACTTCTCTACCGGTACGGAAGCAGCCGCTATGCTGCAACCGCGAAACCTGATCGTCGTAGGCGAGAACTCCCATGTTCAGATAATTGAGCGCCACCAAAGCCTTTCGGAAAATCCGGTGTTCACCAATGTGGTCACTGAGATCTTTGCCGATACACGCGCCTATGTTGATTATTATAAAGTTCAAAACGATGTGGCAACTGCCTCATTGATAGATCATACCTATATCTCCCAGGAAACTGCCAGTGTTTGTAGGGTGCATACCTTCTCATTTGGAGGTAACCTAACACGTAACAATCTTAACTTCTATCAGAAAGGGGAACGCTGTGACTCTGTGCTAAATGGTATCACTATTTTGGAAGACAAACAGCATGTGGATCACAATACCCTGGTGCACCACATTGCGCCCAACTGCGAGAGTCATCAGGACTATAAAGGAATCTTCGATGACAACTCCACCGGAGTCTTCAATGGTAAGGTGTACGTAGAAAAAGAGGCACAAAAGCTGGATGCTTTTCAACAGAACAATAACATTCTGGTGAGTGATAAAGCCACCTGCAATTCCAAACCACAGTTGGAGATCTTCGCTGATGATGTGAAGTGTTCACACGGATGTACTATTGGCCAGTTGGACGAAGAAGCCATGTTCTACCTTCGATCCAGAGGTATCGCAGCCAAAGAAGCACGTGCGTTACTTATGTATGCCTTCGCCAATAACGTATTGGAAAGTGTGAAAATTCCTGAGCTCAAGAAGCGCATCAATAAACTCATTGCAAACAAGATTGGTGTTAATCTGGGATTTGATCTGTAGACAGAACATCTCCATACCTCACATGTATTATGGCTTTTGATGTTCAAAAAATACGATCTGAATTTCCTATTCTTCACAGAGAAGTTAATGGCCATCCCCTGGTATACCTTGATAACGCTGCTACCTCACAAAAGCCAAAAGCGGTAATCGATGCCATTGTGCACTATTATTCGTATTACAATGCGAATATTCATCGTGGAGTACATACGATTTCGCAGGAAGCGACCGATGCCTATGAAGCTGCCCGCAAGAAGATACAAGCGCATTTTAATATCAGGCATGCCCATGAGGTGATCTTCACCTCAGGAACCACACACGGGATCAATCTCGTGGCTAACGGATTCTCACAATTCCTTTCGGAAGGAGATGAAGTCCTTGTTTCGGCCATGGAGCACCACTCGAACATTGTTCCCTGGCAAATGCTTTGTGAACGCACCGGAGCTGTTCTTAAGGTCGTTCCAATGAGCGAAGAGGGTGTACTCATCATATCGGCT
>CAZTLE010000078.1:0-17462 GCA_964614415.1 uncultured Aureitalea sp. | reverse complement strand
CTCGTACCGTTGCGGAGCTAGCATGTATACTTTGTTTTCGTAGCTATCACTGTTGTTCCACAGCTAGATCTGTGCCAAGGTTTGGTTTGTAAATGAGTTACTCATCACAAAACTTGGGTGTCCCGTAGCACAACCAAGGTTCACCAAACGACCTTCAGCCAGAAGGATGATATCGTTACCATTTACAGTGTACTTATCTACCTGAGGCTTGATCTCTACCTTGGTATCTCCGTGGTTGTCGTTCAACCAGGCTACGTCGATCTCGTTGTCAAAGTGACCAATGTTACAAACGATGGTCTTGTCTTTCATAGCAGAGAAGTGCTCACCGCGAACGATATCTTTGTTTCCGGTGGTAGTGATTACCACATCGGCGTTTCCAACCACAGTCTCAAGACGCTTCACTTCGAATCCGTCCATTGCGGCCTGAAGCGCACAGATAGGATCGATCTCGGTAACGGTTACGATAGAACCGGCTCCTCTAAAGGAAGCGGCAGTACCTTTACCAACATCACCGTATCCACATACCACAACGCGCTTTCCTGCAAGCATTACATCAGTAGCGCGGCGGATAGCATCCACAGCACTTTCTTTACAACCGTATTTGTTGTCGAACTTAGACTTGGTCACACTGTCATTCACATTAATCGCCGGCAACGGAAGGGTTCCGTTGTTCATGCGATCGTACAAACGGTGCACTCCTGTAGTAGTCTCTTCTGAAAGACCTTTGATGCCGGGAACCAACTCAGGGTATTTATCCAATACCATATTGGTAAGGTCACCTCCATCATCCAGGATCATGTTCAATGGCTGACGATCTTCTCCGAAGAAAAGGGTTTGCTCGATACACCAATCAAACTCCTCATCGTTCATTCCTTTCCAGGCATACACAGGGATACCGGCATCAGCAATTGCTGCAGCGGCATGGTCCTGAGTAGAAAAGATGTTACAGGAACTCCAGGTTACTTCCGCACCCAGGGCCTGTAGTGTTTCGATAAGTACAGCCGTTTGGATGGTCATGTGAAGACATCCGGCGATACGCGCACCCTTTAAAGGTTGTTCGTCTTTGTACTCTTCGCGAAGCGACATCAATCCGGGCATTTCAGCCTCGGCCAACTCAATCTCCCTTCGACCCCAATCGGCCAATGAGATATCTTTTACTTTATAGGCCACATAAGGCGCTGTTTTCGTAGACATATTGTTATATTTACATCCCCGCCGGGCGGGAAATCTAAGGTTAAATACTCAGTTCGATTTTCGAGATGCAAAAGTAAGCATTATCCGTCAATTTACATGCCTCTTTACAAAACAATAACAGTAAATCCTGGTACTAAAGTGCTCATTTGGAAGATCGAAGAATCTTTTGAAGAGCTTTCCCGGAATGTAGTCCTTACTCCTCACTGTCAGGATCGTGTGGATGGAATGAAGAGCGATATACACCGCCGTGGGTTTATGAGTGTTCGTCAATTATTGGCCGAAGTGGGTTATAAGGATCATGACCTGTATTACGACGATAATGGAAAACCGCATTTAACGGATGGCAAAAAGATATCGATTACCCATTCTTTTATCTTTTCGGCGATTATTGTTAGTGATGCTGAAGTAGGTATCGACATAGAGAAACAACGTACCAAGATTTTGAAGATCGCCCATAAGTTCACCCCGGTTGAAGAGTATCGTACCCTGGCCAATGAAGATGCCATCATGCGGAAGCTCACCATCGTTTGGGGAGCCAAAGAGTCATTGTACAAGAGTTTTGCGGCCAAAGGAGTGAGTTTTCTGCGACATATTTATGTGGAGGACTTTCGTTTGGATGCTACCACCACAACCGCCTCGGTGAGTTATGAAGGCAAATCGGAAACCTACGACATTTGGTTTTTGGAATTTGAAGGATTCACCTGCGCCTATGCACATATTTCCCAAGCCGCCTGATATGACCTCCAGTATTCATGCGTCCATTATAGCGTCTGTTCGGGACAACCGTCCGTTGCTGGCCGTACTTATAGATCCCGAAGAGTTTGACCCCGGCAAGGCCGTGGCATTTCTGGCAACAATTCCTAACGAAACCGACTATCTGTTCGTTGGAGGAAGCACGGCAAACGCTGATGAATGCAGTGCGACTATTAGTGCATTGAAGGACCAAACGAGCCTACCCGTGATCCTGTTTCCCGGGGATTATTCACAGATCTCGCCTCAGGCCGACGCCTTGTTATTCCTGTCATTGTTGTCCGGCAGGAATCCGGAATATCTCATCGGGCAGCACGTAAAAGCAGTTCCGGCGATACGACAATCCGAATTGGAAGTGATCCCTACAGGTTATTTACTCATTGATGGAGGGAAAGAATCGGCGGTTGAGCGTGTAACGCAAACAACACCTTTACACCCGAATGATGTGCAGCAAATTACGGACACTGCATTGGCCGGGACCCATTTGGGAATGCAATTGGTGTATCTGGAGGCGGGGAGTGGTGCTTTGGAACCCATAAGTACCGGGATCATTAAAAAAGTAAGTTCGGAGATCGATGTGCCTCTTATTGTGGGCGGAGGAATCCGCACAGAGGCGCAGCGCAAAGCGGCCTACGAAGCAGGCGCCGATATGGTGGTTATGGGGACGGTCTTCGAAGAAAAAGGATAAGCAATATGGATATTTCAGTTGAACTTACATTAACCCCTTTGCAGGATACGTATGAACCTGCCATTATTGATTTTATAAAACAATTGAGGGCTTCGGGTCTAACCGTGCTGGAAAATCCGCTTAGCACACAAGTCTACGGAAACTACCACGAAGTGATGGAGGTACTTCAAAAAGAAATACATACGGCATTGAACGCAATAGACAGTGGACTACTGTACATGAAAATCGTAAAATCGGACCGCAGCGCGTATGAACCCCATTTTTGATTTTTTCCTTTCTCCCTATTACGAGCGGGAAACCTATCTCATCGTTTTGGAAGCCATCGCCTTTGTCTTTGGTATCGCGAGCGTGGTTTACGCAAAGCGCAGAGACATCCTCGTGTATCCTACCGGGCTGATCGCCACTACAATTACCGTTTATCTCTTCCTGCACGACGAGCTTATGGGCGATATGATGATGAATTTTTACTATTCGATCATGAGTATCTACGGTTGGTGGAACTGGGCCAGGAAGAAGGAGGGAAAGCTGGTTGTCCCCGTCTCCCGGACCAATACCAGGGAGAAATTAGTTGGATTTGGGATGTTTGTAATTACCATGGCGGTGACCTATGCTGTTTACAAAGGCTATGGTGCCAAGATTGGTCCTTCCAATTACATCGATATATTTACATCCGGAGTGTTCTTTACGGCTATGTGGTATATGGCGAACAAGAAGCTCGAGAACTGGACACTTTGGATTTTTGCAGATATCATCACAGTACCGCTGTACGCATATCGCGGGTGGGGAATGTTATCGTTACAATATTTAATTTTCACCGTACTGGCCATTCAAGGCTATCTGGCATGGAAAAAACACTTGGACAAACAGAAAGCGATTGCCTGAGAATTGTGCTTTTCGGACCCGAATCTACCGGAAAGACGACCCTGGCAAAAGAGCTGGCCGCACATTTCAAAACCGAATGGGTGCCCGAATTTATGAGGCCCTACCTTCAGGAGAAATGGGATGCCACCCGGACGTCCTGTGAACGCAAAGATCTCCTTCCCATAGCCCATGGACAAATGCAATCTGAGAATGAAGCCGCAGCAAGAGCTAATGACTTCCTGTTTTGTGATACCAACCTCCTTGAGTTGAAAGTTTATTCTGAATTTTATTACGACGGATATTGCCCTCCGGAGATTGCAGAATACGCTTTGAAGAATACCTATACCCTCTATTTTTTAACCTATATCGATGTCCCCTGGGAACCCGATGATCTACGGGATAACCCCAATGACAGGTTCACAATGTTTTGTACTTTTGAGGACGAGCTCAAACGATTGAATTTGCCGTATCAGGTACTGAAAGGAGATCGGGAGGCTCGTTTTCAAACTGCCCTAACTACATTACACGAATTGAAAAAAGGCCTTAATGCTCAGTAAAAAGGACATCAAGCAAATTGAAGATCAGGGACTTTCCTTTGAAAAGGTCTTCAAGCAAATAGACTATCTCACCCAGGGTATACCCCCTGTAGAAATTGTAACGGCTGCCACGGTCGGCAATGGAGTAGAGGTCATTCCTCATAAAGCGCGTCAAAAACTGATCGATATTTACGAATCCGAGCGTAAGGGCCTGGACATTGTCAAGTTCGTACCCGCGTCCGGAGCGGCGACACGTATGTTCAAGTTCCTTCACGAGTTCCTGGATGATTACGATCCGGAAAAGGAGCCATTGGTAAAATACCTGCGTCGGGAACGCCCCAGAGAGGTGACCCGCTTTTTAAATTCATTGAACGACTTCCCCTTTGCAAATGGGGTGAAGAAGAAGATTCGTGAAAACTACCCGGACTACAAGCGTTCCACCAAGGGGATGCGGGCCAAAATATTCATAAAAAGCATGCTGGAAGAGCAGGGGATGGACTTCGATAGTCTGCCCAAAGGACTTATTCCCTTCCATAAGTATGCAAAATATGCCACCACCGCCTTCGAAGAGCAACTGTATGAAGCGGCCCAATATGCTTCTGTAAAGGATGAGGCCTATATCCACTTCACCTTTTCGGAAAAGCACCTGCCTTATTTCAGAGAGGAGTTCGAAGCAGTGAAAAAGAGGGTGAGCAAGAAGACCAAAACCGAATTTCACATTTCCTATTCATTTCAGAAGCGAAGCACAGACACCCTGGCATTCTCCAATGAGAACATACTGCTAAGGGATGCTCAGGGGGACCTCGTATTCAGACCCTCGGGCCACGGCGCCCTTCTGGAAAACCTCGATGATGTAGATGCCGATGTGATCTTTATTAAGAATATTGATAATGTAGCTGCTGAAGAATACATAGACGAGACGGCCTACTACAAGAAAATACTGGCCGGGAAATTGATCTGGCTGCAGAAGAAGATATTTGCCTACCTGGAACTCCTGTCAAAGGACGGTTTGGAAGAACAAACATTTAAGGAGATCCGGTCTTTCCTTTGGAATGAACTCAATATAAAGGATATCCCTACAGATAATGAGACATTGTTCGGTTTACTGGACAGGCCACTTCGGGTATGTGGCGTTGTGAAGAATACCGGAGATCCCGGGGGAGGTCCGTTCTGGGTGAAGGGAGAAGACGGTAGTACCACCCTTCAGATTGTAGAGATGTCGCAGATCGACATGGAAAATTCTCACCAGAGCGCTCTCATTGCCGAGGCCACACATTTCAACCCGGTAGATATTGTCTGTGGCATTCGGGACTACAAAGGAGACAAATATGAACTTTCCACCTTTGCCGATCACAGTTCCGGATTCATTGCTCAAAAGTCGTGGAACGGAAAGAAGATCAAGGCGCTGGAGCTTCCGGGGCTTTGGAATGGAGCAATGGCGAGATGGAATACGGTGTTCGTGGAAGTACCCCGCATTACATTCAACCCTGTGAAGACCGTGAATGACCTGCTTAATAAAGAGCACAGACCCAACGCCTGATGAATGTTGATCAACTCATTAAAGAGATGCGATTCAAGGCCGTGCGAAGCAGTGGCCCGGGCGGACAGCATGTGAATAAAACGTCCAGCAAGGTTGTGGTTAATTTCAATATTGCCGATTCCCTGGCGCTAAGTGATTCAGAAAAAGAACTATTAGGACAGCGGTTGGGGAACAGGATCAATGCCGAAGGAGACATCGTATTGAAATGTGGGGATTCCCGAAGTCAGCATCGAAATAAGTTACTGGTCATGTCCCGGCTTATCGAATTGATAAAGACCGGTCTCGTTATTTCCAAACCCCGGAAGAAGACCAAACCCTCCAGGGCTGTTATCGAGAAACGGCTCAAGGCTAAAAGGCAGCAGGCTTTGAAAAAAGCAAACCGCAAGCCACCTCGTATTGACTAAGAAGTACACACTTACTGTGTAATTTTTACACACTGATTACACAACTTACACACTCTGCCTATTTGTGGCATGGAGAGACCACTTTGGCAAGAGGTTATAGATCAGTCATTTACATTATTCTTCTGAAAAAGCCGATTCCCGGCACAGAGTTTTCTATATACTACCCGAAAAAGAAAATGAACGCACCTACAAAATGAAAAATTGCACCTATGAAAAAGTTAGTTTTAGTTACCGCTATGGTATTGGGGACACTAACCATTACCAATGCACAATCATCACTGGCCAGTACTTCAACTGAGGAAGCCCCAACAACCCTTACTCAAGTAAGTCAGGATGATTTCAGCGAGGTAAAGATCTCTGAATTGCCTCAGGCAGTCAAAGATGCTGTCGCAAAAGACCTGGAGGGGGCTGTCGTCTCTAAGGCTTTTGCAAACAAGAAAGGCGAATTTAAACTAGTTGTTACCGCCGCCAATCGCAAGGAAGCAAAGACCTTGTACATCAACAGTAAAGGCGAGTGGATCAAAAAGGAGTAGGCTTAGGTATTCAGAGATTCAATACTTCGCTTAGGTGCCCTTCGGGGCACCTTCTTTTTTATAATAATTCCACGCTCGTTTCGTTAAGTAGCTAACTACTCGACCAACCTGGCCCACATGACGAAACAGATCCTTATCATCGAAGATGATATTGCCTTTGGCAAAATGCTCACTACTTTTTTGGAACGCAAAGGATACGAGGTAACCTCGTGTTCAAGCTGCGCTCAGGCCAAAGAGCACATGGAAGCCGGTTCGTTCGATCTCATTATTACCGATCTCAAACTACCCGATGGCAGCGGGATGGACCTTCTTGACGCACAGAAAGAACTTTGCCCGGGAAGTGCTACCCTCATGATGACCGGATATGCCGATGTCACCACGGCCGTTGAAGCGATCAAGAAAGGGGCCCTGGATTATATCTCCAAACCCTTCCGGCCGGAGGAACTGCTTATGGTGATCGATCAGGCTTTTTCAAGACAAGGAGATAATGATCCACAAAGAGTTTCCGAAAAAACCACCCAGACATCATCCCCGTCAAAACCGAAGGATCCCTTAGGCTTCATCACGGGAATCGGAGAAGTGGCCAAGCGGATGCATGATCACCTCAAGCTTGTCGGTCCAACCGATATGTGCGTGCTGATCCAGGGGGAAAGCGGTACCGGAAAGGAAGTAGCCGCGCAAACCATCCACGAATACAGCAAACGAAATGTACATGATTTTGTCGCTGTGGATTGTGGTGCTATTCCCCGAGAGGTTGCTCCCAGCGAGTTCTTTGGTCATGTAAAAGGTAGTTTTACCGGGGCCATTACCGATAAAAAAGGACATTTTGAAGCAGCGCACAAAGGAACTCTGTTTTTGGATGAGGTGGGAAACCTGTCGTATGACAATCAAATTCAATTATTAAGGGCCTTACAGGAACGAAAGATCAAACCGGTGGGAAGCACCAAAGAGATCGAAGTGGATGTTCGTATTGTTTCGGCGACGAATGAAGACCTTAAAGAAGCCGTGGCTAATGGCACATTCAGGGAAGACCTCTACCACAGGCTCAATGAGTTTTCCATTCACTTGCCGGCACTGCGGGAACGCAGGGAAGACCTGTTCCTCTTCATAGAATATTTTTTGAATGAGGCCAACCGGGCGTTGGACAAAAAGGTGCTGGGACTTTCCAATGAGGTCGAAGCCGCTTTTGGAAGGTACAACTGGCCCGGGAATTTGCGGGAGCTCAAGAATGTGATCATGCGTTCGGTACTGTTGACACAGGGAAGCACCATCGCACTGGACGTCATTCCCAGGGAGGTCCTGTCCTTCACCGAAGAACTTACTACTGCCGATTTCAGTAAAGAAAGTAATGAAAAACAGCTCATCATAAGTGCTTTAAAACAAGCCAATAACAACAAATCTGTCGCTGCAAAACTGCTGAATATTAGTCGTAAAACACTCTATAACAAAATGGAGCGCTATCAGTTGGAAGTCTAGCTGACCAGTTTCCTTAGCGCATCGACAAGCTGCGTCACCTCTTTGTCTAACCCATCCCATAATCCGGCCAACTCATCTTCTACAGTTGTTTCAGGGGTAACCTGTTCGAGACGCTCCAGGATGGGAGTCACTTTGTGTGCGTGTAGTTGTCGGGACATGGTGAGCATTTTGTGGGCCGTCTTTCGGATGGCTCCGTATTCAAGTCCCCGGAAGGCAGATCGCATGGCTTCCATATTGCCGGCGGTTTCCGTAAAGAAAATATCCAGAGTATAAGCAAGGGCCTCATCGGTTTCGAGAAAAGAGCGTAGCAGACTCAGGTCGTAGAGCTCATTTTTATCACCAAAACTTTGAGCTGCGGGTTGTACTTCTACTTCTGAAAAATGACCCGGGAATATACCGTTCAATGCCGATAGCAAAGAGTCTCGCTGAAACGGTTTTTGAAGCACGGTGGCAAATCCCTTTTCAGCATATATGTTCTCTGAGATCTCCCTGTTTCCTGTCATGGCCAGGACAGGTTGTTCGTCAAACCAGGACCATTGTCCCTCATGAAGATCCTGCAACAACTGAAATCCGTCGGTACCCGGCATTTGAATATCCGTTAATATGAAATCAGCATCGACCGATTCTTCTTCATTTAGTGCTGAGACTCCGTGAAAAGTCCGGCAGCTAACCCCCTGGGAGTCGAGTAGATCTTTGAGCATGGCCAGAATAGAGGGATCGTCGTCTACCACAATACCCGAGAGCGGCTTAACCAGTTGGAAAGTTGTATTTGTGGAAGTCTCCATCCAGTCTTTTGCAATTTGGAGCGGTAGCACGACCATAAAACTGCTCCCTTTGCCGGGCTCACTTTCTACCGTGATGGAGCCCCCGAGCAAATGGGTGAGACGCTGAGAGATAGCCAGTCCCAGGCCACTGCCGCCAAATTTACCGGCGATGTTCCCATCTGCCTGGGTAAATTCCTTGAAGATCTCCTGTTGTTTTTCGGGGGAAATCCCGACTCCGGTATCGCGTACCGTTATACGCGCTTTTACGAGATCATCGTAGGTTTCTATGGCCTCCGCAAAGAGTGTGACCGACCCTTCTTCGGTGAATTTAAAAGCATTTCCGGTGAGGTTATTTACGATCTGCCGAATACGCAACGGGTCACTCACAAAAATGTGGGAAGCGATCGTTTCATCAATTTCAAAGGTCAGGTCTATGCCCTTATCGATATAGCGATCACGGCTGCTTTCACCCGATTCCCGAAGCAGTGATTCCAGGGAGAAGGGTATTTGTTCCAGTGTGAGTTTCCCTGCTTCCAGCTTTGAAAAGTCGAGCAGGTCATCAACAAGCTGGGTTACAAATCCCGAACTCGAACCTATGCGGTTGAGGTACTGTTGTTGCTTTTCGGGTGCCAGGTTGTTCTTTAGTAATTCGGAATAACCGGATATGGTTTGCAAAGGGGTTTTTAAGTCATGACTTACGGCCGAAATAAGTTGTTCACGGCTTTTCAGCAACGAATCTGAATAGGCTTTTTCTTCCCGAAGTTTACGTTTTAAACGCTCTGCCTTGAAGTAGTCGGTAAGGATGAGATACGAGAACAGAAAGACAATTAACGTACCCGCTATCCCGGCTATTTGTAAAATCTCTTTCGTACGGGCCAGTGATGCCTGACGCTGTTGCTGTTCGGCAATTCGGACAGCACTTATTTCAGCATCGAAGTTGGTTATGATCTCTTCCAACTGACTGGAAATAGTTAGGTCGTTTTGTATAAGTTCGTTCTCCTGTCGTTGGAATGCCTTCCGCATGCGCGAATTTTCACGTTGCGCTTCCCGAACTATGTAGCGGGTAGTAGTAAGTAAAGAATCTACCGTTGCAGCAGGGACTTTGGTGGTATCAGCCGGCGAGGTCTCCGAATAAAAACGGGCCAGATCCTTTAAAATCTCATAGCTTTTTGAATCGAGCTTATCGGCATCTTTGAAAAGGGCGTCCGCCGAAATAATTCCTACGGTATTTCCCATGTCTTTGAATTCATCAAGGACATCGTCGAAAGAAGTATCCCGGTTGCTGGCTATTTTGAGTACGCGCAGGTCCTCAATGGTACGTTTTTTTTCATTGAGCAGCGTTTTGATACTATCCAGTTGCACCAGTTGGGCCGAATCGATGACATACTCCTTGATTTCATCTACACTCAGGTACAATGAATCCACCATATTGGCGTAGGTGGTAAAATCTTCTTTACGGGTTGTGAGGACTGCAAGTCTCCCATAACTGTCTGTCTCGTACATAAGATTAATTAGAGCACCGGTCTCAATGATCTTGTCGGTCTCGCTTGCGTCGTTTACCGCCTGATTATACACCTGGTATTCAGTATACAGAAAGTAACTAACAGCCACAGCTAATGCCCCCATAACCAGGTAGCTAAGGATGAACTTAAAGGTGAATCTGTTCTTGGTTGACGACATAATTAACCGAGGATCATATCCTTAACGGTAAAGTTAGTGCATTATGATATGAAGACGGTTGTTGATCCCTTATTTCTTTAGTACCTTTGCCGAACATCTCAAAGGGGTGCTCCTGGCAAATGATGAATGTAGATTGAAGAATTATGAATATCGAAATGTAGGCTTCATTGACCTACTTCGAAATTCGACATTCGCAATTCAATATTCGTTATTCCTTCGGGGCTGAGATTATACCCATTGAACCTGGAACAGGTAATGCTGTTTAGGAAACGCCGGTCGGCAGGCTGGAGGTGCATCCAAATGCCGGATTTACTAATAATTAATTAACCAGAATAATTACCCCTTTTATTCGTAACTGTTTAGTACGAATGAAAAAGTTATTCACTACTCTTATCCTGGGGCTTATCGTCCTGGGGGTGTATGCTCAGGAATATACCGTTTCCGGATATGTATACGATGACATGAACCAACCTATACCCGGCACCAACGTAGTTGTTAAGGGTACGACGATCGGGACTCAAACCGATTTTGAAGGAAATTACCAACTTAAATTACCTAAGGGAGACTATATTTTGGTGTTCAGTGTGATTGGTCCATACACCGAACGAGAAATTTCTCTGGATCGAAACTTATCCCTGGACGTTCAATTTGTGGAAGCAAGAGCCAGTCTCGACGAAGTACTGGTCAAGGCGGTGCGTGTAGATGCCGATTCTCCCATTACCCACTCCAATGTGGACAAGGAGGAACTGGCCGAACGAAACCTGGGCCAGGATATTCCCTTCCTGCTCAACTATCTCCCTTCGGTAGTGACTACAAGTGACGCCGGTGCGGGCATCGGGTACACCGGTATACGGGTCCGGGGAAGCGATGCGACCCGTGTGAACGTGACCATTAACGGAATACCTTACAACGATGCGGAAAGTCAGGGGACCTTTTGGGTGAACCTGCCCGATTTCGCCTCCTCCGTGGAGAATTTGCAATTGCAGCGCGGGGTAGGGACTTCTGTGAACGGTTCGGGGGCCTTCGGAGCCAGTTTGAATATTCTTACCGATGCCGTTTCAGAGCGTGCCTATGGGACTATTGATAATTCCTTCGGATCCTTTGGAACCCGCAAACACACGGTTAAGTTCAGTACCGGGCTCATGGGAGGTAATTTTGAAATCTCCGGACGACTGTCCAATATTGTATCGGACGGATACATCGACCGGGCTTCTTCAGACTTAAAGGGATATTTCCTTCAGGGGGCCTATCTTGACGACAACACCCTTGTCAAAGCAATTGTTTTCGGAGGTAGGGAGATCACCTATCAGTCCTGGTTTGGTATCGATGCCGAAACCCTGGCCACCAATCCAACCTTCAATCCGGCCGGGCAGTTTACGGATGAGAATGGAAACATTCGGTTTTACGATAATCAGGTGGACAACTACTCCCAGGATCATTATCAGTTGTTCTGGAATCAGCGGTATAACAACAACTGGAGTACGAATGTGTCGCTTAACTATACCTATGGACGTGGGTTCTTTGAAGAGTACCAGGAGGACGAACCCTTCGACTTTTATGATCTGACCCCCATTGAAATAGGGGGAGAAGTGATCAATACCACCGATCTTATCCGAAGACGATGGTTGGACAACGATTTCTATGCGATCAACGCCAATGTGAATTACAAAGACACTCAGTGGGATATTACCTCCGGAGCTTTCTATAGCCTGTATGACGGGGATCATTTTGGAGAGGTGATCTGGGCGCGTTTCGCCAGTGATTCGGAGATCAGGGACCGCTACTACTTCGGAAATGGTGACAAGCGTGAGTTTACCGTGTTTTCCAAGGCGACGTACCGTATCGATGATCAATGGAGTGCTTTTGCAGACCTTCAAGGACGTTTTGTGACCTATGAAACCACAGGATTGAGTTCGGACAGGATTCCGTTTGAAGTGGATGAGAACTTTGATTTCTTCAATCCCAAACTCGGAATTTCTTATGATCTGAACGATAAGAATCAGTTCTACGCCTCTTTTGGAGTAGCGAACCGCGAACCGCGACGCAGCGATTTTGAAGTAGGGGTTAACACTCCGGAAACCCTCAATGATTACGAACTGGGATGGCGCTACACTTCCGAAAAGAGCAGCGTGAATACCAACTTCTTCTATATGGATTACCGAAACCAGTTGGTGCTTACGGGGGAACTGGATGACGTAGGTGCTCCGCGTCGTGCTACCAGTGGGAAAAGCTTCCGTCTGGGTGTTGAGGTGGATGCCAATATTGCGATTACTAAAAACCTGAGCGTACTGCCAAACATAGCCTTAAGCAGTAATAAGAATGTAGATTTTGTGACCTCACGTGACGGACAATTGGTGAACCTAGGAAATACGAATATTTCGTTCTCGCCTAATGTGATTGCGGGTAACCAATTCCGGTTTGCACCTGTTGACAATCTGCAATTGGTGCTACTATCCAAGTTTGTAGGGGAGCAATATATGGGAAATATAGACAGTGAGGTATCGAAGTTGGATAGCTATTTCATTAATGATTTCAACGTGGTCTACCGCATTGAGAATGTACTGTTTACCAGGTCTATTGTGTTGACCGCTTTGGTGAATAACCTGTTCAATGTGGATTATGTGTCCAACGGATACTTCTTCACTTTTGATGACGATTTCACCAATCCGGGAACCATAACGACGGTGGAAGGAGCCGGTTTTTACCCGCAGGCGGGCACCAACTTCCTGATAGGGGCTACTATTAACTTCTAATTGGTAATGAAAATATTGTCACCTGTACGTTCAATACGGTACTGTTGCAACGGGAATTGCCCGGGGTCGGTACCGTGTTGTCCGGTGACAATGTCATAGGTATTGCTGTCGTTCGTGCAAGGGCAGGTAGCAATAACACCTTCAACGGTCATGGTAGAACAACTATTGGGAACGTGGTTCGGGTCGCTCAGCTCGAATGCAGTATAGAGGCTATTATTCACATTATAAACGACGATCCCCCGAATTCCCTCATTACTCAGGATAACACTATTTCCGGGAAACTTCAAGCTGTTGAACTCAGGTAGGTTCAGGTTGAGGTTTACATTGACGATAGGACTTATCAAAAACGGATTGTTGTCATTCGGGCTATCATCCTTGTTACAACTTAGCAGGGCCAGGGTAAGGAGGGCTAACATCGTTCTTTTCCACATAGCAGTATTCAATTTGGAGGCCAATTTACGATAAATTGGGTTTTCGAGTTACATTTTAAACAGGAACTATGATCCGACTGAAAGGAGTCTTGTCTCTTGATAGCTAACGCAATTCGGCTGGAATTGGTATTCAAGGGATATCGCAAATGTTGAATGCTGCTATGAATCTCATTATCAGATATTTGTACGAATATGTCTTGATTTGTGGAAATTAATGCCATTAATCATGTCGTATAAGACATTCTGAAATAGTTAAAAGTGTCTTAAAAGCTAATTTTAAAGGGTGTGAAGTTATTTTTTAGTATCTTTGACCAGCAAAATCCCGTGTCGCATGGGATTTTTTGTGTTTTTACGATCGGGGCCCCTTATCCCCGGTTTTTTGTAAAAATGAACATGGTAGAAACGCAAATAATGAAGTTATGAGTAAAGTATCTTATTACACCGCAGAAGGACTAAAGAAATTGAGAGATGAACTTAATCATCTCAAGGATGTGGAACGCCCTAAAGCCTCTCAGGCGATTGCTGATGCCCGGGATAAGGGAGATCTTAGTGAGAATGCCGAATATGATGCGGCCAAGGAAGCCCAGGGCCTTCTTGAAATGCGTATTTCGAAATTGGAAGAGACCCTATCCGGTGCCCGTGTTATAGATGAGTCCCAACTGGATATGTCTAAAGTATTGGTACATTCCACGGTAAAGATCAAGAACCAAACCAACGGAATGGAGATGCAGTATAAGTTGGTCGCTCAGAGTGAGGCCGATCTTGCCGCAGGAAAAATTTCCGTGGATTCGCCCATTGGAAAAGGTTTGTTGGGCAAGGAAGTAGGTGATATAGCCGAAATACAGGTGCCTAACGGGACTATGAAGTTCGAGATCCTTGAAATTACAAGAGAGTAAATGCCTTCTATTTTTACCCGAATAATAAACGGAGAAATTCCCTGCTATAAAATAGCCGAGGACGATCGTTTCTTTGCGTTTTTGGACATCAATCCAAATGCGCCCGGGCATACCCTTTGTATTCCCAAGAAAGAAGTGAATCGTATCTTGGATCTGGATGAAGAGACCTATACGGGCCTCATGGCCTTTTCGCGCAATGTCGCCCTGGCATTGCGAAAGACGGTTGATTGTGAGCGTATTGGAATGTCCGTAATTGGCCTGGAAGTGCCTCATGTACACGTACATCTCATTCCGATTAACGAAATGAAAGACATGACATTTGAGCATAAAGTATCTATGTCACCCGGGGAAATGACCGATCTGGCTACCCGGATCAGTGCTAATATCGAATAAATTAAGAACGACGCAGTCCGATTTCCATGGTCGTTCCTTCCGAAGAACTTTTTACCACCCGAATACGTCCTTTGTGATACTCTTCAATGATACGCTTGGCGAGTGACAGGCCCAGACCCCATCCGCGTTTTTTCGTCGTAAACCCGGGGTTGAAAACGCGTTTGAATTGTCCCTTGGGAATTCCTTTTCCGGTATCGCTAACCCGGACAAAAATGTGCCTGGCATTGGTTTCAAAGGTGACCGTGATCTTGCCCTTTCCTTTCATAGCGTCGATACCATTCTTTACCAGGTTCTCAATGGTCCAGCCATACAGTTGCGGATTGAGCTCCGCATACACTGGTTCGGAAGGGGCAATCACTTCAAAATCGATGAGTTTCGAGCTGCGGTTCTTCAGATATTCGATATCATTTTGGGTTTCTGAAATCACATCGTAGCGCTCCAATTTGGGAACAGAACCAACCTTCGAGAAACGCTCCGTTATGGTTTGAAGCCGACTAATATCCTTACCCATTTCAGCAATATAATCCTCTTTCACATTTTCGGCTTTCAGAATCTCGGTCCAACCCACCAGTGAGGACAATGGAGTTCCTATTTGATGCGCCGTCTCTTTGGCCATTCCCGCCCACAGTTTGTTCTGCTCGGAAGATTTAGAGGTGCGCCAAAAGAAGTAGATGGCAGAAAAGAATAAAATGATAATGAGAATAAGGGCCGCAGGGTAATATTTCAGCTTGTTCAGAAGTTCGGAATTGCCGTAATAGAGGGTACTCACCTTTACCTGTTCGGAAGAGTTTTCTTCTGTATAGGATATCTCGATAGGGTTATTCTCTTTGGCGTATTTCCGAACCATTTTTTTATAGAAGGCTAGCGAGTCTTTCACTCCGTCCATCTCAATATTTCGAATATCATAGGACTCATCACCTTCACTGTACAGGATCATAGGTGTGGTTGTGTTCTTCTGAATGACTTCAAGCACAAGACTGTTCAGATCAACCCCGGATTCCAGATCGGTTTGCGAGAACTCCTGTTGTGCCGAGGCCCAGATCTCCATTTTGGTACGTTCATTTTCTTTCAGCTCGTTGAAAAAAGCGTACGTATTCCAAAGGATAAGACTAATAATGAAAATCGACAGAATGATAAAAAACCAACGCGTAAGAGCCGTTCTGCTTTGCATAGTATCGTATTAGAGGTCGCCCCCTTCGAAGCAACCTTTAATCGGTCGCGCAGGAGGGTAAATATAATGGAAATATGTTAATATTATTGTGCCTCCATATTTTTACAAGCCTTGCAGTTTGGGTACATTTGCGGTATGATCTCAATCCTCCCTAAGGACATATCCACCGGTCAATTGCATGGGTATTTGTTGGGCGCTGTATCTCCAAGACCCATTTGTTTTGCCAGTACCGTAGATGCGAATGGAAATGTGAACCTTTCGCCCTACAGTTTTTTCAATGTCTTTAGCGCCAATCCTCCGGTGATGATTTTTTCACCTGCCCGAAGAGTGCGGGACAATACCACCAAGCACACACTGGAGAATGTGCTGGAAACCAAAGAGGTGGTTATCAACATTGTGAGTTACGAGATGGTACAGCAGATGTCCCTGTCGTCCACCGAATACCCTAAAGAGGTCAATGAATTTGTAAAGGCCGGTTTCACGGAGGTGGCATCAGATATCGTGAGTCCGCCACGAGTGGCCGAATCGCCTGCTCAGTTTGAATGTAAGGTGAATGACGTTATCGCGCTTGGCAAAGAGGGTGGAGCCGGGAACCTTGTCATTTGTGAAGTAGTAAAACTACACCTCAATGAGAAGATACTGGACGCTGATGGACGTGTTGATCCGTCAAAGATTGATACGGTCGCACGGATGGGCGGTAATTGGTACAGCAGAGCAAAAAGTGGCATGTTTGAAGTGCCTAAGCCGTTAAGTACCCTGGGAATGGGTGTGGATGCACTACCCGAAGACATCCGAACCAGTACCGTACTCACTGGAAATGATCTGGGAATGCTGGGGAATGTTGAATCCCTGCCCGGAAGTGACGAGATCCGTACGTTCCTTGAAGCCAATGAAGAATTACGGGTGTTGGTTCGATCGGGTAACAAGAATGAGATTCATATTAAAGCCCAGGAGTTACTGATCCATAACAAGGTGAAGGAGGCCTGGATGTTATTGCTGGGGTGAGGAATTAGTATTGAGTACTGAGTATTGAGTATTGGGTTGGGAATCGAGAGACAGGAATCATGAATCAAGAAGCAGGACGTACATTGATTTGCATTCTAAGAAGCAAATAAAGAACACAGAGAAGAGAGAATAGAACAAAGACTGCTTTGAAGATTAACTGATGGTTTAGTATATGCACAAACGAATCAACGATTCAAATGAGTTTTGAATTTTGGAAATTAGGAGTGAGACATGAATCAAGAATTACGATGTAGTTTGATTCACGTTCTCATAAACAAATAAACGAATCAACCAGCCTACCACAGGCAGGTATGAGGTTTGAGATGAGATAACAGAATAGAGAGCAGAGAAAATAGAAAATAACAATAAAGAATATCAATAAAAATA
>CAZTLE010000077.1:0-17584 GCA_964614415.1 uncultured Aureitalea sp. | reverse complement strand
GAAGGCCCATGGGTTTGGGACATGGCGTTTACCGTATTGCCATCACCGCCAATGGGTAATTCAAAACGCGAAAATGCCGGAATACCCTGCAATAAGTGCCCCACATAGGTCGCCTTGTATTTTTGATAATTGTAATCGCCGTTTTCTTCCTTCCATTCCAGCAGGTCTTTGCAGGTTTCCTTGAAGGTTAATAAAAACAGATCTTTGGCGGTTTCTTTTTCAGGCGTCTCTTCGATGTCCATAAATTCATTATCCGGGGTGTTTGTGAGCATCCAAATGGTCTGATAGGTAAACGGAGGATCCAGGGCAACCTCGGCATCTATAAACTCATCCCAAACCTGTCTGTACATTCGATACCACCAATTGAGCCATATACTCGGTGCCAGCTTCTCTGTATCCGAGTAGAAGTCCCAATCCCTTATCTGGTCGTAAATGGCCTTTTCCTCTGCAGTGAGGGTAGAAGTATCCATAGTTTCAA
Source organism: uncultured Aureitalea sp. (assembly GCA_964614415.1). Taxonomy (GTDB): domain Bacteria; phylum Bacteroidota; class Bacteroidia; order Flavobacteriales; family Flavobacteriaceae; genus CAZTLE01. The sequence continues at coordinate 17,106 of CAZTLE010000077.1, read as the reverse complement.
ATACATAGGGCAGAAGCTCCGAAGCTTTCATGTTAAAGGTATTGTTCTGCAAGGCCTTAAAATCTTCAATCGAGAATTTCTCTTTGGACCGAAAGAAGTTGTTGATTACACGCGATCGGTATGTGTCATATCCGTCATTAAATACATAGAAAGGATATTGCTCATCCACGGGATGCTGATTGGCAGAGCTTACAAAGCCGCGCACCGGATTCTTCGTATGGGGATTAAACTCCTGAGGAATAAACCCCGGCCAGTCGTGATCAGGGTTGGATCCATCCATTAAGAATTTTCCCTGCCCTTCCCAGCGATTTGGAATCTTTCCCTGGATCCACAAGGCGATATCACCCTCTGTGGAAGCAAAGACGAAATTCTGAGCCGGTGCCGAATACGGCTTGATGGCCTGTTCATAATCGTCATAGTTCTTACTCTTATTGAGATCCAGGAAAGTACGTTGGTTATTGCCTCCCAAAAGTCCGATCCATTTCATGGCATAGCCCGAGAGTTCGTTATCTCCCTTGAAATTATGATCGTACACTACGGGTCCGTGATGGGTATACAGTACAGTATCTATAACTGTTTCTCCGCCTTTGATCTTTATCTCCTCAATGCGTGCCGTGGTGTTTTTAAAACCATCACCGTAATGATACTCTAGCCGGCTAGCATCTTTAAATTCGATCTTGTACCAATCCAGAAGATCGCGGGTGGCATTGGTCTCGCCCCAGGCAATGTCAGTATTAAACCCGGAAATGACGCCCAGAGCACCCGGCAAGGTCGCGCCCATCGCAGAATGTTCCGGGGTACTCAATTGCATAACGTACCAAATAGAAGGAAGGTTAAGTGTGAGATGCGGATCGTTGGCGAGCATGGGATTTCCACTTACCGATTTTGCCCCCGAAATGGCCCAGTTATTACTTCCATTGTTGGGATGTGGCTTGGGCAGTGTCTCGGTAATAGTGTCCAACGGGAGTTCAGACAACGGAATGGCGGTTTGTTCTGCAGTGATAAAACTCCAGTCCGTCTCTTTTGGGATCACCGGATCCACTATGTCAAAAAACTCCGGGTACAACTTGTCAAACGTTTCCTTTCCCAACATCCTAAGAGCATTGGTATATTCAAGATCATGTTCTCTGCTGGCCAGTGTTTTGGTCATATACATGAGGAGTAGGGCCGTTTTTTTCATGTTCCACGGCTCGGGTTTGTAATCCAGTAGTTTATATTCAACCGGAATACTTTTGTCATCCAGACTGTTGATATAGGCGTTTACACCGTCGCTATATGATTGCAGATAACCCAGGGTTTCCGTATCATCCTGCATTTTTTCCAGGGCCATCTCAGCTCCATATACCATCCCCATACGTCGCTGACCTTTATCATAATCGAGGGCACCTTCGCCCACAATCTCCGATAAGCGTCCTGCGGCGGCATACGTCTGAAATTCCAGTTGCCACAGGCGATGCTGGGCGGTCACATACCCCTGGGTGAAATACAGGTCGCCGTCATTCTGTGCAAAAATATGCGGAATCAAATGTTCGTCGTAATGGATGGTTACAGGTTCCGATAATCCTTCAAGCACTAATTCACCGCCGATGTTTTCAGCCCTGTCATTTTGCCAAACTCCATGCACCGGATCTAAAAATTTCCCAATGGGAGGGATGCTCCCAAGTTTCGTATTAAGGGCATAAAATATGGCTATGGTAACTACCAGAGAAATGATCAATTTCAGATATTTCATAGAGAAGATTGTTTTGAGTCCTGAAAATATGGAACATATTTGAGACGCGTAAATTTAATAGAAAACTTAGACGTTGATTGTTGATTCGCTTATTTGTTGATTCGTTTAACCGTTTAACCGTTTAACCGTTTAACCGTTTAACCGTTTGCGGGTCATTTCGATCCGTCAAAGACGGAGAGTAGTCTCATTCTCCCAAGTTAAAGCCCCAGTTCATCCATTTTGTCCTTTTCGTATCGGCTGTCCTCCGCAGGGTATCTCAGTGAATGGTCATATTTTCCGGATTGCTTTGCCATTGAGTAAATCAAACTCTCTCCTGCAAAACTTGATTTTGGAATGTTTGTAAAGATTTCATCCTGAAAGGCTTCATCGGCATCTATGACCTCCCAACCCTGTTCTTTAAATTCCGCAATGAGGTCGCCTAAAAATAAAGCAGACGTCAAATTGTGATGAAGCAATAATGTGTGATTTATATGCCTTCCATTGATCTCATAGGAAAGCTTTTCATAATAATTCGCTCGCTCCAGGATGTGTTGCATATAAAAGTCTCTAAAAGCGTCGATCTCTGTTTTTTCAGATCCAACTTCTTTAATTCTTCGTATCAGCCGTTGGTTAACATACCAATCAGAGGCATCTATAGTCACATAACCGTTCCGGTAATTGTGTTTATCCAGTATGTTTCGAATACTATCAACTTTTGCCTGATCCTGCCCTTCTTTTAAGTATGGAAATCGAAAAAGCTTCGTATGATTACTAAGTTTCGAAATAATCAGGTCCGTTTTGACAAGTTCGTTCTCAAAAACCTGAGAGGTATTTTTTTCAGAATTGAAATTTGGATGAGAGAAGGTGTGATTGGCTATTTGGTGTCCTTCATCGTTCCAGCTATTAAGCAGGAACTGCCCTTTGGTATCAGCTTTATTCCTTCCGGTAACAAAGAATACGGCGTTTAGATTTTCTTTTTCCAGGTGTGACAGGATCATTCCGTTCCATTCCTCGAACTTGTAGGATGCAAGATCTCGCGTGATTCCGTCATCGAATGTAAAGCTAACCTTTGGTTTTGATGCTTCAACGTTTTCCGGTTGCTGCGTTGTTTTGGTTGTTTCTTCGGGTGTCGAATTTTTGCATCCCAGAACGATTAGAAGTAGACATAAGAGTAACGGTTGAAGTTGCTTCATTGTTGGTCAACGAATGTTTAGTCGTTCATTAATTCTTTCATGGCGATTTTTCGCATAGCCGCCAGGAGTTCATCCTCCGATGAAATTTTCAAGATCAGCGATCCCTTTTCTTCTTTTTCCCTAAGGAAACCTTATAATCATCTATGGTACCCTTAATCTTTAGGTTAAGAAATTTCGTTTTTCTGTTCGGATCTACTTCTACGATCTCATCTACTTGCTCCGGATCAACTACTGAGTCCTTCTTGCTTCCAAACAGTTTTTGCCAGGCTGCCTTTCGTACCGTTTTCCATGGGATACGCAAATAATAATCGATATTTTGGTTGCTATCGTGGGTCCCCGATAACTCCATATGACCTATAGTGGATTCGATGGTCATAGAAGGAATACTGATCTTACCTTTTTCAATATCCAAACTGTTCTGCAAGGTGTCAAACCGAATGTTTCGTAGGTTCTTATCGCCCATATAGTCCGATAGCGCCAACATAGGATCATAATTCTTTAATCTTCCATTTAACACTTTTACGTCCATTTCGATATCCGATTGATCCAGATCCGGTATCATATCGGGGTATACTCTAATCTTACCCCTAATTCTGGACGTGAGTTTTCCTTGCAAATTTTCCGAAACGAGATGGTCCTGCCCAAAATTCTCAAACTTGAAGAGCAATTTGTCCAAATCAACATTGGTCATGACCAAATCGGGCTGCATATAGATGTGTTTTGGATCGCTACCATTAAAGTAACCGCTTAAGCGTATGTTTCCGCCAGCCGCATCCATATTGAGGGTGTCTATATAAATGTAGTGATTGGGAGTGGTTCTTATATCTGCCTTTATATTTTGAAGGTCTATCCTGTGGTATATAAAATGACCTATATCCGCCTTAAATCGCATATCGGTAAATGGCAATTCGTAGATATTGAAGGCATTGGCATGTTCCGGTACATCGTCAGCGGTGGACCCTGTGACTTCTGTTGACTTTGGAGGACTTAAGTCAAAATCGAAGAGCGCATCGTAATCTATATAATTGGCACGTACCTCGAGGTAGTTGTCACGCTTCTTTATTGTCTGATCTTCTCCCAAATAATAGTTCAGATCAAAATTGAAATTGGTCGATCCAATCTCACCATGAAAATCATTAATGACGATATGCTCGTCTTCATAGTGAATGTTTCCCCTGAAGTCATGAAAACGCTGTGGATGTAGTTCCATCTTAGTATCTAACTTGTCCAGAGCAAGATCAATAGAATGGAGGACAGAATCCTTATAATGCATGCTGGAGGTAAAATGCACGGTCAAGTCGTCAAAGATCTCATGTCTGTACTCCTCCGGGACGTAGTTTTCTCCCTTATACGAAAAGACATCTTCCAGGCGTAACTTCGTTGAGGTAAGGTTTATATCCAGGTCCACATCGCCGTTAAGTTGGGGTTGCATCCAAAAGGCATAGTCGTGGATCAAACCGTCAAAATGAAAATCAGTATCGTCAATGTAACCCGTAAAATCTACTATTTTTAAGTCCACATCATCAATCAATACATCGGCGTGAAAATCGTGTAAGTTATGTGGATAGTGCTTTAATTCCGCATACAAACTATCGATAAAAAATTCCCCTCTTGGTAAATATTCAGACTCCGTAAAGTCTTTTGCGGAAGCAATAAAAGAAAGTCCCAGGCTGAGATTCTCTACCTGTTCATCAAAGCCGGTTTGCGTTGAATCTTGTACCGAAAAACCTGTTAATTCTGCAATATCCAGGTAATTAGAGGTTATGTCTAAATGTGCTTCAACAGGGATGTTGGTATGATGTACAATTGACGGCAAGTCCGACAGAAAACCGCTTATGGACAAATCTGAATTGCCCATTGACAAATCGAACTGTTTCAGAGTAGCCGCTTTGCCATTCATAACCAAATTCACATTCAGTGTGTCCACTGGAGCGGGAAGGTCTTTCGCTTCCAGATGTAAGTTCTCTACATTCAGCTCAGCATAGTAGGCCTGGTTAAGTTTTTGCAATGCCTTCTCGGGATGATCGATGTCGATGATATCGTGAAAATTCATCTTAAGCGTGATATTACCCGAGGCATCCTGTACTTGTTTTAATTCGAAGAAGTCTGCAATGAAATCCAGATTGAAGTTGGAGTCTATTTGCATCTCAACCTCCGGAGATTCAAAATTCTTCACAAACAGAGAGCCTTCGAAGATGCCCTTTTCCAAAGACGCCGTCATATCGGTAAGTGAAAACTCCATGGTACTGGCATCCCTGTTCTCTCCGTTGGTGAAATGGCCCTTGAAGCCCATATTATCAATTTTTTTGGCTCTTGCCGTATTCTCCAAAAAAGCTTTCCCAGCGCCAAATTCGGCGTTAATAGCAGGCCTGTTTCCTTTGTTTGCCGGGCCTTTGATGCTCGCGTTGAAATAGATCTCCCCAGCATTGTTATACTTCTCTAAAAAGGGAATCACATCTACCGGAGCAAAGGCGATGAGCATATCAAAATTGGGCTTGGTACCCTTAATGAAAAGGTCCAGGTCTACATCGTTTTTAGTATCTATGGACCCTTCTAACTCGAAATCGCCATTTTCCATGATAATTCCGGAGGGCTCTATATCGATTATGCCCGTGGATTCATTGAAAACAAGGTCGGTGTGAATTTCAAAATGTTTTTTGTGGATAAAGGTAGTGTCGCCATCTTTTATCACATTCAATTCGAGTTCGGTATCTATATGTCCGGAGATGATACTGTCCTTTACGCTGAATCCCCCTTTGCCTTTGTATATGAATTTTTCAACATCGGTATTTGTAGCTTCATCTAATGTATGTACGTCGAGATTTTTAAACCGGATCTTATTTAAGTGAATATTGGTTGTAACTGTTTCATCCTCGGAAGGGCTGGCCAGGGAATTTTGGATGTTGGTCGTATTGTCTTCGTGAATTACAATATTAAAAACACCTTCTTCCACGAGTAACGAGTGAATATCATAATTTCCACCCACAATATCCCAGAGGTTAAAGCCCACGTAAATATCTTTTACATCTACTATGACGGGTGCATTATCCTCCTTCGTTTCAAAGATCTTTACGTCATATACCTTTATGGAAACGTCCGGAAAATTGCCCAGGAGTGTTAACTCGCTATCGCCTACCGTGATGCGGCCTTTGTGTTCCTCGTTAAGTTTTGCAATCTCCCCCTTAAGAATTTCCGCCTGGTTGTTTTGAACATACAGGAAGAGACCGCCCAATAGTACTATTGGCACCAGGATAAGTGTCAATATGATTCGTTTCCAGCGTTTTGAAAGCTTCAAGGTAGATGCATTTAGTATAGGAAGATGCTAGGTTTTAAAAATAACGAATTCGTATGAGATAACATTGTATAGACCGGGATTTCGGTTTTGGATGGGGTGTTTGGAAAGTTCCCCCCCCCGGTGTCATGATAGTGGTGATTACAGCGCTTCAAATTGACAGGTCCGGGCTATCGCTTGATAAATCTCAAAACAGCATCTGGTGCATTTAAGGTTTTAACTTTTACAAAATAAACTCCACTGGCAATACCTGTTACATCAATGCTCGCATCAGAAGATGTTAAAACCAATTGACCGGTGGCAGAGTAAAATGAAATGCTTTCAATGGTATTGGGCGCTATATTTTTCAGAAGAACGAGGGTTGCGCTCGGATTTGGATACAACACAATGTCTTGGGTAAGGTCGGTAGTTGACAACGGCGGTTGGTATTCAAAAGCACCTATATCCAACATATTTACTATTTGCTTTGCAGTACCGTTGGTATGCACTACATATTCATTCAGTAAATCATTATCAGGGAGATGAATGGCCGGTATAGCAGTACCCATATCAACTAACGGGGAGGTTTCCAGTAAGTCGAAGATCTGGTTATTGAAGTCTACAAACATTGGATCTGAACCGGCAAGATTATTGCCCAGATCGTTTACAGTACCCGAGCCACTATGGGAGTTCACCCAATTAGACTTTATCCAATTGTGATAGATATTTAAAGTACCATCGCCGTTGATCATTGCCATGGTATTCCCACTGTTAGTGGTGTAAATCACATTATTGAATGCATCCATGGTCTCATCCTGAGTGGAGAGACGGGCCAGGGTCGTGTTCGAATTTCTGGTTGAAATCACAGTATTGCTGTAGAAATAGAAATTTCCTTTTCTGTATTGGGATGTACTGCCGGAATCTCCACCATAATGTATTATTTGAGAGTTTCCCGCTCCATCCGGTTCGATGAGGATGTTTCCATAGGCATATGTGGTTAGGTAGGAGGGATCGTCGTATAAGGCAGAAGTTCCGGATTCAACAAGATCCATTTGCCGGTTTCCACTTTCAATCCAGTTATATCGTACTACAAGTCCCGCAGACCTGTCTTTGAGATTATTCCCCAAGGCGCCCGTTCTCAAAGGACCAAACCTGTTATATTCATAGGTAATCCCTAGAGCTTCCGTATAGGTATTGTGCTCGTAGATACTGTCTACAATTCCGTTGTCAAAGATGTAATTATTGGCTATGAGAATGTCTTTTGTCTGTCCGCCATTGGCACCAATGAAAATACCGTTACCGGAGTCATGAATAATGCAATTTCTAATAATGATGTGCTCTCCCTTTTCTATGTATACAGACGCAGCGTTACTGGAATACGTGCTTGTTTGACCATTATCGTTGGTAAAGCTATAGGCAGGTCTTACAGACCGCAGTTCTAAATTCTCAATAGTAATATAACTCGGCAATCCATCTGCTGGAATACTCGATCCGCCTATTTTAATAAGCCCTCTTTCTTCATTCCAATAGTTTAAATATGTAGGAGTGACGGCTCCATCGCCATCAATAACAGGTTTTTCACCACCCGGACCGTTTATACCAATAATTTCGATCCTGTTTTGCGCAGTCCCTTGGGCATTGATTACCCATTTCTCATAGTAAGGAGTGCTTCTCCAATGGATATAAATCTTGTCTCCGGCTTGCAAGGCATCCCAGGGAACTTCAGAAATAGCAGCTAATGGTTGCCCCGGACCTACGTGATAGTCCGTAGCATAGGTAAGATTATACGATAGGAGTAAGGCTGAGAAAATAGATAAGAATAATCTCATGATAGTTAGATTTGGGTTGTAAGTGTAAGCAACGTTGTAGGCATGTCACTTACTATAAATATAATGAAATTGAGGGAATTAGGGGATTAACGTTAGACGGGATTTGTGCCGGCAACATTGATTTGTGGGTATTCCTGCCGGTAGGCAGGTTGAATCGTTGGATCGGTTAACCGATTAAACAATTAAACTTTCACTTGTCATTTCGATCAGCCGAAGGCTGAGAGAAATCGTATTCTCTTTTGTTGAGTGCCAACCGGAGGAGAGCTACACGCGTTGTTGTAACATGTCATTGTTTGCTTTCCTTAGAAAAATAAGACCGAATCCAATCAGGGTTAGTGAATAGCCACAAACCAATCTATATGGTATGGGGATTATATGCCACAAAACAAGGGTGGCTAAAATAATCATAACAACTCCTAACTTTTCCTTTTTGAAGTAATTAAAGCTTAAAAGCAATAATCCTAAATTAAAGACTTTGGAGCTTGACCCTATAGAGATAAAGGGTTTCCAAATTGAGGGAACCTGAACGATATGATTGGTAAATTCAATTCGCATTTCTTCATTTGGAAAGCTCCACCAAATGAAGTCCAGAACACACATTCCAATGTTGCATGCAATTCCAATCAGGGTCAAGGGAATTCCTATATAGCTAACTATCTTTTTGGGGAACGACACTACCTGGGGAATCAGAAATACCACTCCAATTAGTATGAACCAATGCGCAAAATCAATAGGTTTTAGATTGTAAACAAATTCATTACCCTTTGAAAGGATGATTTGTCCGATTAGAATGAAACCAATTCCAATCAAAAAGAGAATTCTATACAGCATGTGGGATAGTTTTTTGAGTATAAATTGTAGTAAGTTCCAATGTTAGTTAATACTCATAAGGAACTGTTACACTTTTTGGAATAAAATTGATTCAATAAGACAATAATGCATTACAATGGCCTTGGTCCTACCTAGCGACTTACCTGCCTTAGGCCTGGTAGACGGACACCAGTCGGGGGGGTAGTTTATTTTTCTATTCTATTATAATTCTTCAAGGTTTTCAATGTCCATAAGGTTTGGATTCCCGCCCATTCTAATTTTGTTCCTTCACTGATTCCATACCAGGTATCCCATCGTCCATCCTCTTTTTGTCTATTAATTAACTCCTTTATGTCCAATTCAATAGCTTCTTTATTAAAGATTGAATACAGGACGCTTTCAGAAGATGTGGCATAATTTAAACTATGGGGTTTTCCGTAAAGTCCCCAACCTTCATCTGACCTGTCTTCACAAATTATTCCATCATTCAGTATCCATTTTTTTAAGTCATTAATTGTCTGTTGTGCCTTATCATGACTCCTTGTATTTTCAAGAAATGTTAGCCATCTAGGTACGCATAAATAACAGAAAGCGTGTTTGCCCTTAATTCGTTCAAATTCACTCCAAACAAATTCTTCTGCTTTTTGCATCCATGGAATATTTATTTTGTACTTCTCAAGAATACCTATTAACGGTGCTGTAGTGCTTAAGGCTGCCCATTCTTTAACTGTCTTAAAATGTCCTTCACAGGGATAATTACTTTTGGGCCTGAACATCCAGGGAATACCACCTTTCTCCGTGGTGACACTTTCAAAATAAGGCATAAAATCATTTAGAATAATTTCCCTGGAGAGATATCCAACTTCATCGAGGGTTTCGAGCGCCATAATACTAAAGAGAGGTTGACTTTCCGGTGATGCTGTATCTGGTTCCATTCCGTGCCCGAAGCCTCCGTCTGGGTTCCGATACGCATATACCGCGTGGAATACACCTTTGGGACTATCATTTTCAAAATGAAATTGAAACAAACGCCTTTCTATCATTCTCGCGTTGGTCAAAATAAAATCCCTTGCTTTTAAATAATCAGCTTTTGATAATTTCATTCTTTAGTTATGGTTGTCAAATTACACACAGCGGTCTCGGCCCTACCAACCGGTTTATCTACCGTAGGCATGGAGGGCACCCGTGGAGATTAAAGTTATTTTTTTAATTGAGCTAAAAATTGGGAAACAACATTCAAACTGGCTTCTTTGGCATTGCTATCATAATTGGCCCCATTATTAAATAACTTTTGAGCAAAGGCATGTTGTGCCTGTGGGTAAATGAACAGCGTTGCTGCGCCGGATAGTTTGTTGACCGAGTTAAAAAAATTAATGGCCCCATCCGGATTGTCTTTACCGCCCATAACCATCAACGTCGGGAATGTAATTTTGGCCAGTTGTTCTTCATCTTGCGTTACATTTCCATAAAATAGAATTAATCCATCTACAATTTCGTGGTGTTTTATTGCGGTGTTCGACGCCGGTACTGTTCCTAAACTAAATCCCCAAAAAATTATTTCATCATAGGACTGATCTGCCTTCGTGACTACCTGATCAATAAAATTCCAAACATTCGCCTGATCAATGGAGTTCATAAGTGTGCGTGCTTCCTGATTCGTCTTTGCAGATTTGCCTTTGTACAAATCGAGGATTATAACGTCGTACCCTTTTTCTTTTAATTCGTTCCCAATTTCAAAACTAAGATCGGACACTCCAAACCAATCGTGGAACAACAGTACGACCGACTTCGAATCGCTCGTAGCTTCGTAGTAGTAAAAAGAGGTTGAATTGAGTTCAACAACCTTTTTGTCGTAACCCTCCTGGCTTTGTGTATTTCCTTTATAACTCATTAGTGCTAGCACCAATAACAACACTATCTTTTTCATACTATTTGGATTTAATTTGGACTTTATGTAATTGAAATAGGACAATAGAATCCCAGGATACCAACTTAATTAGATTTTCTTCTTCCGGAGACTTTTCCGATAAAGACTTACTGTTCGCATGGCAATGGTTATAACGGTTGCTTTAAATTAAGCTATTAAGTCCTAATCATCTTTAGCTTTATAATCATCCGGGAATGCTTTTAACACTTCCCGCGTCAGGTCCCATCGGTTGAATCCCTGTCTGCCATAATCAAGCCCCCTTCTTACGATGACCAAATCGTGTGAAGGCACCACAATGACATATTGCCCCCGATTTCCAGCTGTGGAATATGCATCTTTAGGTACGTCATTGCGATTATCGGGAACCAGCCACCATTGCCCACCGTAAAAGTTACCTCGTTCGGTGGTTGAAGGTGCCGGAGTTCTCACAAAGTCTATCCATTCTTCAGATAGCAATCTTTCCCCATTCCAAAGACCGTTTTGCTCATAGAGCATACCGAATCGGGCAAGATCCCGGGCATTCGTGTATACCTGACTGCTAAAAATAAAATCCCCAAACCGATCCGTGCTGGGAAATGTATTTCTCATTCCGATTTTGTCAAACAGCGCTTTCCTGGGAAATTCCAGATAGGTTTTATCATCACCCAGCGCCTTTTTCATGGCCAATACGGCCAGAAGCGTATCATAGTTTTCATAATCCCAATAGGACCCCGGTTCTCTGATGAGTCCTCTGTTTCTTGCCCCGTTTGAAGAACTCGCCCCTGCCCAATAGGAAAGTCCGGAACCGGTTGCATACTCCATCCTCCTGTTATCCACGGTGTAAAGCCCACTGGACATGTTCAATACATGCCGTAGGGTGATAGCTGCACGCGGATCATCTTCGGATGTTCGCTCCTTAGGCAGCCATTCAAGTCCAAGAGGGTCGTCCAAACTCATTTTACCCTCATCCACCAGCATGCCTATCAAGGTAGCCGCAATGCTTTTGGCCGTTGACCAGGTGCGTGTTTTGGTGTACATATCAACACCATCCGCATACCGTTCGTGAATGATCTCACCTTTATGCACAACCATAAGACTTAACGTGACCTGTTCGGGAGAATCCCTTTCAAAGGACCAATTGGAAGCATCAGTTAACCTACCTGCATCGATGTACGTCGGTAGTGTTTGTTGTGTTACCAGATCACCTTGAGGCCAGGGTAGGGCCGAAGGATCTCCGGGAAGTGGGGGAAGGCTTTGTATGGGGAGATCGTCCAGTATTTCAAAAGTCTGATCGGGCGCTAAAATAATGCATCCGATTCCTTTTCTGAACGCAGCACGCATCACGGGTCCATTTTGGCTGGAACCGATAGTGACCGTTTTTTTATCCCAATCTATTTCATAATCCCCTCCCTGTGCATTTCCTATAGGTTCTCTTAAATATCTAAGTTCCTGATCATAGACCTGTTCCAGGGTTCTGTTGGAAGTGAACAGCCCATTACAACAAAGAACCGCCTGAACCCCACGTTGGATCATTTCCCTGTTTGATGTTGCGTAATCATAGGACTCCTCCTGCTGAGCGAATGCTGTGAGGCTGGAAATTATCAGTAGGGCAACTAATGCACTGGTTTTTTTGAAGTGTTTTATCATCTTGTTTTATTCTTGAGGTAAGGGTATCGTTTCTGTCAGTTACGGATTTTAAGTTACTAATTTTTGAGTGTGCAATGAGAAACGAGGAAAGAACCGGCTTCCAGGTACAGTAGTAGACTGGGTTTAGGAGGCAGTCGGAAGTATCGAAGTTGGAGGTTTATTTGCCTGCCTACCGGTAGGTAGGTTGAACCGCTTAACCGCTTAACCGTTTAACCGGTTAAACGTGTGAATACCAATAAGTAGGTTCACCCGTCATTTCGATCCGCCGGAGGCGGAGAGAAATCTCATTTGTCAGTATTGATTGTTGGAAGGTTAGTTTGTTTACATACCAGATCAGGCGTAACCCTATTTGATCAGACTATTTAATTCATCAGAAGCGCGCGTCCTCAGTGTTGATTTTTCACCGACACTTAGCTCTTCATCTGCTTCGACCAGTGATAACGCTTGACTATAGAAACGCTGCGCCTGTTCATTTAATTCCCGCTTCATCGAATAGTATGCTACGTAATAATTGATCCTGGCAGATTCAGGATAACTATCATAAGCAAGTTCATACAGTCGTAATCGATTGGTATAGTCCTCGTCTTTTTTCCAGGCCAGCCAGTTTCGGTAGGCTGTATAAAAATCTTTGGAGAAGGGTTGTGTATTCCCTTCCAATTTTAGCTGCCGGTATATATCTTCAATGGCATCAAAGCCTTCCTTCCAAAACGTATCTTTAAGAACGGCCATGTTTGGTGGACTAGGTAGCCCTGGTAAAACAAACGTAGTATCGATATACTCCCTGGATGCTGTGAAAGCATCATCAAATAATGCACCTGATTCTCCTTTTATCTTTTGATTCAGAAATCGTAATACCAGTTCATTAGCTGTCTCGTACCCTTTTTTAATATTTCCTGAATGCGCTCCTATAATATCCGGAATGAATTCATCAAACATGCCATAATTCAGCATGGCAAACTCAGACATCTCAGGGAAGTGTGCGTAATATCGATCGGCATATTTTAAATGGAAAGTGTATTCCGGATCGATGGCCGGATGGGGTGAATAAATGAACAAGATCGGTGCGCGAATATTTTCAGGCTGATAAAAAACCGATTCGTTTAACAATCGTTGTTCGAAGGAACTTGGCAAGCCTCCTTCCAGACTGATCAATGCCTTGATCTTCTCATTTCTTGATACAGCAGCCGCTCCCACAGAGGAAGAAATCGCATTGGCGAGTATAGAGACCTGATCCATATCCACATTGGGTGCCTCACTGATCTTTCCAAGTACGAACTCGAGGTCATCCACGGCCAACTCTAAGCCAAGGGTAGAGATTTCCATTCCCGAAGAAAACCTTCCTTTTGGAGCGAAAGCAACCGTTACATAACCATGACTTGCTAAAAACTCGCAGGTTATGCTTTGATACGCCGGACTACTTCCATTTGGGTATACAACGACAGGATACTTTCCTTCTGTGGCCTTAGCATTCAAACGAGCAAAGACATCCAGGTCAAGGAGTTGATTCAGTTGTTCCGGACTTAATTCTACTTTGTTTTTTGCTTCCAGAATGTTTCTTAAATCTCGTGTTTGCCTAACAAAGACTTTCCTGGCGAAGTCTTTTTGCGCTTCAGACTCCCCAAAATTGGTTTGCCTACCCATTAGATCGACGTAATCCCCATATTTCAGTGGATCGCCAGAATCGGGTTGCGCCGGATACCATACATTGATTTGGAAGGGTCGTCCAGCTTCAGCTGTAGGCTCCTCATATAGGTGCCCGTCCCAGTCTGCATAGGGGACGGCATTCTTGGTGAGGTCATGCGTGAATAGTGTTTGGAACCCAACAGGGTGTTCGCCCATGGGTAGATCTCCCATGATGGGAAAGGTATCAATTGTCTCCTGCTTTTGGCATCCCAGGATTACAAAGAGTAAAAGAGTTACTTTAAATTTCATTTCTGCCAGAGTTTAGGGTTATTCATGTATTCATTGAAGCTGTATGCGCTGTAAGCACTCCTTGTTATCTCTTTCGAACACCTTTCTCTATATACTTCCAAACACTTGGATTGTTTGGGTCTCCATATTTATTTTCACCTTTCCAGGTATAGGTGTTGAAGTCTTCACTAAAAATTAGTTCGCCAAAACGTTCACTAAATTCACTTTCACGATCGGGCCTGTTTCGAATGGTTAATTTTCTTTTTGGAGGGTCCCATTCGAGAATATCAAATTGTGTTTTATGCCAGTTGCTGAACATTGATACCATTTCGAATTGTTGGGCCTTTTTATTGTAATTGATATACCAATAATATTCTCTCGCCCGACCATTTGAATCCATGGAAGTCGCTTTCAATTCGATGTAATTATCCTTTAAAGCATAGCTTATGTCCCGGGTAGCAGTTTCCCACCACCCTGTTTCTATATTGTCTTCACGTGTTTCCCAAGTTCCTATTAAGAAATCAAGTTCTTTGATCCCTTTTTCTTGAGCTATTATGCCTATTGGAAGCCATAGCATGAGTAGCACTATCTGCATCCTTTCCAGTGTTGCTCTTTTCATAGGTATAGTTATTTTACGAACCTGTCTCCTGGCTCAGGCTAATATAAAAAAGGAGTATAGCTGAAAGGTCTCAATACCTGTTTTGACGTCTCAAAACCTGTAGATTACCCGCTTTTTGCGGCTCGATATTCTTTCGGTGTTTGTCCGGTATAGGATTTAAACACGCGATGGAAGCTTGCTTTCGAATTAAAGCCTGCATCATACGCCAGGCTGAGTATTTTGAGGTGATCGTTATTTGGATCTTTTAATCGCTCCTTCATTTCGGCAACGCGGTATTCGTTAATCAATTGGAAGAAGTTCTTTCCCAGTTCCTGGTTGATAGCCGTAGAGATGGTTCGTTCAGAAATATTGACAACGGCGCTGAGATCAGACAGCGATAACTTGGGATTCCTATAGAACTTATTGGCTTCTATGGCGACTTTTAGTGTTGAAATTACCTCAGAGTGTCCTTCATGGTTATCTCCATTTGTTTCCTCGAGCTGGATGATTCGAAGTGTTTGGGCCTGTTTAAACCCGCTTATACTTAACCAATAGAGTACGCCTGAATAAATAAGTAGAATAAAGGCCCTTGGTTCGTTCCACTGCAGCGGTGCAAACTTCCCTCCCAGAGTCATGCCCAGGATAACAAAGACCAATATCAGGATAAAGGAACCTGCAGCTACCAGTATAAACTTGTTCACCCAACGAAGATCGATTCGCTCTGTATAGGAGATGTTGTTTAACAGCGAACGTTGGTAGGATCGAACAAGTCGGAAAGAAAATATAAGGTAGGTCATCACGGAGAGTATGGCTGCAGCCTCCAACTGTTCGGCTATATGGTGCACTATTGGCCAGGGGTTATGGTCCGTAAAGCCATGATATATGCTATGAATATAATTAAGGACGATTGGGGTAAAATGCCAGAGATCCTTTTTCCGAAACGAAAATGAAGCATCGGTAAGCGTCTTAATATAGAAATAAAAAGAGGGTCCTATCCAATACGACAATGAAAAGGGGAGCCAGGAGAGCCACTGATAGGTATTCCAAATAGTTATGTCCAGAATGAAGGGCGTAAACGTGAGGCACATGGAAAAAATGGTGAGGGAGAGAAAGCGGTTCGCCTGTCTATTCTCGCGCTTCTCAAAGAGCAGAAACGCAAACACAAACCCATTGAGTACCGAGCATATGGTTATGATTTGTATCGGTGAAAGCTCAAAATTCATTCACAACTTTTGCATAAAGTTACTTAATTAATTTCCTGTCGGCAGACAGGCGCCAGCCGGGCTAAGGGCTTCGGCCATGGCGCTTGCATTGCGTTATAACCATCGTTGTGCATCGAATTTTTTATTCTTCAGGTATTGGAAGATTGTGCATTTTCAAGAATGATAATTTGTCCCAGTATCCACGCTGAAATTTAATTTTTTCATCAACAACTTTAAAAAATCCACATCCTCTTAGCCCTAAAGGGTCTTTCCATTCCAGGATAGCCCATTCCCCGTCTTCAAATATATTCTCAGGTATGCAGGTCATGTCTGCTGTACTGAATTCGGCCGCAAACATTTCTCCAATAGCTTTTTTTCCTATAACCGGCTCATTGGCTACCTGATGGTTAATGGCGTCCAGGTGATATAATTCAGTCAGTCTTTCTGCGTTTCCCTCGTTGAATAGTTCAACCCATTTTTCTATTACTTCTCTCGGTTTCATTTCGCTGTCCGTTAGGGATTTGAAGTTACTAATTTCCGTTGGGTAGTTTGTTCAATTGATGAAAAGTAGGTTGCTTTGGAATGCCTGAAGCCAGAAGACCGACACGAGCCTTATTATCTGGCATTGTTACGTGAGACCAAAGTAGACACAAATTAACGCAAGGGTATCAAAAAAGCCATGGACAGCAATGACGAACCATAAATCGTATTTACGTAGGTAGAATATCAGGGCTAAGAGCGCTCCTACGATCCCTGTAACAACCTGTCCGGTAATTCCCTGATAACTATGCATAAAGCCAAAAAAACATCCGAGCAGGACAATATTAAGCACAATGCTCACTTTGCTTTCCCCAAAGAATTTTACAAATTGTCGCATAAAATAACCGCGAAAGATAATTTCTTCTCCAAATCCTGCGGTAGCCCACACTAGTACCAAGGCAACTAAACAGGCTATGAGGTTTCCTTCCAATTGATCAAAACTTGAATAATCTATAGGAGCTCCTGTGAGTTTTGTTACTCCAGGAACC
>CAZTLE010000076.1:0-17624 GCA_964614415.1 uncultured Aureitalea sp. | reverse complement strand
TTTACCACTGCCGAACACAATCCGGTATCGTTATTTACTGTAATGTCTGCAGGACAGCTAATAGCGGGAGGTGTGTTGTCCTCAACGGTGACCGAAGCCGTGCAGGAGTCCGAATTTCCGGCGTCATCGGCAACAGTAAGTGTAACGGTTACCGGTGTGCCCGTATTGCTGCAGTCGAAGGTACTAATGTCCAATGTGTAGGAGACAATTCCAAAATTGTCTGTAGAACCTCCATCAACATCTGTTCCTGTAATCGAGGCGTTTCCGGTCCCATCGAGTTGCACCGTTATATCCTGGCAGACTGCCACAGGAGGTATTAAGTCTGGGATCAAACCTCCGGAACAATCGGGACTATAGTTCAGGATTTGGGTTCCAGGGTCACTAACACAGTTTGCCGGGGCGGTAGTTGAAGTAAACGGCCCACATGCCGTATAGAATTGATCGTCAAACGGATTTGTAGTGTTAAAACAGACACCCGGATCTCCAACCGGGTCGGTCATCAGGATTTTTATGTGCACCAAAAGCGTGGGAGTGGAAGTGACATTATTTGCCCCTATGGTCCCGGAACTCCAAAACTGTTGCCAGAGGTAGGACACTCTGGATGGCGTATTGTCATTGACGATAAAGCTACTGTAATTATCCACGCCAATGGACTGGCTTCCAAGGATAGAACCCGCGGGCCTTTCGTATGTAATTGCCCCATTGGAACCAATAAAGTTTCCAAAAGTTGCGGGATTATAATCAATAAAGAACTGTCCCGATCCCTGTACATAATCGGTATCGGACGAGATCATTACATCAACTTCATAGAAGTCATTAGTCCCGTCATTGGTTACTTGACCATTTTGCAGGGACAGAGTGATGTTTTGACTGTTGACGGCTATCGCTAGTAGAAATAGTAGTCCAGGTATTAGTTTTTTCATGACGGTGTGGGTATTAGTGTTACATTGTTTGTCTTTAAAAGTTGTTAGTTGGGGCAGCCTCCCGCGCCAAACGGGAGACTTTCTTCCATAGCTATGCAAAAGCGCAGTTTGATTTATACAGAGTTCTGGTTGCTTTTGCGGCACCCTCTTGGGCAATGTTCTCGATGTAGAAATTGAGGACATCAAGATGCCTTGGCGAACCATAGGCTAACTCCAGGCTATTGTTGGTAAGCTCTCTAATGGATTGTACTTTCATCTTTGCTGTTGGTTTTTTCTGAAAGCAGCGAGGAGATGATCAGATTGATGACCATCAGCAATGCTGTATTCATCGTATATCTCATTATTTTTTCACGATCTTTTTAATTGTTATTCCTTGTTGCGTAGTTACCTCAAGCAAGTATATGGCCTTAGGCAGTGCTGATAAGTCGATGATCCCGTGAGTTTGATCAATTCGTTGTTTATTCACTATTCTACCGGAGATATCATAGAGTGTAAGTACGTTGATATCGTCATGCGGAGACACTACGTTCAGGACATCGCTCGCAGGGTTGGGATATATGGCGATATTGTTCGAATGGCTTTCAGGGACGTTCAATACCGCACCTCCTGAGCAATCAGGGGTGTAGTTCAGGATTTGAGTTCCAGGGTCGTTAGTACAGTTTGCCGGTGCAGTAGTTGAAGTAAATGGTCCGCAAGCTGTAAAGAACTGGTCATCAAACGGGGATGTCGTGTTAAAGCAGACACCCGTATCTCCAGTGGGGTCGATTATCCGGATTTTTATGTGTACCAAAAGCGCGGGAGTAGAAGTGACGTTAGTGACCCCTATGGTCCCGGAACTCCAAAACTGTTGCCACAGATAGGACACTCTTGATGATACATTGTCATTGATGACAAAACTGTTATAATTATCTACGCCGTTGGATTGGCTTCCAAGGATAGAGCCCGAAGGCCTTTCGTATGTAATTGCCCCATTGGAACCAATATCGATTCCAAAAACTGCAGGGTTATAATCAATGAAGAACTGTCCCGATCCCTGTGTATAATCGGTATCGGATGAGATCATTACATCGACTTCGTAAAAATCATTAGTCCCGTCATTGGTTATTTCACCATTTTCAAGGGACAGTGTGATGTTTTGACTATTGACTGCTATTGCCAGTAGAAATAGCAGTCCGGGTATAATTTTTTTCATGACATTGAGGGGTATTTAGTACTGCATATCCTTTAGTTGGCCTATGGTGGTTTGGAGCAGCCTCCCGTGCCAAAACAGGAGGCTTTCATAGCTATGCAAAAGCGTAGTTTGATTTAGATACAGTCATGGTTGCTTTTGCGGAACCCCGTTGGGCAATGTTCTCGACATAGAAATTGAGGAGATCAAGATGCCCTGGTGAACCGTAGGCTAACTCCAAGCTATTAGTGATAAGGTCTCTAATGGATTCTACTTTCATTGTTTCTGTTGGTTTTTCCGGAAACAGACGAGTTATGATGGTCAGGTTTATAACCTTCCCATGCATCCTCACAGTTGCATGCTCTTACCGTTTCACGATCTTTTTAGTTGTTGTTCCTTGTTGCGTAGTCACCTCAAGCAGGTATATGGCCACAGGCAGTGCGGATAAGTCAATGACCCCATGGGTTTGGTCAATACGTTGCTTGTGTACTATTCTACCGGAGATATCATAGAGCGTCAGGCCTTTGATATCATCCAGCGGTGATACCACATTAAGGATATCACTCACAGGATTAGGATATATGGCGATATTGCTCAAATGACTTTCGGGGAGGTTCAATACAGCTTCATTTTCAAAAAACAGCGTAAAGCGATTCGGAAAAGTTCCTTTACTACTTGTAAAGGAATAGTCCTGATCTGTAAGGTTGGTGACGGTATTGAGTAGATTGTCGGCCAGAAAAACCGTCGCATTAGCCATCTCGCCACCCTCTGTATTGACAATTGAAATAGTGTAGCTGAGAAACTCATCTACCTGACTTGCGAAGCCCATAGGTACTTTCATTTCGGTGTCGAAAGCCTCCAGGGTTTGAATACCGAGTTCTTCACTTCCGTCTTCCAGATGCGAGAACAAGGAAATTATTGTTGCAATTCGATCGCTATCATAACCCGGATCTATGTCCGGAGAGGCAACGGGGTTGAAGGCAACAAGTGTATTACTTCGTAGCTCGTAGTCAGGGCTACTAACCTGAAGCCATATCTTGTTAAGACCTTCGTCAGGGTTTCTTAGTGTATTATTACCTGTGGTTCGGCGCATACTGTTATTGAATTCCACTGTTCCTGCGCCTCTGGCTTTTACACCAAATCCCTGTCCTGTAGAAATAAGGCCGTTGGGCTGCGTGCTTGTTCCAGTATCATTGGCAGCGGCTACACCACCCGACAGGTTATACATTGAGATGTCGTCCATGTCAAAATTGTACCCGCCTGCACCGGGAAGTGTAGAACCCGGAGGTGTTAGGTGCTCCCAGAAGTATACTTCGGTAATAAGCGTATTGGTATTGATAAGATCATTGGCCGAAATCGCCGACGGGTAGGGATTGGAAAGAACGTTGGGTGTTCCGTCGGGATTTGCAGCCAAACCATTGAAAACGATCGACCGTGTAACAACCCCGTTGTTAAGTGTACCCGTACTGTGCGTGAAACTATAGGTGGTATTAGCGGGATCCGTATAAGAACTTTGCGGCCTTACAATATAACCTTCACCGACATTGATGGGCCCGGTGGCAAATTGGCTCCAAAAGTCGCCATTGTCATCCGCAAAATTCGTTCCTCCTGCCGGAACTCCGGGATGCGGGATGAAGTTTGAAGGCGTATGTTGCAACACCAGAAATGCCGAGTTATAAACCCCGGTGCGGGTTTCAGCCGTCATTGGGCTACCCATAACCATGAAATCCCTGGTCTGAAGAACAGGAGTGGTCATGTTAACATTGATAGTCCCATTGTTAGTCACTGTCGCCAGATCACTTACCTGGACGACAGATCCTTGATGTTGAACAATCAAACTACCGTCTACAGTAATGTGGTTTTGGATATTCAGGTAACCACCGGCCTGCACAGTTACCGTGGCTGAACTTTGAATGGTTAATTCACATCCTTCAAGGTTGCCATTGGTTGAGGAATCATAGTTACCCGAAATGACAACGCTCATTGTGGAATCGGGAGTACCGTTGTCCCAGGCAGTGCCGTTCCATGTTGTTGTGGTTCCGGAACAAACATCAATTCCTGCGTTGGTACAGTCCGGGGTATAGTTTAAAAGTTGCGTTCCGGGTGAGTTGATACAATCCGCCCCCGCCGGTGAAGGCGTAAAGGGGCCGCATGCGGTAAAGAACTGATCATCAAAAGGATCTGTGGTATTAAGACACACCCCCGGGTCTACCAGGGTACTAACGAGTTCCATTTTTATGTGAACCAGTAAACTTGGGGTATTTGTAACATTAGTGCCTATGGTTCCGGCACTCCAGAACTGTTGCCAGAGCAGGGAAACTGTTGATGCCGTATTGTCATTGACAATAAAAGTACTATAGTTGTCTACCGTGAATGATTGACTACCCAGGATGGAATTTGTAGGACGTTCGTAGGTAATACCATTGTTAGCGAAAATACTGGGACCAAAGGCCGCGGTATTGTAATCGATGAAGAACTGCCCTGTACCCTGGGTGTAGTTCTGGTCTGCGGAGATCATCACATCGACTTCATAGAAGGCGTTTGATCCGTCATTGGTTATTTGGGCATTCTCAAGGGACAGCGTAATGTTTTGACCGAATGCCACTACTGAAATTAAAAGCGCAAAGGCTGTATATATTGATTTCATGTGATTCTATTAATTAGGTTACTTCTCCCGATAGTCCTGTAAGACCGGTGGGCTGGTAAAATGATTATCCGCCTAGAACTGTTGTCCCTTACCGGCATTCGGTGTCATAATAAGTTGAATATCTGTGTTGAGGATCTGACCGTTCATGTCACAATCTGCATGGTCATAGCCGGCAGTTCCCGTTACCAGGATTGCGCTTTGGATATCGGTATTGAGAATTTGACCGTTTTCATCATAATCTCCTCCGTACATTGCATATTTGCCATTGCCAAGCAGGACCACTCCTGCAGTACCTCCGCCTACACTTCCGGAACTGGAAGCAAGATCAATCGAAGTGGAATTCAAATCGGTAAGAGCGAAAGTGGCTGCAGAGATGATTCCCAAGTGGTTACGATGATTCACAACTACATAGTAATTATCCGGTGGAGTATCAGTGAAAGTAACTGCTGAAACTCCATCTACATCTACAATATCTCCGTCGCGCTGTAGTAAGGCCGACCGGGAGCTAATGACGATGGTGTTATCAACAGGATTTCTCAGCTCTACCCATACCCAATCCACAATCGCATCTACTCCCGTAGGGATGAACACCGAAGCATCACATGTTAAGTTATCTGTGTATGGAGAGGTAGTTGGGATTAGCGATCCGGTTCTCAGATTATCGCGCATTAGACTTTCTTCATTGACAAATGGGTCTGATGAAGGACCTTCTAAATAAGCTATGGCATTTACTTCCAGATCTATTTGTTGTACTTCTATGGCCCCTATGTCATCGGCTCCATAAACACCTCTGGGATTCCCTAGCTGATCAGTCGTCAATGAGGAGGAATCTCCAGCGTTGTATGCCGGACTGGAAGAATTGGAGGGTACGTGATGATATGAGGTAGTGCCGCCATTATTGGTTAAAGCGTCCAATACCGGATCGTCTATACCCACTATGTTATTATCGACATTGTTGGTAAGTCCTCCTCCGACACCAATAAGATTGTAGCTGCTGCCACTAACCAGATTACCACCATTGATATCGGAGAATCCGTTATTATTTTGGTTACCTGAAATAATGGAGTTATGGCTCTCAATGATAGCATTACCGCTGTACACGATAGCCGCATTGGTTGAGGTATTGTTGGTAATGGTGCAACTGTTGAGGTTTACATGGGCTGTGTTACTCGCTCCGGTTGCTAGTATCACAGAGGCAGGCCTAAATGAGTTATTGCCGCTGAAAGTAGTATTGTTGGCCGTAAGGAATGCATCCAATTGAACAAAACTCGAAGCAAAGGGCTTGATAGCATCTGAACCTGTGCTGTTAATCACCGCACAATTGTTCATGATGACATTACCGCCTTCGCTTTCGAAAGCAGAACCCCAGCTATTGCCGTAATTGCCGTCAAAGGTCACATTTTCGAGCAGCCAGTGTGAACGCAATCCGGACATGCCGCCGCCAAAAGCCGTCCTGGAATTCCGGATGGTTACGTTTCTCAATGTCATATCCTTCTGGCCGCTACCAGCGACTCCCAGGTTTAGGATAGCACCTCCATAGTTGCCATAAGGATTACTACTGGCGGAATTTGCATTGATCAGACTCATGTCTGTCAATTCCAATGTCATGTGGGCAAAACCCAAATAGAATATGCGGCTGTTATTTTGGGCATCTATGGTCAATAGGTCCTCACCAGGACCATTCACTATGTGATTACCACCTATGCCACCAGGCCCCCCAAATTCAATTTGCCCAAGAGTTAGGATAATGGTCTGTGGGGTGTCAAATAGAGAAGAGAAGGTGATGATGTCGTTTCCAGCGGTATTGCTACTCGCATAAACTGCTTCTCGAAGCGAGCAATCGGCATCACAAACAAAGTCATTGGTATCTTCAACTTTAGTTACGACAAATGTGGTTGACCGATTTGTTCTTTCGGTCTCTATTTTTTCAAGTCTTACCTTTTCGATATCGACTTCCTCCGCATAGCGTGGTGTGTAGGGAGTTGAAGTCTGGGTTTCATTTTGAACTTGTTGAACCTGTCCGAGCAGTGTTGATGTACACAATAGACAAAACACAAGTATTCCTGAGGATAGGGGATTTTTTTTCATGATCTTTTTATTGATATTTTTAGTTATGTGCAAGCTACTATGGGCCGAAAAGCCTGGAAATAAGAACCACCACGTATTAAGTACGTAGTACCACGTAGCATGCGGGCGTATAAAGAGAATTCCCCCGATGAATTTCACATCGGAGGAATTCAAATAGCTCAATTCTATGAGAAAAATTGATCAATTAAAGTAAATAGAGGTACGAGCTAAATACCTCCCGGTTGACTACCCCATAATCAAGGGTTCTGATAATCTCTTTTGATACCACTGTGCTCTTTCAGGTACTGCCGGAAGAAAGCGTGATTTTCCTCCCAGTATTCGGTGTACTTAACAACTCTTCCGTACCCGTCTGTTGTGAATTTCCTTTTACAGGTTGAGCATTCCAATTCCTCGGTATAGATACTTCCGTTTGAAATTCTTTTTAAAGAATGCCCGCGCAATTTACAAGCAAAATACTTCCATACTTTGTTGTTTTTCTTCCGAATAAAAAGATGATACATCGACATACTGTGTTATTTCGAGATAGTGGCTTCAAATCGATTTGGAAACCTCCCCTGACCCCAGACCAGGGGATGATTTCCTACCCAGACCAGCGATACAAGATCGCAGTCTATGAAAATTCACGTGGTATTATCGGTTTGTTGCTCCCCCACTCTAAAACCACTTTTCGAAACAGAACCTGCGCCTCTTCGACCAATCAATACCCTAGTCTATTTACCTAGTAACCTTAATTTACCTTTAATAGATGGCGTAATCGGTTGGATTGACGCAGGATATGGTTCGGTTATTAAACAATTCACAAAAACTATCGATGGAGTATACCTAAAGCCTTTATGTCTTTTATCGGCCAGGCTTTCAATAGCCCGATGTACTCCGTTTTAGAACCTTATTATAGTATGCTAAGTTATCTTAGAGGAGTAGGTGAAACCATAAGAACGAATACGTATTAAATACGTAGTATTACGTAATTGAAAGTTTTAGGGATTATGTGCGCTATTAATAGTATTGACGTGATTCAAAATAGTAGAAGGAGAATCCTCTTTATAGACGAAACAATAAGGGTCTGGTATGTCCTTTTGGGCATAATCTTCTACAAGTATAAATTGAGTTTGCACGTATTCGGAACGACTCCAGTTCTCAATATCGGTTTTCATTATAGTAGCGAACGACGCTTCCAGGATGGCCAGCCTGGGCTTGTATTTTATGAGGTATCCCAGCGCGGCATATTCATTTGCGATAGGGATGGAAACCTGATATCCGTTTCGTAGTAACTCCGAACGAATTGATGTGCAGTATATCACATCACTGTGGGCAATAAGAATAGGACCTAGATTCACGGACTGGGTATTTTGGCTAACGTAGTAAAGGCTTTGGGCATTGACAATAAGTAGTGGCACGTAATTTTTACGCAGGATTACGTAGCTCGTTTACGTTTCTTAGCGTTCCGCACTGCCGTGTTTCCATAGCAAGACTACACGGGTATTGTGAGCGTTGTTTAGGTACCCCGGCCTTCGGTGCGATTTATGTTCAGGTTGGAACCTATGATTCTCGAACGCTCCAGAAGCGTCCTCATACCCAGATTGCCTATTGAATCAAGTTTTTTTAGTAAGATTGAAACCTATTCCATTGTCCTTAATACTCACTTCAATATGATCATCTTGTTTTTCGATCGATACCGAAACTTCTTTTGCTTCGGCATACTTAAAATGTTATTGAGTGTTTCCTGAATAATGCAGCACAAAGTGTGTTCCCTGAGGTTGTTTCACATTTCCATGATGGTTTTTTTATTGGTAATGGCCCAATTGGTCAGAGCATTGGTGCCGGTCTTTATTTCGAGCTTAATAATAATATTACTTCGATGCTTCTCTATAGTTCTGGGCGATACAGAGAGCTTTTCGGCAATAGAAGTAGTAGAGAATTGTTGAGCGACCATTTTCAAAATAGTCAGTTCGGAGGGTGTTAGGATCGAGAGTTTTCTTAATTCCGTACTGGCGCTTTTCAGAGCTTCGGTCTGGAAGGACTGACTGAAGTACGGAGTCCCTTGTGATACGCTGTCGATGCAACGTTCAATCTCAAAAAAGGAATCTTCCTTTAGAAGATACCCATCAATATTAAGGGTTCGCGCCTGGGTGATGTATTCGGCTTCCTTGTGAAAAGAAAGTACGATAAACTTTGTAGAGACTTCTTTTTCCTTGGCCATTTTGATGACTTCAAATCCCGACAGCACGGGCATGTCTATATCCAATATGGCCAGATCGGGCTTCTCTGTAAGAATTAATTCAAATGCCTTCATTCCGTCGGCAGCCTGCCCAATTACATTGTATCCATTGCTCATAAGTTCTTCGTATAATCCTTTTAACAGCATGGGATGATCATCGGCGATAACAATAGTAAGTGAAGCTTTATCCATTGAATAATACGGGTATAAGAGTAATGAATATTAGCTGGTCTGGGATTACGAAGTTATCGAAATTATCGACAAGGTGGTTTTTCCAGTTACGATTTTATGGAGAGCAAATTCAAATTCCGTTCTCCCATTTCCAAACAGAATTCAACCCGAATTAAAAGTTACGCGTGTTCTAATGTAACGAAGGCCGGGATTATTCGTTATCTTAATTGAGATGTTTTCTCAATCCATTCCTTAAAAGTTAAAACCATGAAACAGGTCCTATCAGTATTTCTAGTTCTTACTACCACAATATTTTACGCCCAGCAGGCAATAGAAAGCAAAGAACTCAACACGGAGATTCAGACGATCGAGAACAGCCTGGTTCCCAGAATCGTGCTGGCAGGTGAGGAGATTCCCGCAATGAAACTCGACGATAGGATGAAGACACTCAACGTACCGGGAGTGAGCGTTGCCGTATTTAAAGATGGGAAAATACGTTGGGCCAGGGGGTACGGAGTTGCCAATAGCGAATCGGGCACTATGGTGGACACGAATACACTGTTCCAGGCAGGTTCCATAAGCAAGCCGGTTGCGGCATTGGCGATCCTGAAGTTGGTGGATGAGGGCAAAGCCGATCTTGATGTCGACGTCAATACGTATTTGACCGATTGGAAAGTTCCCGAGACTGAGTTTACCGAAACCGAAAAAGTTACACTGCGCAGATTACTAACACATACGGCCGGTACCACAGTCCATGGATTTCCGGGATATAAGCAAACAGATAACTTCCCTTCGGATGTTGAGGTCCTGAATGGTAAAGGAAATACCGACGTAATTACCGTAGATACCGAACCTGGAACGAACTGGCGCTACTCAGGTGGAGGATATACGATTATGGAAAAAGTAGTAGAAGATATCTCCGGAATGACACTGGCCGACTATTCCGCCAGGTACATTCTTCCAGCCATGGGAATGTCGAACAGCACTTTTGAACAACCTTTGTCTGCGAAATGGCACGATCAGGCGAGTGCGGCCTATGATCACGAAGGAAACCTCATTGAAGGCCTCTGGAACAACTACCCCGAGCAAGCCGCGGCTGGTTTATGGACAACACCTATAGATCTGGCTAAGTACTGCATGGAAGTACAACAGATCATGTCCGGCAAGGAAGATGGAGTACTGTCCAGACAAACCATAGAGAAGATGCTTACGAAGCACGAAAGAGACTGGGGATTAGGACCCTCCTTACGCAAAGAAGGCGATTCTTTGATGTTCGGGCACGGAGGTAAGAATGCCGGATTCAGTAATAATATGGCGGCCTTTGCGTATCAGGGGCACGGTGTAATAGTGATGACCAATGCCGATAACGGCACCTCGTTAATGGGAGAAGTAATTCGAGCGGTGTCCGATTATTACGGGTGGGATATGGCAAAGCCTGAAATTATAAAAACGATTGACCTGTCAGAAGAAGCCTTACGAAGTTTTACCGGAAACTTTAAAATGAACGAGCAGGTTCCCGGCGTTGGTGATTATCTGGTTGAGATAAATACAAAGGATAGAAAACTAATAGTTACCGATAAGATAACCGGGGAAGTACTCACATTTTATCCGGTAAGCGACCACGAATTCAGAGAGATAAACGATGGGGATTATCTCGCCTTCAAGAAAGATGATCAGGGGACAATGGTTGAATTTACCTATAACAACCGTTATGTGTTTGATCGAACGGATTGATTTTCAAATCGAACAAAGTCGAAGAGAAAGTGGAACATTAAATACATCCCGAACGATAGTTCTGATTCGTTAATCCATAGATTCTTCGAGCCAGGTAAAGATGTGCTGCCACATATCGGTAATATTTGCAGGAGACATGAATTCATGGCCTTCACCCCAGTACCTTACGAATCTTGCTCTTTTGCCTTGCCTGTAGAGCGCCATGAATATTGATTCTCCTTGTTCGATAGGCACAAAATCGAGATCTCCCTGTATGATCAAAACTGGCGTTTCTATTCTATCTGCATAATAGTAAGGGCTATTCCTCAAGTACTTCCATGTTAGTGTCCAGGGTGTTCCTCCGATGGATTCCTGTCCGGTTTCAAGAGATCTGGGATTAAAAGTATGTTCATAGGGCAGGTCGGCATAGCGAAATCTGACATCGGTTTTTCCGTAGAGGGAAAGCAGGTCGGTAGGTCCGGAAAGGGAGAAGGCGGTTTTGAATCTGTTCGTTTGCGTCAGCAGACTAAAGACGGAATATCCACCATAGCTTTGTCCTCCAATCGCAATTCTTTCCTCATCTACATTGTCTCTTTCTATTAAGGCATTAACAGCGGGCAGCACTCCTTTATGCATTTCCATGTAATCATCCTTTGCGTATTTACTATCGCTATTAGGCATGCTGGGGATTAATAGTATATACCCCTGTTCTGCAAGAGGTAATAGGTTTATATAAATGGACTTTTGCTTGTTTAACAGCCAGCTGTTAGGAGTATTTACTGTTGAGCCCATATACACCCAAACTACCACAGGGTACTTTTTGTTCGGATTGTAATTGGAAGGATAATGTACAATGGCTTTCAATTTATTCCCGTCGGCTCCAACATACTCCATGATCTCATTCTTGCCCGGGTCAATTTGGGAAACGAAGGTGTTTATGGCTTTGATCTTTGTAAACGTTCCATTCTTACTTAGCCATAAAAAAGTTCCCTGATCGTTTCTTTGACGATACACACCAATCTTATTTCGAGTATCGAAGGCTGAATACACCAGACCATCCTCCGGGGGTACAACCCTGTTTACGCGGGCAACAGCGTTGAGGTTTTTGACATCTACAGTATAGTATTTATAGGGGTCATCGTTGTTTCTGCCTATGACCAAAAAGCTTCCATTAGTGGCAGATGAAAGAACTCTTTGAATCTCAAATTGTTTCGGGGTGAGCCTGCGTAAAGTGCCTCTTTTGGGGTTAAACACATGAAACGCCTTATTGCTTAAAAAGAGAGTCTTGTTTTCATCGAGCACATACACTTTGTCCGGAGCGTTCAGGTTGTATTTTTTCATCGGCTTACCTGAATCCGGATCATATCTGACCAGGGATTCAGATGCGTCCTGAACCAACAATATGTCATTTTCCAACCACCAAACGCGAACCGCATTCATATCGATGTTCTTTCCCGATCTCAAATTGTAAATCACATAACCGGAGTCTTCATTGTCAGCTTGTTTTTTGATGGCAATATAGCTCCCGCTTGGGGACCATTTGTGGGATGAGATTGACCGTGGCCCGTCGATGTTTAGCCAATGGGTTCTCATAGTCTTTAGGTCCCCGATGCCCAATTTCAGATCGTCCAGTGCCCCATACGCCAGCTTCTTATCAATCCCGGGAACCTTCAATTGCTCCTTTTTCTGCATAAGGAGTTGGTTCTTTTCTTTGTTAGAAATCAAATGGTAGAAATACCCTTTAGCCAGGGTATCGGTGCTGTTCTCCCGTATGTTTACCTTAATGACCCGGCCTTTTTTAAACACATCGGCCCCGATAGGGATGCCACTTTCTATTGTATGTGAGGTGACCTCATATCCTCTTTCTGCCTTTGGCCATGTTTCCAGCACTTTTCGCTGCGCACGGTTCTTTAGTTCGAAGTTAAAACTGACCTGGCCGGCTCCCAGGATCTGAAAAACCAGTTCTTCGTTGCTTACCCAAATCAAAGGGTCCATAAACCGGGAAGGAGTGCTTTTGCCATAAGCTTTTGTGCGTGTATTTAGCCCGAAGTCTGAAACCCTTTTTAGGATGTCGGTTCCGGTTTCCCAAACGAGCACCCTCACATTGTCATTTCCTTGCGTACTTACCATGGCAAGGTAGTTACCATCGGGAGACCAGACCGGATTCCAAAAACCTTCGGCCTTCTCTTTTCCTTTGGTTAGGTTGAAGGTGTTGTCGTTTTCTATATCGTATAACCAAATATCGGCCCGCCCGTTGTGGTCTAAGTAGTCTCTTTGATAATACTCGTTTGGCTGTTTGGACCTTTTAATGACATATGCGACGTATTTTCCGGAAGGGTCTATCGCCACCTCAGAAAAGTCCTCGATCCTAAACAGATCTTCTACCGTCATACCTCTGGATTGTGAGAAGGAGTGTGTTATTGTTGCGAGAACAAGGATTATCAGGAATCTCAGTTTGTGTAGAGTTGTCATTGGAAATGTTTTTTGTTGGTGTCCTAATCAATAATCAAGCAGTCCTGGAGATATCCATCCTCATATAGTTTCAAATCTTCATCATATGCGGGGCCGGAAATCAGAATGCCTTTTACCCGAACTTTATCACCAGGATATAGGTATGGCAAATCACCGGACTCCCTAAACAAACACCTCATGCCTGCCGGCAGATGAGGCTCTTTCAGTGCCATTGTTACTTCATTGGCTTCATCTGCTTCGATCCAGGAAACAGTTCCTTCCAAAATGATGATTAAAGAACTCCCGGTTTCAAAATATCTGTCATTTGCTATAGCCGGGGTGTTCAAAAACTCATCGATAAAGGGTTTAATGTTAATCTCTACATCTGCTCTCGCTCTGGAGACGTCGATATGTGGCTGATTAACATAGGCAAGGACGAAGAGTAGTGTGACAAGGGCAAGCCCTGCCAGTATGCCAATAATAATTTTTGATCTCCTTCTCAACTTAATAACTCAAATCGACCGTAATCCGCATTTCCTTGACATATTTCAATGTGAGGTCATAATCCAAACCGTTCAACATGAATTCGGTGTCAAGTCCTACAGTGTCGTCCTTGTTTACAACAATAATTGCATTGGTTTTTACCTTATTTGTTACTCCTTTGATGGTCATCTCACCGTCAATTTCGACTTTATGTGCTCCAACGGTTTCCAGACCTTTTTCTGAAATGATCTTTCCTACGAACTTGGCTTTCGGATAGACGGCCGTATTCATATTTTCTTCATTGTTGAATTTCTTCTGCATTACGGCTTTTTCAAACTTGAAGCCTTTCACCGATACCGATACTGCAATGGTTTTCTGGCTCAAATCGATAGTACTTGTGACCGTTTTACACTCACCGTCTATATATTCATCCAGGAGGGAAAATATCTTTACGTTTCCGGATGTGGACACCTTACTTTGGCCTGCACTGATCGCAGTGAATAGCAGGGCAAACAATAGAACAAATGTTCCGGGTTTTGCAATTTTCATAGTGTGTAGTTTATTGTGTTTTTAAAAGGTTCGGTTCTTCTCTTCATCTATGGCGCTTCTCCTTCGCTTGGCACGGGGCACCGTATTCTTCCCAAAGTTGTAGGTGAAGCTCAGGCGTAGGACCCTGCTGTCAAACCGCACCAATGATCTTCTGTCCAAACTATTGATGAGGGTCACTCCGCCGCCCCTTCTGCCATAAAATATGTCTGAAATACTTACTCTGATGGAGGTACGTTTATCTTCAGATGTTCTGGTGACTCCGGTACTGATACTGTAACTGGAAAGAGATTCTTCAATGCCGGTTAAGGCTTCGGAGTTATATCTCAGGTTGAGATTGGCGTTAATTTGAGGAGATATCTTGAACGTATTGTTATTGCTAATCAAGAAGCCCAATCGATCAAGTTCAAAGTCTTCCTCCAGATATACGCCCTCATATTGATTGTTGAAAATGGAGCCCGATGCATTGCTGTTCCACCAGTCGAAAGGCTTAAATGACGCCGACAAAGACAAGTTTAGCTGTGAAAAGGTATTGAGATTCCTTTTGGTCTGAGTAGTGACCTGGGTGTCATCATTTTGTAAGATGATATCACTAATGACATCCCTGGTTCTCGTATAGGACAGCTTACTAACAAGATTGCGCTTGTATTGATGAGAAACTTCAAAATTACTAGTGAATTGGGGTCCTAACATTGGGTTCCCCTCCCACAGACTAAACTGGTCTAAGAACAATCGATAGGGATTGAGGTCATTATAAGATGGCCTGTCGATCCTTCTTCCGTAAGCAAACGACATGGCGTGGTTTTCCGAGATATCTGTTTGGAAAAACACGGTGGGGAAAAACTCCAGATACGTTCGTTTGAATCGTTCATTGGTTATTTTCTGATCTCCAATCCCGACAGTATTTTCCATGCGCAGCCCTACTTTTAGACTTGAGCCGGTAAATTCTTTTGAATAATCGGCATACAGAGCAGAAATCGTTTCGTCATAGACAAAATGATTGGTTAGATCTGTGTCCAGGGTTTCGGTACCCTGATCCACATTGAAGAACTTCGGAAAGTTGTCGTTGACCACATTGCTCCACTTTCCGCCGACTTCAATAGCTGAGTTGTTTTCAAAGGTCTTCGAATAATCTCCCTGTACGGACCAGATATCGATGTTCGATGGGATCTCAATTCGCAGCTGATTTAATTCTCCCGTAGGACTCCCGTTCTCGTCAAAAAATTCAGTAGTAAAGAATTGATCGTTGTCCCGGTCGTATAGCGTGTAGTCCAGATTTAGGCTCAACCGGGAGCTTTTGTCATCATTTACTTTTACGACATTGAGGTTGAAGGAATAGTTGTTATTCAGATTATCAACCATTGAACGTGTAAAAGCCGATGATTCCACGTCTCCTTGCAAGTTTGAGAATGTAGTTAGGTTTTTCTGAGGGCTGTTAAAGTTGGTGGCTGCTCCATTAAAGAGGAAGTTAATATCCAGATTGTCGGTAGCGTTGAAATCAATACCCAGGGAAAAGTTTTGAGGAACTACATTGAAAATACGGTTGCTTTCCTGACGGGAGATCAGAACCGACTCCGCCTGTCCGAAACTTTGATCATAAGTTATGTTGGTGAAGTCTTTCCTGTCCTGAATATTATAAGATCCGTAGACATTCCACTTTTTTCTGCGGTAGTTCAGACTTAGTCCCGTTCCATATTTAAAATAGATACCCTGCTGAATATTCGCCCTCGCACTTCCGTTTAACCCTTCTTTTTCATTCTTCCGAAGAATGATGTTGATAACACCTGCAGTTCCTGCGGCATCGTATTTGGCGGATGGATTGGTGATTATTTCTACCTGTTCAATCTCTTCGGAAGTGGTGCTTCTCAATAGAACTGCAATATCTTCGGGCGATAAGTTCGTCGCTCTCCCGTTTATAAGTACCGTACTGCCTTGCTTCCCTTGAATATTGATACGACCACTTAGGAAGTCTACCGATAAGCCCGGAAGTTTTTCCATGATCTCAAAGGCGCTGTTTCCAAGAAACTGCCCGTCCTTATTGATGTTCACGACCAATTTATCAGGCCTCATCTCCATAAAGGGCTTTTCCGCAGTTATAGTGACTTCGCCAAGCGCGTTTTCCGAGCGGTCCAATTTGATCTTTCCCAGATCGAGGGGGAGGTCAGCTCGTACAAGCAGGGAGCTTTCCCAGGTGTTGTAGGACAAATGTGAAATCACTACACGGAGGGAGTCGGCACTAATACCCTCAAAGGCAAATCCACCGCCGGGATCAGATAGTTGGGCTTTCACCAAACTCGAGTCTCTGTATTTGATGACAAGAACATTGGCAAACTCGATCGGGGAATCGTCAATATCATATACGGAACCTCGAATTTGACCCTGCGCAAGATCTACCTTTAGCAATAGTAGCAACACCGGAATAATTAACCAGGCATAGTTGATTTTCATAACGTAAGGATGTTTTATCAGTCGATGTGTAGTTTTCTGAGTTCGGCTTCGCTCAGGTTCATTTGGTCAAGGAACTCACTTCCCTGAAAATGCAGGGCCTCTCCCAGATACACGATACTGTTCAAGTCTATATCTCCGGTAATATCCAATATCACAAAGTCGACGTGGTCACGGGCTACAAGGACCATTTCGTTGATTTTATTTCTTTTTTTCTTGATGAAAAGACTGAACTTATCTACCTGATCCTCTTTGGTGAATAGCAATTCGTAGTCGGTTTTTCGCATGACCTTCATGGCCTCGTTGTATTGTCTATCCGGGTTTTTCTTGTAGGAAGTGACCACATGGAGGGATGACAGAGACCGCATGACGTCAGTCAACTCCTTTTCGTATTCGTCCTCGTTCTTTTTCATGATGGTGTTGAACAT
This sequence comes from uncultured Aureitalea sp., assembly GCA_964614415.1. Classification (GTDB taxonomy): domain Bacteria; phylum Bacteroidota; class Bacteroidia; order Flavobacteriales; family Flavobacteriaceae; genus CAZTLE01. The sequence goes on along the minus strand of CAZTLE010000076.1, from coordinate 343 downwards.
ATCCTGACTTACATAGCTGATCTTAACACTGTGTTTTGCGATAAAATCGTCAAAATGCTTTGCGACCGCATTGTTTTGTGCTGATAGCTGAAGTGTTACAAAGAACAACAAGGCGATTAGAACTCGCTTAGCACGAATTATTATTTTACTTTTCTTACTGGTCATTTTCATTGTTTTTAAGTGTAAAGAAATTGCTGCCTTCATTGAGTTTGGAGGAAAGTAGCAGCAATGCGAATTCGGCATCTTCCCTGAGTTCCTTGCTATTGGTGTTTGTGATCCTCTCATCGTCGTTCGTCCAATTGTCGGAAAGCATGTAAGAGATCATGAGCAAAGTGACGACGGC
>CAZTLE010000075.1:0-17632 GCA_964614415.1 uncultured Aureitalea sp. | reverse complement strand
AGACCGCTCCAGTTATTATTAATCAATAAAAATCGCGTATTGGATTCTTTGTAATCCTGCACTCCAAATTCGATAAAGACTTTGGTCTCAATATCCAAATAGTTTATCAAATACTGAATTATTCCATCATCTCCCCACTGCGAAAATACCTGGAACTCGACCTTTGAAAACGGCTGAACGGGCATATCATTCTGAGCCAGTCGAGATAAGATCTGACCGCCCTGAATCAATAATTTTTCATTATCGGAAAATCCCATATAGATTGGCTATTTGTTAGGTGTAATGTTAAAAAATTTATTGAATTTCCGAATAACGCGCGACATGGTCTTCGTTTTATCCGATGTATTGGCGCGACCGCTATCGCCCGAAAAGAAGTTCGTTTTATACAAATGAAGTTCTTCCGGTAGCTCCATTGGAAGTTCGCGCACGGCAATATTGTAGTCCTCCGGCTTTACCTTCGAGAAGTAATCGTCATCTGTACAATGCGTACCCGAATCGTCAAAACCGATGTTCTCTACCAGCGAAGTCCTGGGAAACAAAAACCACTTTTCTTCCAGGAACATCCAGGCATAGAAACGGACCGCCCAGGAATCGTTCTTTTTGAGCGAATTGTTTCTTAGCATTTCAAAAAAACCATATCCGCCAAAATTAAACTGATCCTTCTTTCCTTCTATCCTCTGCAGGAGTTCGTCTACATTCCAGTTTATTCGATTCCACCTGTCTTTCCAGGTCGCATAACTCCAGGAACAGGCAACCGGCAGAAAAAAGCTCTCCTCTGAAATATTCAATTTATTTGGGTAGGTGTATCCCGTGGCTCCGAAAACTTTCTCGTGATGCTCATAGACCTCCAGGGCATCGTTCATATAATTCAAAAAATACCTACTGGTAATAATGTCATCTTCCAAAACGATAACCCGACCGTATTCGTTGATGACTTCGGTAATACCATTAATAACATTGTGCGCAAGGCCCACATTCTTTTCTCTGGCCACCAAAGTGACTTCCTTACACCAATTCCTTTTTTCGACCAGCTCACGCACTTCTTCAACCTTGTGGACATCTTCATCCGAAGCATTTTCCTTAGGGCCGTCTGAATACACAAAAAGACTGGATTGAGACGCCAACTCATTCTTTTCCAGGGCAAGCAATGTCTGCTCTGTATGCCAGGGTCGGTTGTATGTAAAAAGTATGATGGGCGCTAGAGTCATTAGACAGCGGTATTTTTAAAGAACAAGGTATTAAATGTTTTACCCATTAATTCATAACCGTTCTCCTTCATAAAGTCAAACAACTCGCTATTCGTCATAAATTCCTCAAGCGACTGCTTTACCAAATCTTCAACAACAACAAACTCAGGTCTGTATTTTTCCCAATTATTGGATCGCAGCACCTTTAAATCAAGCCCTTCCACATCAACAGTAAGAAAATCAATTTCTTGATTATCAGGCAGGTATTTATCAAGAACCTCCCAAAGCGGTTTTGTCACCAACGGTATTTCTTCAACGATTCTATAATTTCTAAGACCGTCTTTCTTCTTTGCTTCTTCGCTGGAAAAGGTGTTTAATGCCGGTTCATTGAAGGAATAAAATATTAACTCCTCTGAGGTATCCGATATAGGAACTTCGATATTTATATCTCGGGGTCTGAGCTCGTTAAAAATGGTCATGGACCCTGGCATAGCATCTATGTTGATTCCGTTCCACCCTTCTTTATAAAACTTATAGGTATTCGAAAAACGCATAGGGTGATGTGCCCCCACATCTATGTAAAATCCGGATTTCTTCAAACCAAAGAACCGGGACAATACCATGTCCTCCCCTTCCTGGGCATAAGATCGGACACCGAAGCGAGGTTGAGCAGGAGCTTCTTTAGCGCCCATCCCGAAAAGCTTTCCGACTTTCCGAAGTACTCTTTTTCCGAATTTCTTGATCATACCCGTTCTCTTAGTAACCGCCTCCAATAGGGATCACCGGCTGGTGCGAAATTGGTTTTAGATCGATTTCCCGATCCAGGAACACGCTGGTCGTCCACGTATAATTATTTATGGGGCCAAAACCGTGAAAATCAACTTGAATATATCCGTTATCCCTAAAATACGAAGCAATGTCGGGATATCGGTCGCTGTTATCTAAAATTATCAATCCCTTATTGTTAATAAGTCCCATCACCTGTTGGGCGCATTCTTCCCTCTTAATTCCATCAATCAGAATAATATCAAACTTTCGATTTAAGGTGTTGGGTTTGGTCGCATAGTCCTCAACGGCGAAGTAGAGCTCCTGATTGGCAATGGCATCTTCCCGTATCTTTTCATACCACTCCCGGTCACTTTCAATGGATACGATCTCTTTTACCCTTTTCGAAAAATAAATGGAAGAATTACCGGCACCCCATTCCAACATTACTTTTTCGGATAGGTCCAACTGATCCAAATATTCAATGGAGGGATAGGTGAACCAGGGAATTTGCTCACCATCACCGTTAATACAGCTTCGGGTTCGAAGGCTCTCAAGGTGTCCGTACCCGATCTCCAGCAACTCACTGGCATCGGTAAAATTAATAGCCTGCCCACCTTTGCCCCTGTCGAAAAAGTCTTTATCGAAGAGTAAGATCGTCTTTTTTATGAATCGCTTGAGCTGTCTTTTCATTTCAGAATTGTTACTCTTTCGCAATTTGAGAATAGTCTTTCCTATCGTAGACATCAAAAATTGAACTTACATCCCCATTGTATACGTTGAGTCCCTCACTTTCGGCGTATGCCCGCAATTCTTCATGTTGCTGGTACAGGTCGTAAAACTTGTACAACGAACTTTTAGGCGGAGTATGAACCTTATCAGGTGGTGTTAGTGATTTTATAAGACCCTCCTGATATAAATAATACTCCAGGCTCGGTTCTTCGTGGGAATAGAAATGCTGATAGGGAATGATATGCCTCCAGTCGTGGTCTACCCCAAGGAGATAGGTATTCCTGGTTTTAAGGTATAATGCAAGCTGTACTACTAGCACTGATACACTCCAGGGAGAAATCACCATACGGGTAAAGTCTATCGGAAAGCTCCCGCCATAGCTGTAAAAATATACATCGCGTTTTTGGAAAGACTCCTGAGCTACCCCACGGTCTTTGTCGGCCACCAAAACAGGAATTCCAGCCGGCAAGACCTTATCGCAACGATTCCACCAGTTGCTTAAAACAGTTGAAGTAATAGGCGCATGTGATGAAGCAAAAACATGAATGGTAGGGTTAATCTTTTCGATATCCGGATGTTCGTAAAAATTTCCAACCGTGATCTTGAGAGCGTCACTTTCAAGTGCAGTAAGATCAAATTTTAGAATGGACGAAGAAGTCCCCAAAATATATCCTTTCTCTCTCGAACCAAACAAAGATCGGAGCTTCTCATTTTCCGGGAAGAGTACTTTTGACGCACCCTTTCCACTCATCTTCGAATATATCTTTTTGATCATTTCTAATTTTTAAATATCCCAGGTATCAACGCCACATTTGTCGCCCTGTTGCGGCCTCCGGTGTTCCAGAAATCCCCTGCAAACACAGAAAACTGAAACGCGTTGGTAACCAGATCAATTTGGGATACGGAAACATCTTTTGCCGTCTGAACAACCAGCACCAGGGTATACGAACCTCCGCGCAGACTAAGGTTAGGAATCTCCAGATCGATAAAATCGTTAATCTCTTCGAATTTAACACCCATCTCATCGGTGTAGAAATCAGCGATCTTATGGTCATTCGCGTCATAGATAACCACTCCAAAAGTGAGTCTGTTTGCCGGGAAAGGTTCCTTGAAGACCATATGAATTCTAAAGGTAACCGGCATATTGGACATCACCTCGGCTACAGGCTCATTTTTACTATTCAGCATTTCTACCTTCGAGAAACGAACTTCGCCCGTTCCCTTTCGATCGGTGCGTTCCAGTAAGTTCAAACTGGCTTTTTCGGTCTCACGAGTGAGATAAAAATCCACGGCCTCATCTGCGGTACCTTCGTAAATTGCCTTACCATGTTCCAACACCATGGCTCTGGTACACAACTTCTTGACCGAGGCCATATTATGACTTACGAATAACACTGTGCGTCCTGCTCCCTTACTAATGTCCTGCATTTTCCCTACGGCTTTCTTCTGAAAACTGGCGTCTCCAACTGCCAGGACCTCATCCACTACCAGAATATCGGGTTCCAAATGTGCTGCTACAGCAAATGCCAGACGCACACGCATACCACTACTGTAGCGCTTTACAGGAGTGTCTATGTATAACTCGCAGCCGCTGAAATCCACAATCTCGTCGATCTTGGCCCTGATCTCGGCTTTGGTCATTCCGAGGATAGCCCCGTTCAGATAGATGTTTTCCTTTCCGGTGAGTTCGGGGTGAAAGCCTGTTCCAACTTCAAGCAGTGAGGCAATTCTCCCGCGACTTTTAATGACACCGGTAGTGGGTCCCGTAACTTTCGACAGTATTTTCAACAGTGTAGATTTCCCCGCTCCGTTCTTGCCTATAATTCCCAGTACTTCTCCGCGCTTTACTTCAAAGCTTATATCGCGCAGTGCCCAGACGTAATCACTGGAAGCCTCCTTCTCGCGATTGTTCTCGTCCCCGATCTTTAAATAGGGATCTTCTTTACCGCGTATGCGATACCAAAGACGATTGAGATCGTGACTCAACGTGCCGGTACCTACCAGACCAAGTCGGTATTGTTTCGATATGTTCTCTACTTTTAGAATTATATCGCTCATTACACCGTATCTATAAAACTTTTTTCTGTCTTATTGAAAACCATTATTCCCAATAAAAAGATGATTACTGAAATCGCCGCCGTATATCCCAATTTGTACCATTCAAACGTGCCATTGTCCAGCAGCATATAGCGGAATCCTTCTATGACCTGGGACAACGGATTGTATTCAACAAAGGTTGATGCCCATTCCGGGAACTTACTTCTCGCTTCTGAAATGGGGTAAGGTACCGCCGACATATACATTAGCAACTGTACACCAAAGCCCACAATAACTGTAAGATCTCTGTATTTTGTAGTTGCCGAGGAAATGATCATTCCCAAACCAAGCCCCATAAGTGCCATGATTAACACATACAATGGGAACAACAGCAAATTGGCATTAATTCCAAATTCATGGTTGCCTGTCTTGTAATACGCGAAAAAACCGGCAAAGATTAGCAACTGGATCCCAAACTTCAGCAGGTTTGAAATAGTTACTGACATCGGCATGATCACCCTGGGAAAGTAGACTTTCCCGAAGATTCCCTGATTCTTAATAAACGTGTTGGACGTGTTCGTTAAACAACTACTGAAATAATTCCAGGCTGTAATTCCGGCCAGGTTGAACAGGAAACTAGGGGCTCCACCCGTCGAAATACCCCCCATGTTGTTGAAGACCAGGGTAAATATAACCGAAGTAAACAACGGCTGAATAAAAAACCACAGCGGCCCCAGGATGGTTTGTTTGTAGACGGTAACTATATCCCGCTTCACGAAAAGCATCAGCAAATCCCGATACCTCCATATTTCTCTGAAATTGAGATCTATGAGTTTGTGTTTGGCTGATATTTCAAATAACCATTTTTCCTGGCTCATGCACGGTTAAATTTATCCCAGGTGATGCGCAATCCATCCCCAACCGAAAACTGCGGGGTATATCCAAGTAATTCGTTCGCTTTGGCAATCGCTGCCAGCGAATCGCGCACATCTCCTTTACGCGGTGGTCCGTAGGTGGCTTTTATGGTGGTTCCGGAGACTTTCTGGAGTGTCTCCCAAAGGGTATTTAAGCTTATGCGTTCCCCATAGGCTATATTAAACACTTCATTCACAGCACTTTCCACCGCGAAAAAAGCCCGAATGTTGGCCTCAACAGCGTTTTCAACATAAGTGAAATCGCGGGTCTGTTCCCCATCTCCATGTATCGTTGGGGGCACCCCGTCTTTCAAGGCCTGCATAAACAAAGGGATTACCGCCGCATACGCTCCTTTAGGGCTTTGCTTAGGGCCGAAGACATTAAAATAGCGCAACCCGATGGTCTCGGTTCCATAGGCTTTATGAAAGACATCGGCATATAACTCATTTACAAGCTTCGTTACCGCATAGGGTGACAAGGGCTTGCCAATGTTATTCTCAACTTTCGGCAGCTCTTTACTATCGCCGTAGGTCGAACTCGACGCTGCATACACCATACGTTTCACGCTATCGGTTTCATTTTGAGCTACGAGCATATTCAGGAATCCGGAGACATTGACATCGTTCGAGGTAACCGGATCGTTTATGGATCTTGGCACGGATCCAAGCGCTGCCTGGTGTGATACATAATCGATATTACGCATCGCCGAACGACATATATCGAGGTCGCGAATATCTCCTTCCATCAATTCAAAGGCAGGGTGATCTTCAAATTCTTTCAGATTCTGTCGGGAGCCTGTAGAAAAATTGTCCAGCACACGCACTTTACCGGCACCGTGCTTTAGCAAATAGGCTACCAAATTGGAACCGATAAAACCGCCACCTCCTGTGACAAGAAATCGGTAGTTGGAAAGTTCCTCGGTATGAAATGGGGTTTCAAACATTACAATCGACCGTCAACCTGGTCTTTGGGGAAAAAAGATTTTACATCAAACACAACACATTGATATGCTTTGTGCTTCTCAATTTCGAAATCACGGAAAAGGTCGTGAGAAACGGCCAGAACTATGGCATCGTAATTCATGCGCAAATGTGACTTATCATTCACCAGATCGATCCCAAACTCCTGTTGCACTTCGTCTGGCCTGGCCCATGGATCGTACACATCAACATTGAGATTGTACTTCTGTAATTCGGAAATTACATCGATCACCTTACTATTGCGTATATCCGGACAATTCTCCTTGAAGGTGATTCCCATGATAAGTACCGATCCGTTTTTAATGCGCGCATCCTTTTGGATCATGAGCCGCACCACTTCATGCGCCACATACTGGCCCATACCATCATTCATCCTGCGCCCTGCTAAAATGATCTCGGGTGTATACCCCTCTTCAATGGCCTTTTGCGCCAGATAGTAGGGATCCACCCCTATGCAGTGACCTCCAACCAGTCCGGGAGTGAACTTCAAAAAGTTCCACTTGGTTCCGGCGGCTTCCAACACATCACCCGTATCAATATCCAACAAACCGAATATCTTGGAAAGCTCATTAACAAAGGCAATGTTTATATCTCGTTGCGAATTCTCGATCACTTTAGCCGCTTCAGCAACCTTTATAGAAGGTGCCATATGTGTGCCTGCGGTTATTATCGAGCCGTATAATTTATCTATATAAGTAGCCACCTCCGGCGTAGATCCCGAAGTAACTTTAAGTATTTGCGTCACCGTATGCTTCTTGTCACCCGGATTGATGCGTTCAGGAGAATAGCCCGCGAAGAAATCGGTATTGAAAACCAGGCCTGATTCTTTCTCTAAAATAGGAACGCAAATATCTTCGGTTACACCAGGATATACGGTGGATTCATAGATAACAATGTTTCCCCGGCCAAGCAGCTTCCCAACAGCTTCACTGGCCTTGATCAGAGGAGTTAAAACCGGTTGATTGTGCTTGTTTGTCGGGGTAGGCACGGTAACTATGTAGACATCGGCATTTGCAATATCACCGGGGTCTCCGGTAACAACCAATCCTCCGGAATCACCGGTGAGTACTTCTTTAAGTTCGTCTTCTGCGACTTCCAGCGTCTTATCAACACCGCTCTTCAACTCTGCGATACGCTGCTCATTGATATCGAAACCTATAACCTTGTACTTATGTGCGAAGGCCACGGATAGCGGAAGTCCTACATAACCCAATCCGATGATCGCTATGATCGGATGTTCTTTCATATTCTTCAGTTAAAAAATCGAGTTCCAAAGATACCTGACATCCTTTCCCAGGCTCCAATTCTTAATATACTCTTTATTGATCTTTACTTTGTCCGGCCATAATACCTCATCATTGTACAGAAGAGAATCGGTCTGCTTCATAAGCAGGTCGTCCTCGTTCCGATACTTCAACGTCGCAGGACCGGTTATTCCGGGTCTTACCGACAAAATAATCCGGTCGTCCCCTTTGAGTTGGTCGGCATATCCGGGAACATCAGGTCTCGGACCCACCCAACTCATATCTCCCTTCAACACATTGAATATTTGAGGAAGCTCATCCAGTTTTGTCTTTCGCAACCATCCGCCAAAGGCCGTCTCGTGTTTCTTCATTTCAGCAATATCAGCATGATTCGAACCTTTCAGGGACCTGATCTTATAAAGTCGGAATACCCTGCCTTTATAGCCTATACGCTGCTGACTAAAGAGCCCGTTCTGTCCGGTACTGATAGTAGCACCAATAAGCAACAAAAGTAACGGAATTATGACAAATGGAAGTACTAATATTGTAATCGTCAGATCGAAAATTAGCTTGTAAGTTAGTTGTCGTTTCGTAAGCATAAAACCAGTACCTTCATTCCCGAGGTAAACCCGAAAACGCTTACTTTCTTTTAATCATTCGCCGAATTCGTTTCCACAATGTAGGCTTTCTGGCATCTTCATGATATCCATTGGCGTAGTTTCCGTAGCCATAGCCATATCCATAACCGTAGCCATAGCCATACCCATAGCCGTAACCGTACCTTGCCTTTTCCTCGTAGAAATTTAGGACAAAACTTATATTCTGTACTTCTCCGGTTCTGTGTTTTTCATTGATAAGAGCGAACATACCTTTTCGCGTATAATTCTGCCGAACCATATAAATCGTAGCATCGGCAAAGCGCACCAGTTCAAGAGAATCGGACACCAGGCCTATAGGCGGGGAATCCAAAATGATATAGTCGTATCGGTCCTTAAGTTCGTCAATAAGTTGTTCCATCCGCTCACTCATTAACAATTCGGATGGATTCGGCGGAATCGGACCTGAAACGATCACATCCATATGACTCACATGGGTAGGCTGTACAATATCATCGAGGGTTGCCTCATTGATTAGGTAATTAACAACACCTGTTGTATTGCTAATATTGAAATCGCCAAATATCTTAGGTTTTCTGAGATCAAGTCCCACCAAAACCGTTTTCTTTTCGCTAAGTGCGAATACGGACGCAATATTGATCGAAGTAAACGTCTTCCCCTCTCCACTCACCGATGAGGTAATTAACAGCGTTTTCGTGCCGTCAATACCTTGCTTTTTATAGAAGAATTGCAAGCTGGAACGGATGGCACGGAAGGACTCGGCCACCGAAGACTTCGGCTTGGTGATCACAGCAAGATTTCCATCCAGGCGCATCTTTCCAATGGCTCCAATGATTGGAATCTTGGATAGTCGCTCAATATCAGCCGGGGATTTGATCCGGTTGTCAAAGAAGGCCTTCAGAAAAACGAACATGAAAGGGACCAAAAACCCAAACAAGGCAGCCATTACGTAGTTGAGCTGCGTATTAGGACCTACTTTACCACCACCGGTGTCTTTGGCGGGATCGATAATGAGTACGTCACTCACATTGGCTGCTTTAACCAGTCCGGCTTCACTTCGCTTCGATAAGAACAGGTTGTACGTTCCCTGACTCAAATTTAGGCGACGTTCAATCTTGAGAAGTTCCTGTTGCTCCTTAGGCAAACCACGTAGTTCAGATTCCAGCGAGGCGATATCACGATTTATAAATCGAAGTTCCTGGTTCTTAAGACCCTTTGAGGACTTGATGTTCTCCAACAGCACGGTCTTTACCGCATCAATCTGACGATCAATATCTGCAAATACGGGAGCTCCTTCCTGATATGAATACTGTAATGTATTGCGCCGTTCGGCAAGATCAATGATACTCGCAACGCTCACCCCAATGCTTCTTTCCGTTATTCCCGCTACTGAAGGGGCGGGCACCTTCCTGTAGTCCTTTCGGTTGATCAGGTAATCTTCCAGAGTATTGTAGTAGTTCAATTCCCTGTTCACAGCATCCTTTTGAAGATCCAACTGCGTAAGTCGATTATTGATCTGTTTACCTTCAACATCGAGATCGAAAATGGCATTCTCATTCTTGAAATCATTCAACTCGTTCTCTACATTGGCGAGTTCAATTGACTTTTGCCTGAGACTGGTGTCAATAAATGCAATGGTCTTGGTAGCGAACAAGTTCTTCCTGTCGAGCATATCATCACTCAATTGCGCTACCGAATTGTTTAAATAGTCGACAAGCCTGGCTTTGTTGGTCCCATTGAGGCGAAGCACCAAAATAGAGGATCCCTTAGGTTCAGATTGCACATTAACACCCAAATAGCGGGCTACCGCTCCATCAAAGTTTGAGAAACTAATATAATACGGCCTTCCGGCAGATACTCCTACATGTTTATTGGGTAATAGCCTTCCCGTAAAGAAGGGAAGCGAAATTTTCTCGCCAATCTTAAACTCTTTGCTAAACTCCTGAGCCTCAAAATGCCTGGAAACGATCTCCTTGTCCGTATTGAACACCTGCATCCCTCTGTTCCCTGCTTCTTCGATGGTTAAACTAAGGTCAAAAGTCACCGAATCCTTGAAAACAATGGATATTGGAACTCCCAGAAGCTGTGCTTCGGAAGTGTCTACTTCCACAAAGAAAGGCGTTCGTTTATAGGCATCCAGACGCTGATATTTTCCATCCACCCAATAGTTAAGGTAGGCCCGCATACGATCTACCACTTTCTCATTGTGCGATCGCGATTTAAGGGTAGTTAAGGCCGTGTTTACCTTATCGGTCGTCCCACCCCAGTTAAACGTAAGACTGGTATTGGATGTGAAAAACGGGTTCTGATCATCCTTTATGGAGATCATATTCCGTACCTGGTAAATGGGCAATTTTCGGACATTGATATAATAGGCAATTCCGAAAGCTATAATGAGTGAAATCACAAATAACGGCCAATGTCCTAAGAGTTTAAAGAGAAACCCTTTAATATCGAAGGTGTTTTCGTTGCTAGCCGTATTATTTTCGTGTTCTTCGTACATATTATAGGCGGGTGAAGAGCAAGATTGCGGTGGTTAGTGCCGTCACGATGGTTAAAATCGTAGTAAAAGATGAAATTCCCGTAGTACCCGTACCTGCCGACTTTTGAGGCAACGGATTGATCAGGATAAGGTCGTTTGGCCTAACGTAATAGTAGGGCGAATTAAGTGCATTAATGGTCGTTAGGTCAATGTGATGCACTTTTTGACCTAAGGGGTATTGCCTGATTATTATGACATCCGTCCTGTCACCGGTAATTAAGATATCGCCGCTATTGGCAATCGCTTCCATAATACTCACCTCATCCCTGTATATGATATTGGATCCCGGACTTCGTATTTCCCCGTTAATGGTGTACCGAATCCCGGCCAGTTTGACCGTAACAAAAACATTGGCTTCCGCCTTGAAATATTCAGTGAGCAGGCGTTTTTCGATGTTCTCTCTTACCTCTTCAACCGTAAGCCCCAATACCGGCATTTCCCCCAGGGTAGGAATTCGGATATTTCCATGTGGGTCTACTACGAATCCATCATAGTAAAGTCGCTCTTCGCCTGTGGCATTCGGATTACCTTCACCGATAGGATTGAAGATATTTACAAGATCGTTATCCAGTGCTTTTACCCGGATGCTCAATAGGTCATTGACCTGCAACCTGTAAGGCTCCTGTTTCTTCTTAATAGAAATAATACTATCCGTTTTTGTTTCTGAATCCTGGAGGTACGTAAGTCGCTTGGTGGGGATACAAGAAGAAACGCATACTGCTATGAGCAGGGAGAGCAACAGATACGTAGATTTCATAAGAGGTAAGCTTGTTAGTGAACAAATATAGCGTAACAAGTCAAATAATAAAACATTTTTGTGGCGGGCACAAAACCGCTTACTTTGTACCCGGTTATCGCTATGAACTACCTTTCCGTTGAAAATATTGCAAAATCCTATGGTGAAAGAGTACTTTTTCAGGGGATCTCCTTTGGTATCAATCAAGGGCAAAAGATTGGTTTTGTCGCCAAGAATGGTACGGGTAAAACTTCGCTACTGAATATTCTTTCCGGGGACGATCAACCCGATGAAGGAAAGGTGGTTTTCAGGAAAAACCTCAATGTGGCCTTTATCTCACAGCGTCCACAATTGGACGGGGAACTTACCATCGAAGAAACCATCTTCGCTGCGGATAATCCCATTCTGGAGATTATTGCCAATTACGAAAAGGCCCTCCAAAATCCGGAGGACACCGAAACCTACCAGGCTTCCTTTGACGCTATGGATGCCCACCAGGCATGGGATTTCGAAACACTGTATAAGCAGGTGCTGTCTAAGTTCAGACTTGATGATCTCTCGCAAAAGGTAGGCACACTCAGCGGAGGGCAAAAGAAGCGATTGGCACTGGCGAATGCAGTGCTCACCCGGCCCGATCTATTGGTCATGGATGAGCCCACCAATCACCTGGATCTGGAAATGATCGAATGGCTCGAAGCCTATTTTATAAAGGAAGATCTTACCCTGTTCATAGTCACGCACGATCGTTACTTTTTAGACCGAGTTTGTAACGAGATCGCAGAACTGGACCAGGGTTCTTTGTATACGTATAAGGGGAACTACGCTTATTATCTCGAAAAGCGGGATGCCCGTCTCGAAAATGAAGCAACAGAAGTTTCCAAGGCAAAACAGCTTTTCAAGAAAGAACTGGACTGGATGCGAAGGCAACCAAAGGCCCGAACTTCCAAAAGCAAATCCCGCATTGATGATTTCTACGAAATAAAATCGAAAGCACATCAGCGCCGAAAAGAACACGTGGTGCAACTGGAGCTCAATATGGAGCGCCTTGGGACCAAAGTGGTAGAACTCCATGGCATTTCCAAAGCGTATGGGGACAATGTGCTCATCAACCGATTTGACTATAACTTTCAGCGCGGCGAACGCCTGGGAATCATTGGTAAGAACGGAACCGGAAAATCGACATTACTGAATATAGTTACCGGTTCGGAAACCACGGATAGCGGCAAAGTAGTGATTGGTGACACCGTCAAGTTCGGTTACTATACGCAAAAGGGAATCCGTATCAAAGAAGGTCAAAAAGTGATTGAGGTGGTCCGGGAATTCGGAGATTATATTCCCTTGAAAAAAGGCAGGCAGATCTCAGCCCAACAGCTCCTCGAACGGTTCTTGTTCGACCGCAAGAAGCAATATGACTATGTTGAAAAGCTAAGCGGTGGAGAGCAGAAACGGCTTTATTTGTGTACGGTTCTTATAACAAATCCCAATTTTCTGATCCTGGACGAGCCGACCAACGATCTTGACATCGTAACACTCAACGTACTTGAAAATTTCCTGCTGGACTTTCCCGGTTGTGTGGTCGTGGTTTCTCATGACCGCTACTTCATGGATAAGATCGTTGACCACCTATTTGTCTTCAAAGGAGAGGGAGTTATTGAGGATTTCCCCGGCAACTATACGGATTACCGGGTTTATGAAAGCAGTACGCCCAGGGAAAAACCTTTGGAAACAGCTGAAAACAAGGGTCGAACCGAATGGAAAGAGTCAAAATCCAAAGCGAAACTCAGCTACCTGGAACAGAAAGAATACCAAAAACTGGAGCGGGAGATCGCCAGGCTGGAGGAGCAGAAAAGTGTTGTGGAGAACGGTTTTGCCGAAGGTAGTTGGGACGGAGAAGAAATAGACCGGCAATCGATTAAGCTACAGGAGATCAATGAAGCTATAGAAGATAAGACCGAACGCTGGTTTGAACTCTCTACAAAAATGGAAGGATGAGTATCCATGTTGTACCAAATTCAGTCATACATTAAGTTTCTTTTACGCTCGACCAATCATCACGGCGTCCACTCCCCTTTTGTATTTGCCCTTCTCACCAAATGTTTTTACGACAAAAGTGCTTATCCTGAATACGAGGCGCTACGAGCGCATCGGAACACTTTTCTGTCAAGCACCGAAAAACTGGAAGTTACCGATTTGGGTAGTGGTTCCCGGGTCTTCTCCTCCAATACCCGTAACGTATCCGGTATTGCAAAGAATGCCGGTATATCGCGAAAGAGACAACGTCTGCTCTTTCGGTTAACACGGTATCTGAAGCCTGAGTTAATGCTGGAACTGGGAACATCGTTGGGGTTGGCTACCGCTGCCATGTCACTGGGTCATCCTGCCGGGCAGCTCATCACCATTGAGGGATGTCCAAACACCGCAAATAAGGCCAAAGAAGGGTTTCGGGCATTTCAGTTGAAAAATATTCGGGTACGCAATGAGAGCTTTAATGACTTCTTTACATCACTCGATCTTGCAACGTTTACCGTTATTTACGTAGATGGAAACCACGACAAGGACAATACCCTTGCCTACTTTGACGCTCTCTTAAAGTATGTGGACAACGAATCGGTCATTATTTTTGATGACATCTATTGGAGCCAGGGAATGACCGAAGCATGGCAAGAAATCGCAGAGCATCCAAAGGTTACCGTGAGTATAGACACCTTTTTCTGGGGTTTGGTTTTCTTCAGAAAAGAGCAACAAAAAGAGCATTTTACAATTCGTTTGTAACAACCCGCACCACCCCGCGTCTTATGGTAAAAACTACTATCTTGCAAATGCAAAATCGGCCATCCGCTTATGAGTTTAGTAATTAAGATTCGGGATATAAAACGAGATTTCCCATTAGGACAAGAAGTCGTTAAAGTACTTAAGGGAATTGATCTGGACATAGAAAGGGGTGAATATGTGGCACTTATGGGACCATCCGGTTCCGGTAAGTCTACCTTGATGAACTTATTAGGTTGTCTTGATACCGCGACTTCCGGCTCTTATGAACTGAACGGTAAAGATGTGAGTAATATGACAGACGGAGAACTGGCCGAGATCAGAAACAAGGAGATCGGTTTTGTGTTTCAAACGTTTAACCTGCTTCCCCGAACTACAGCCCTTGAGAACGTTGCACTTCCTATGATCTATGCGGGGGCTTCCAAGGCAAAGCGAACCAAACGCGCGGAAGAGGTACTTACCGATGTAGGACTTGCCGATCGTATGGACCATAGGCCTAATCAGTTATCGGGAGGACAGCGGCAACGTGTAGCCGTTGGCCGGGCACTGGTTAACAGACCTTCTATAATTTTGGCCGATGAGCCTACCGGAAACCTGGATTCAAAGACCTCCCTGGAAATCATGCATCTTTTTGATGAGATCCACGCTCAAGGAAACACGGTGATCCTGGTAACCCACGAAGAAGACATTGCACAGCACGCGCATCGCATCATCCGTTTGAAGGACGGTATGGTTGAAAGCGATAAGCGAATTAAATAGTACATGGACTTTTTGGATCTTTCGAACCCGGTTGTTTTAGTGGTAGGTGGACTACTCCTTCTACTTATTATCCTGTACTGGAATCGACACAATGCTACACGTCAGCAACGCAGGCGGCACAGAAGCTTTCGGGATAGCTATTACGAAAAGAAGAAACAAAAAGAGGATTCCTCCAAAGAATAACTCATTATCTCCTTTCTTTAGTTTGACAATTCTCATTTCGGTGGTATCTTCCCGCTTGAAACCAGAATTGAAAATACATGAAGATCTATACAAAGACAGGTGATGCCGGGACCACAGCCCTATTTGGTGGAACCCGCGTACCTAAGCATCATATTCGCATTGAGAGCTATGGAACCGTAGACGAATTGAACTCTCATCTGGGACTTATTCGTGATCAGGATATCGACACACATTCACAGGAAGTGCTCACCCATATACAGGATAGGTTGTTCACCGTAGGTGCCATTCTTGCCACAGATCCCGAAAAAGCGGTTCTGAAAAGTGGAAAAGAACGGCTCAATATTCCGAAGATCAGCGAGGACGATGTCAAGCAACTGGAAACGGAAATGGATACAATGAATGAGGCATTACCTCCAATGACCCACTTTATACTGCCTGGCGGGCATACTACGGTGTCATATTGTCACATAGCACGCTGTGTATGCCGTCGTGCTGAGCGTCTGGCCACATTACTGCATGAGAATGAACCCACAGATCCACTCGTTTTGAAGTACCTGAACCGACTCTCTGACTACCTTTTTGTACTGGCACGGAAATTGTCCAAGGATTTGCAAGCCAATGAAATAAAATGGGTTCCTGAAAAGCTCTAAGATCAATGGCGACTATAAATGTAAATATCTGAATACTAGATACTTACTAACGTTCTTGAAAATACAGCTGAAATAATTACGATTTTTCTTGACTTTTTATTCGAAAAAATTATTTTTGCAGAAAATTAAATACCCTAGCTTACAATGTACTGGACACTAGAATTAGCATCTTACTTGAGTGATGCCCCCTGGCCGGCAACAAAGGATGAGTTGATTGATTATGCGATCAGGACCGGGGCCCCGCTTGAAGTGGTTGAAAACCTTCAGGCCATTGAAGATGAAGGAGACTCTTATGACTCGATCGAAGAGATTTGGCCGGACTACCCCACAGACGAAGATTATCTGTGGAACGAAGATGAATACTAAAAAGAATTACTAACGATAAAAGTCTCAATTTGAGGCTTTTTTTTTGCTCAAAACACAACCAATTAAACACACTAACTGCTTGGCAAAGCCGTTTTTTTACAGTTTTTTTGTAGAACGAACAACCGAACTCCCCGTGAGGACGCTTTGAGCACATAATTGAAATACGGAAAATGGGAATTTTAGATAGCGTTTTAAAAGCATTTGTTGGAGATAAGTCCAAAAAAGATATTGGAGAAATACAGCCTGTCGTTGACTCGATCAAGGCGCTTGAAGGAGAAATGGCGCAGCTTTCCCTGGATGAGCTTCGCGCCAGGTCAGACGACTTCAGGAAGCGCATTCAGGAAGCACAGCAGGAAGTTCAGGATTCCATAAGCAAGCTGGAAGAAGAGGCCGAACAGATGCAGGACATCGATAAGAAGGAAGAAATCTATAATCAAATAGATGCCCTTAAGGATGACCGCTATGAAGTGGAAAAGCAAATTCTTGATGAGCTTCTGCCGGAAGCCTTTGCCGTGATGAAGGAAACAGCAAAGCGCTTTAAAGAGAATGAAACACTAACGGTAACCGCGAGCCCGTTCGACCGCGAACTATCCGGTGAAAAAGAATACGTAACCCTGGACGGTGATAAGGCCGTCTGGAATAATTCATGGGATGCTGCGGGTAAAGAGGTTACCTGGGATATGGTTCACTACGATGTGCAGCTTATAGGTGGTGTGGCCTTGCATCAGGGCAAAGTAGCCGAGATGCAAACCGGGGAAGGAAAGACATTGGTTGCCACCCTGCCCGTCTACTTAAACGCACTGGCCGGTAACGGGGTCCACCTCGTAACTGTGAACGATTACCTCGCCAAGCGGGATAGTGCCTGGATGGGACCTCTCTTCGAGTTTCACGGGTTGAGCGTTGACTGTATCGATTACCACAAGCCAAATTCTGCGGCACGACGAAAAGCATACAATGCCGATATCACCTACGGAACCAATAATGAATTCGGTTTCGATTATCTGCGTGATAATATGTCGCATGCTCCGGAAGACCTTGTACAGCGTCCGCACCACTATGCGATCGTTGATGAGGTGGATTCGGTACTTATCGATGATGCGCGAACTCCGCTTATTATCTCCGGACCTGTTCCACAAGGGGATCGCCATGA
>CAZTLE010000074.1:0-17924 GCA_964614415.1 uncultured Aureitalea sp. | reverse complement strand
TTCACCCTCCATAGCTTTAGCGAAGGAGGGTTTCTGTTGTTAGTTCTTGATTCTTAGTATCTTTAGAAAGCTAACAACCGGCCTCATGATTAAATTCTTCCGACGCATTCGCCAGAGACTTCTTTCTGAAAACAAGCTCAGGAAGTATTTGATTTATGCTATTGGAGAAATATTACTCGTCGTAACTGGTATCTTAATTGCACTTCAAATTAATAATTGGAATGACCAAAGAAAACTAGATAAAGAGGTTTTTAAAATAAATGAACGCCTTATTCTGGATATAGATAATGATATTCGAGATTTATATAGTAAACAGGTTTATTGGGAACATAAAGTTCCTGTTTTTAATAAGGTCTTTAACGACTCCGTTACGTTGGACTTATTTGATGAGGGCTACACACGACTAGTCACCGCAATGGACATTACCAGCTTAAGCAAAACTGGCATTCAGCAATTAAAAGATTTAAATATTAACGACAACCTTTCATTAAGAATTATTGAACTCTACAATGAAATGGAAAATTCTACCATCATTCCGGATGAGATAGCTATTGATGATAGAGCCAATAAATTTCTAGACCACTTAAAAGAGAAAAACTATAGTTGGTATCCCGAATGGATATCTAAAACTATTATGAAAGATAATAGTAGCAGGGAGCTGCAAGATTATTTTCTAACAAGTATACGTTACAGAAATGAGGTAAGTCTAAATCGTTTACTAATAATTTATCAGTATTTACCATCATTAAAATATTACATTGCTGAATTAGAAGAAATTAGAACAGCATTAAAGCAAAAGACAGATAATGATTTTATTCCCATAAGTAGTGAAGATTTAAAACAGTATGTTGGTTCATATGACGTCTTTAAAATTGAAGAAGATTCGTTTGATATTGAAATCGATCATAGATTTCAAATAGAGGCGTTTGAAAATTTTTTACGTATCAGTGATTCCAGTGGTTATTGTGACGGACTTTATTTAACGGAAAATAATGTGTTCTTTGTTGAATCAGAAGGTTTTAAGGTGAATTTGAAGTTTGACAAGAATCAATCAGGAAAAATTAACAGTGCCAATCTAATGTTAGAATCGAGCGACAAAAAAGGTGCATTTACGTTAGCTCTGGTCAATTAAGAATAAAACCGAAAGCACAACAATGGATATGATTCAGCGTTTCTTTTAACAAACTAAAAATTATAACTATAAATAGTGACTGGATTCCGAACTTGGAAAATCCTAAGGGATTTCCCAAGGAGAATGGGGTTCAGAGAAATCTGACCAATGAGAAGCTTTACCTTAACTGGTGAGGCTTTTTTGATCCCAATTGTTAAATAGAACTTTTGAGCAGAGGTTCCCCAGCCCGTCGAGGGAGGCTTTTTTTGTTTTGGGATATCTCCAAGCAAGGAATTTTGTAGCTTTAGGAATTCCTGTATAAAAACAGCGATTATGAAAACAATACTTTTTACCCTTAGAAAAATACCCGTAGTACTCATATTGCTAAGTCTTGGTATCATCGTTTCTTGTAAAGAAGAACCTAAAAAGAACACGAAAGTGCTTAATCCCGAGGCTTCAACCAGCACAAAAACGGTACCCGTTGAAGACAATGCCACAGAGGCAGAGGGAACTGTTGCGCTAAACCCGCCACATGGTCAACCGGGACATCGATGTGATATCGCCGTAGGAGCTCCTTTAAATTCAGCACCCGTAAACAATGGCACTAATGCTCAAAGTGGTGTTCCTGCTAAGAATTCTGAGGGTGTCGCGCTAAATCCCCCACACGGTCAGCCAGGTCATCGTTGCGATATTAAAGTAGGGGAGCCTCTGTAGTTTATTTTTCCAGAGTAAAATGTTGTGTATTATTCTCCGGAGCGTTTGCGAAGGAGGGTTTCTACTCCTTTAAACAGACTAAATGTTCTCCAAAGCCTTAGTAGGCCGAAGACGCTTCGGACCTATTTTTAAGGTATTTTGATACTGTTCCTTGGCTTCATCCAGCCTGCCCTGCTCGACCAGCCAGTCGGCGTATAATTCCCGAACGGGCTTTTGGATATGCGGAGGCCCGTAGCTGAAGCTCATCCCTTCAAAGAGTTCGATGGATTTCAGCAAATGCGCCTCTACCTGCTCAGAATCCCCGGCTAACCAGGCGGCAAGTCCCAATAGTTGCTCAACACGTACCTCGGTTTCGGTAATGTCCATCTGACTGGCATCGGCCCGTGAAACATTGGAGCACAGTTTGCTGCTTCCGGCCTTGACCACAAAATTTTCACGATTGATGTCTTTTCTGATAGCCGTGATAATGCTATCCAGGGCAGGAGCATCTTTACTTTTAAAGGCCTTCATCCCGTCCAGGAACAGGTATTGAGATCTCACCGAAATATTGAGATCTTCGGTGTCAACAGGAATATTGGCAATTTCAGAGTCCCAATCATCGGTCTCTGTGAGATAGGTGCCTTTTAAGAAGACCATATGGACACGAGCACGCGCAGAAGGGGATTCGTTCATAAAGCGCTGCATATCCCAGACCATTTCTTCCGCTTTCTGCTTATTCCCCTGTTGGAGATGACCATATTCCAACCAGTGAAAGGCATGATATCCGCGCGCACTACCACTAAGCCCTTTGCGTTCCATTCTATTGAGACTGGCATTGTAGGAAGCTACGTTGGACGATATGACTTCATCCCACATTCCCATGGCCACGTAAATATGCGACGGCATATGTAGTGCATGACTGGCGTCCGGCGCAACTACGGCATAGGCATCAGCGGCATCAAGGGCGAGGTTTGCATGCTTCGGATCGTCATACGAATGAATGAGGTAATGCAAGGCTCCCGGATGACTTGGGTTCTCGGCAATGATTCCCTGGGCGATTACTGCACCCTTTCCGTAGACTTCTTCATCGCGCCCCTCCGAAACCGAACCGAGTAGTGAAAGCGCATAAAAAGCCGCTACTTCGTGGTTGTCTGGATATTTTTGGTGCAGGGACTCCATGTATGCCGTATAGTTCTTGTCGCGTTCTTGCTTATCCGTTTTTGGAGCATACAGCACCTTCAGGGCTTCAATGAAATCCTGCTCGAGCTCACTGCAATTCGTTTTATAATCCAGCTCATCCAACTTATCCATAACAGGCAATGCTTCGTCGTAGTCCTGCTCGCTCCACAATCCGTGGTTGTACGTCATGGCCTCACCCCAGTACGCCATGGCCATTTTGGGGTCGGCCTCTTGCGCTTCTTTAAAAGCCTCTCTGGCATCCTCATACTCGAACGAATGCAAGAGCAGTAGCCCTTTTTCAAAATGAGCTGCGGCTTCTTTCTTTCCTGTCACTTCCAGGGAGACAACACCCAAATACGAGGGTTCCGGCTGAGTTTTCTTACATGACCATGCGAGAAAAAGAACGAGGAGTAAGAGATATGCATTTTTCATGAGGAGTCGGGTATCTTTTATGGTTGATCTGTGATACTATGCAAGATACGTAAAATCAAGATGTTACTGCTTACGTGAATTGAAGAGATCATCTCACCCGATCATAGCCGAATGAATGATTTTCGAAACACGACATTTATCAGTTTTTAGGAGATATGGGCGAGGTATATTTGACTTCGTAAGTAACCAATCAGTTTATGAGTCGACCTTTTTGGGTGTTACTGTTGATACTAATGCCATTAGTCACAGTTGCCCAGGCCGATACCTTATCCGGAAAATTAGAGTTCACAGGAGATTTTCGCTTCCGTGTGGAACCGGATTGGGATTCCCGAAAGTCAGACGGTACATTTAGGGACAATCGAACACGCCTCCGCTATCGAGTGCGTTTTGGAGCCAATTACCGTTTCAATTCCTGGGCCCGTATGGGAGTCCGAATCCGGACCGGACTTCAAAACAAGCAACAAGATCCACAACTCACCATTGGGGATGGTTTCAATGAAGGAGGTTCCTTGCCTATTGGATTGGAAAAGGCCTTTGCACAATTTGAATTCGATTGGTTCACAGGTTGGCTGGGCAAGAACACCTTTCCTTTCGAAAAACAGAACGAACTCTTCTGGAGTGATAATGTCTTCCCGGATGGTATTGCGGCTAATGGTCGGTGGCCCGTTACTTTTTCGTGGATGGATATCTTCGGAGTTAACACAGGATATTTCATTATAACTTTTAATAACGGGCCACTTAGTGATGATAGTTATTTTCAGGGGATTCAGTTGGTAAGCACCCATATGGATCGGCGTATAACCCTCTTTCCGGGCTTCTACTACTTCAACGCAATGCCCGACATCCCGGATGGCAATGGAACCTTTACTATTGATTACAGCATTGTGCATCTTGGAGGGCGGTTTGAAGTATGGAAGAATCCGGATATTGGTGTGGAAGTCGATTGGTATCAAAATATTCAGGATTACAACCGAAATGACTCCATAGCCACAAATCTAAAAGATCAGCGGCAAGGGCTAGTCGCCAGCCTGAGAGTAGGTCGGCTTAAAAGGAAACACGATTGGAAAGCCAGAGTGACCTATATGCGTCTGGAACGTTTTTCAGCAGTGGATTACATCGCCCAAAACGACTGGGCCCGATGGGATTATTCGTCTCAGGGGTCACTGGATGGCCGACTCACGAACTACCAGGGACTTGAATTGATGGTTGGTTATATGATTTCGGATCATATCAAAGTGAACTCCAGGTATTTCGTGGTGGAACAATTGGTTCCCTACGGGCCATTCAAAGAAACCGGACAACGCATCCGGTTTGATATTGATATCGGGTTTTAGGCCCTGTTAATTCTGAGTTAGCGCTTTTACATGAGCAAAGACCTGGACTCCGTTAATCACAGTTTCAACTTCCTCATCCATTAACTTAATGCCTTTAACCTGATTCACTTTCCCACTGGGAGAAACGGCAATGATGGTGTACATGATGGGTTGCGGAGTAATGGCCCGAATGTGGACAATATTTCCGGTTTTGCTGATTCCTTTAATATCGATGATCTCACCATCGTCCGTGAGCGCCTTCACATCAAGGAGATCACCATTCAGTGAGATGGCCTTCACCGGATAAAGGGCATCGCTCTTCTTTACGATCAGTTTTATGGGTAAGCGTTGTCCGTTAACTATCGCCTTTACATTGAGAATACTGGTATCATCAGAGTCCTGTATCGCTTTTATATCATGTATTTTTCCGTCTTTGTCAATGGCTTTTACCTTGAGCAGTCCCCAGGTCTCACTATAGGCCTTGACATTCCAGAGTGTCTCTTGAGGGCTTTCGGTTTTCTGATCCGTTATCTGAGAGAACGCGGTTGCATTCAGTAAAAACAATGTAGAGATGAATAGCATCTGGCGGAAGTTTTGCGTAGAAATATGCATAGGAGGTGATTTATTCCACCAAACTAGATAATGAACCGGATTTAGAACATGATGAAAATCAGTAAACAAGGATATAATAGGTGCCCATCCCATTGCGAATCGAACCCTCTATGTGCGAACAGAGTTCCTTCGAGAAATTCTCATTATATTTAACTATTGATTATCAAATGTTTACATGAGATTTTAGCTCCATACATGTGAACTTTTCGTCCATCAGTTATACGTATTCATTATGAAAAAAACCAACCTAATCCTAGTGTCTATTTTGGTTATTCTGGGAACAGTTTTGATTGCCTTAATGGCCCGTGAGAAAGAGTTGAAACCCGCAGCCAAGGTCGGTTACGCATACATAAAGTGCTACCCGCCGGAGTTTCAAATATCCAATGTGGATACCACTAAGCAAATCGCCCCTCTGTTTGAGAACCTGGGAGGTCTTTCCATGAAGATAACTACACAACAGCCAAAGGCCCAGATCTTTTTCGATCAGGGACTCAAACTCACCTATGCGTTCAATCATGCAGAGGCCCATAGATCATTTATGGAAGCTTCGCGATTGGACCCTACATCGGCCATGACCTATTGGGGACAGGCGTATGCCCTGGGTCCAAATATCAACGATTGGATACCGGATGACGAGCGGAAACAAAAATGTAATGAGGCATTAAGCAAAGCTCTTGAGTATATGTCTTCTTCCAGCCCGGTTGAGCAGGCCTTGATAACGGCCTTGAAATCTCGTTATGATGAAGATCTCACAAAGGACATAGGTGACTTGAACATGGCGTACATGAAAGCCATGGAATCTGTACTTAAGGACTTTCCGGATGACCCAAACGTTAACGTGCTCTATGCTGCGTCGGTAATGAATACCGTTCCCTGGAATTATTGGGACGATGAAGGGAATCCGTCGCCAAATATCCCGGAAGCTAAAGCAGCACTGGAAAAAGCCATTCAGCTGGATCCGGACAATCCGGGAGCACACCACTATTACATCCACATGGTGGAATTGCCTTTTCCCGATTTGGGAGTTCCCAGTGCCGACCGTCTCGGAGGGTTGATGCCGGCAGCCGGCCACATTGTCCATATGCCATCACATATCTACATACGGGTAGGACGCTATAAAGATGCAGTAGAATCAAATGAACAGGCTATTTTGGCCGATGAGGATTATATTTCGCAGTGTTTTTCTCAGGGGTTGTATCCATTAGGGTATTATCCTCACAACATTCACTTTTTATGGTCTGCTGCGAGCTTGTTGGGAGACAGTGATAAGGCGATTGATGCAGCCAAGAAAACGGCCGAGAAGGTACCCACGGGAGAATTGATTAATATGCCTTTCCTTCAGGATTTTGCGTCGACCCCACTGTTGGCCTATACGCGGTTCGGGAAATGGAACGATATTTTAACCGTGCCGGCTCCCAACCCGGAGATTAAACACCTGGTACTCATTCGACATTATGCCAGGGGACTGGCTTTTGTAAGAAAGAATAACCTTCCTGAAGCCAGGGAAGAACTTGCGGCTATTGAAGTACTTGTGAACGATCCGGATCTTGCAGATCTCGTAGCCGCAGCTCATAATCCTTCGGAAAATCTTGCTAAAATTGCCTACGAGGTGGTCGCCGGTGAGATTGCCGCGGCCGAAGGCAACTTGGAGAAGGCCATTACGCACTTACGACAGGCAGTGGACCTGGAAGACGGTTTGACCTATACCGAACCTGCCGCCTGGCACATTCCGACCCGTCAAAACTTAGGAGCTATACTTCTCCAGGACGGTCAGTTGGAAGCTGCCGAAAAGGTATATTTGGAAGACCTTGAGGTGCTTCGGCAAAATGGCTGGTCATTGATGGGATTGTACAATGTTTATAAGGCGCAGGGAAGATCGACAGAAGCTGCTGCCATATACAAGGAATTTCAGGAGGCCTGGAAGTATGCCGACTTTGTTATCACCGGCTCTGTACTGTAATACTAGTAGTGAGATGTTAGTATTGAGTATTAAGTGAGTTTTGAATGTTGAATTATTGGGATAGACGATCAAACCAGGGTTCAAACAAATCAACAAAAAAACAAATCAACGAATCTGAAATACTAGCGCTTTACAACAAGCCTGCGAATGGTTGTTTCTCCTTTTTGAAGTACTACGGCATAAGTTCCGGAAGGCAGATTCGAAACGTCGAACTCGTTAGTCAGTTCACGGATGGTAAACGATTTGATTCGCTGTCCTGCTATGGAATAAACATCCATCTGCGCCCCTAGCAGATCTTGTCCTATGCGTACGCTTAACGTATCTTTTGTGAGGCTGGAATATACCAACACGGAATCCACTTCATTGCCCGGAGTAGAAAGCAATTCGTCCTGATATACCCGCACATAGTCTACTTCCATCGCACTTTCTGTAAAGGTGGGATCAATATCCGGTAACACAGCCACATTAAGCAGCAGGTATTGATTGGCATCAAAGGGCCAGGTATCTGAGTTTTGTACTGCCGGTTCATAAGTGTAATGCACTACCCCGTCTACACTAAAAATGACTTTGTCTTCGGTCCATTCCATGGTATACACGTGAAATTGAGAGGATGCTGTGGGTATGACCTGCCCTCCTTTGTTTACTGTGTTTCCGGAGCTGGAAGGCGTGTGTGTAGCACTTTGAACGAAGTTTTGATTGCTTCCCCAGTGCTCCATTATATCCAACTCGCCACAGGCAGGCCAGATAACCGTTCCGAAGTCATCACTCCAAAATGCGCCCGGTTCAATAATGTTCTGTCCCAGGGTCCAGATTGCGGGCCAGGTGCCCGCTCCAATGGGAAGCTTGGCCCTAACTTCTACCAATCCGTAGGTAAATGCAAATTTTGAATTCAGACGGGCAGAGGTGTATTCTTTGGTAACTCCCTGGTCTGTGAATTGCTCTTTTTTAGCGACTATTTTCAGCGTTCCGTTGCTTACATTGCTATTGTCTGTACGATCGGTATAATGCTGAATTTCTCCATTCCACCAGCTGTCGCCATTGGGTAACAGCGTTTGATGATGCCATTTGTCGCTATTGATTGCTCCGTTTCCATCAAATTCGTCTGACCAAACCAGGACGTAATTTGTATTCTGTCCCAACAACATGGAAGAGCACATGAAAAAAAGAACGGAAAAAAGAGGATGTAGGCTCATTATTTATCTAAGAGTCAAGCAATTTTTAAGTTCGAGAAGGTACGACTTTCCATGCAGATGCAGAAATCTGATGATTAAGAAACTTCAAGTCATGGAGCAGAACTTACCAACTTCCACCGCCGCCACCGCCGAAACCGCCACCCGACGATCCGCCACCGCTGAAACCACCACCACTAGACCCGCTACTGCTTGGTGAGCTAACCATAGTAGACCTGGCCGATGACATGGAACTCGAGAACGAACTGGAGAAATCATTTATAGAATTGAAGTTGCCCGTGTGGCTGTCATACCATTTTGGCGGAGGGACATTCAGGTCATTGAATTTTTTCGCCCACTTGTCGAATGCACGGAATGCAAGCGCATAGGCCATGGTGGATTCAAAATACAAGGGAGTCTCGTTGATGAGCATTTTTAGCTTGCCTGTCTCGGCAGTTTTGATGAATTGCTTAAAACCTTTCAACTCCGAATACAATTTGGTGCCAAGCCTGTTTTTCTTGATCATGAAGCGATTCAGAATTAACAGAACGATCATGGAAACAAATGTGAGTATGCCTGCCAGAAAACCCCAGAAATAGATCATCACAGGAATTAGCAACAGGTGTATTACGATAATGCTTCCAATCATTAAATGGAATACTCTTCTTGCCTTAGGATCGTAATACTGTTGTGCCGATTTCTTCAACTTGGTTTTTGCCCTGTTCATCTTTGAATAAAATGAATTTCGCAAACTGCTCAACAACACTTCCGAACCTGATGAGAACAAGCCGTTAAAAATAATGCGCTGGTACAGGGGAGAGCCAGAAGGGAGTTCTCCGGTTTTTGTAATTCTGATGTCGTCACGTGAAAACCAGGACTTTTTGTCGATCTCCTCCATTTTAAGTAACCCCTTCCATCCCCAATAGGGTATGAGTGAGATTATGTCGGAGGTATTCTCCTTATCGTTAATTAGAAAACCTGCCATCGCCGGATCAAGGTTATCCGGTGGGAAGTAAGTGATAACCGCCGGTGCAGGATCGTCCTTACCGTATTTTCTGAATACCAGGTAGAATATCGTGGATAAAAGTCCTAAAATAAGAATCCAGCCATGCTTGTTGAAAAACGGCCAGAGTGGCTTGATCTCTTCGATGGTGCCCGGAGGGAAATTTACCAGTATGGTGACTGCCTGCCCGTAATGGGAGACGAATGATTCCTTTGAGGTTCCGGTAATCAATCCATCGCGAATATCGAGTTCGAATTCTTCGCTTTCCGAAGTTACCCCTATGGAGCCGGAATAGAGGTATACCTCGTCAGGACTTATGTTCATTTGTTCTGGCAAGTGTATTCTGAAGTCCATTTCCCGGAACGAAGGGTACCAATCGGTAGGCTTCAGGTTCCAATACAGTCGTGTATATTCGGTTTCGAACAACAGCGCATTATCTACCCGATACCTGATTTCGTAGTGTACCGGACCAAATACGGTCTTATCCGGGTCTCCGATCTTGACAGTGGCATAACCCTGTATTTTTTGACCGAATCCTCCCGAAGCCGTGAACATATGCCCCGGAACTTCTACATCACTTATTCGAATACGGCGTTTCTCAATGTCACCGTTTTCTGTAAGCAGATCATAGGAAGTTTGGATATCCCGAAAAATACCATGTTTGTTGCGTTTGAAGTCAATATCGTAGTTCTCAACCACTTCAAAATACCCCTCCTTTTTGAGATATACATCCACGTCATAATTTTCCACCGTGAAATCCTGAGCCAGGATTGGAGTGCATACGGCCAATAGTAACAGCCCGCAAAACAAATTTTTAACCAATGTGCCCATGAGAAAGTTCAGATGTTAGGAAGAAAAATCAACTTTTACGTTCTCACGTTCTTCATCGGCCGTTTCAAAGTAATCAAAGTGTTTGAACCCCAGAATACCGGCAAAAAGAACACCCGGAAAACTCTCTCCATACGTATTATTTTCCCGAACCGTGCCGTTGTAATAGCGTCTGCTTCGTTCGAGATTTTCTTCAATCTCGTTTAGTTTTTTCTGAAGATCAATGAAGTTGGCGTTCGCCTTAAGGTCGGGATACGCCTCGCCCAAAGCAAAAATACTCCGTAGTGTCTGTTGCAATGCGTTCTCTGCTTTGATCTGTCCGTTGATGTCATCTGAAGGCACAGCCATGGCCGAGTTACGCGCCTGGATAACTCGTTCCAACGTATCTTTTTCGTGGGCTGCATACCCTTTAACCGTTTCTACGAGATTCGGAATGAGATCATAGCGTCGTTTCAGGGCCACATCGATATTGCTCCAGCCATCCTTTACAAGATTGCGGTTTTTAACAAAGCGATTAAAGATGACGATCATGAAGAGTCCCAGGACAACGATGACCCCTACGAGGATGAGAAAGTACAACATGTTGGTTTTGTTAGTTGATTAACAGCGCTTTGAAGTTACTCAAAGTGCTACTAAGATACTATGTTTTTTAGGGAAAATTACACATTTATTGAAACACTTAGCCTAAGCGTGATTGAATAATGATAACGGGAATTCAATTTGTTTTGGAAGTCAGAAATCGATAATTTGAATTAAAAAGATTTGGGACCAAGAAATTTTCAATAATATGACAGCAAAAAATGACAATATGAGAAAAGGTGAGGTTTTTGAACGATATATAGCCTCATTATATGAATCACTCAATTTCACGGTTTCGACAAATATTAATATCAGAGGTCAGCAAGTAGATATCTTTGCCGAGAAGTTTATACAAGGGGCTGGTCATACGAACTTAATAATTGAATGTAAATTTTTGACCAAAGGTAATGTCTCCAATCAGGTTGTTCATGAATTTGGTGCCTTTATGACTTCGATAAACAACCCTATTTATAGAGGGGTTCTGGTAACAAATAGTGACTTCACTAAAGATGCTAGTACAGCTGCGGAGGCAAATAATATTACTTTATTGACCCAAGATCAACTCGAAGTTGAAATATTAGGATTTAAGGAGCCATATTTTAAAGCTGTCAAGGATTTTGAGAAAGATGAAATATTTTCTGAATATATTCCACAATTAGGGGTCCTCAACAATAAGGATGAATCGGTAAAAATTGAAGAGACCATTGTTAACTATTCATACAATGACTGGAGAAGAATTAGCTTTCTAACTGTTCTAGCCGATTATGGCGCTGGGAAGACCACGCTGCTGGAAAGACTGAACTATATTTTTGCCAAGAAGCATCTCGAGGGAGGAAGAACAAAGCCAATTTTCTTTGAATTAAAAAGGTTTCATAAACATGGAGACTTAGACTCATTCCTCATAAATCGATTTATAAAGGTTTTTCAAAAGGAATTACCAATTGAACTTATATGGAAGGGAATTGAAAGAGGTGATTTTTTGATACTCTTGGATGGATTTGATGAAATGTCACCCCAAGTCAATTCAGAAATACGTAATGAAAATTTCATGAAGCTTGCTCCACTACTATTGTCAAATTCAAATACAATTATTACGTGCCGTCCTTCTTACTTTATTTCAAAAGATGAATATCAAAAATCGGTTAATAGAATTCTCAAAAGCAATAGACCCCCTCGAATCAACGATGCGAAGGGAAAAGCAAGAGCGAATAAGAGATTGCAGTCTAAAATTTACCAGAACCTAATTGCAAAATATTCTGACGATAACACAATACACACTGAATCAAGGAAGATTGGGGCTAGAAATGAAATCATAACTATATCAGACTTTAGCGAACCCCAAATTGATGCTTATCTAGAGAAGTTTGATGAAAAGTTTAAACTGCTTTGCGGTGCTTCCTGGATTGAAGTCAAAAACTTCTTGGTTTCAATATATGATATACGCAGCTTGTTAAAAAAACCAATTCTTTTGTCTATGATTAAAGATACGATGTTGGACCTGGGTGTAGACTATAATAAGAATAATGACGTGTATGATCCTGCATCATTGTATGAAATATATACAAATGCAAATATTGTTAGAGATTGGAGTAAGGGTCAAACAAGACAGTTTTTATCAAAAACTCAAAGGTTAGCTTTTGCTGAGACTCTGGCTTATCAGATGTTCATAAAAGATGATCTTGAAATAAACTATGGATCAATCATCTCTCTTGTTAAAAAGAACAAGTCTATGTTTAATGATATAACAAACTACTCAATTGAAGAAATTGCCGCAGATCTCCAGATCTGTACTTTTATCCGAAGAACTGAGGACGATATGTTCAGATTTATACACAAGTCTTTCATGGAGTTTTTTGTAGCAAAAAAGTTAAAGAAAGAGTTCCTAGGGAAGATGAAGAATGAGCTACACTTTAAATTGATACCTAAAGATATTCTATATTTTCTTGGATGCTATTGTACGGCTGACCCAATATTGGATAAACGATTTGCCGGACTGACGTCACCAAAGAGGAAAGTTAGTTCAAGTTTGGTTCTAAGGCGTAATACTTCGATCGCGTATCTGTTATCACGCCCCTTTCATGCCGGGGTAAATTTTCAAAATGTTCTCTTAGACATGATTGATTTGGAAAATTTGTCATTCCGAGATTGTGTCCTTGATAGTCTTGAATTGAGAAATGTTACTTTCTCATCGACAAATTTTGACAAGTGCGAGTTGACAAATTCTTCTTTGTTCAATTGTTTTCTGCGTAAGGTGGTATTTGAAAGTTCAGCAGTTAATATTATTGTAGAAGATTCTATAATAAATCTCTGTGAATTCAAAAAATGTGGGGATGTCCAGCTCAGAGGTGGCAAGGTCCAACTAGAGGATGTTAATATCACTCAGTGCGCTGGCCTAAATATTGAATCTTCTTCAAAAGGATTAATGATTGGAAGCTCAGTTGACCAGTGTACTATGATTATTCATAAAAAAGGAATTGGAGTTGATTCTAGTACCATAAATGGTACTAGAATCATATTAGAATCCGACAGTCTTCACCTGAGTATAACAAAGATATCAGGATGTTCATTTGAACAATTCGATGATGGAATATTAAGAAATAGACGTCGGGCATTGACTATTGACAAATCAACTGTAGTTGATTCGTCGTTTTCCTTTGAACACAATATTTTGATTTCAGAATCAGCTTCTACATTTCAGGGGTGTACCTTTTTTTGTCCGGTCATTTTAAGTACTCAATACACAACTAAGGAGCAAATATTTACGGGATTCATAAATTGTCGTGGCCTAATTGTACTTGAAAATTGTATTTCAGATAGGACGAAATATTACAGAGTTGGTGACTTGATTTTGGTAACTGAGGCCAGAAAAAATGGTTTTATCGCGTCTATGATTGATAGTTAGAGTCAAGAACGGAATTGTAGAGGTCATTATCAGAACGAATTTTATTTTTAAGAGATTTGATTTGTCCGAATTACTGTGGTTCCTGACCTAATTTCGGGCGTTTTGTATTTTATTGGAGATGTCCCTTTTTTATTCTCTATTTATCGAATGATCAACCGAATATCCTGAAGCATACCATCCTGTTCTAATTTCATTTGATAGATGCCTGAAGAAAGTGCGTGTGGGATACGAATATCGTTTGACGGATTCGTAATCTCCGTTCGATACACTTGCTGTCCTGCCATGTTGAAAATCGCAATATCTATTTTGTCAGAATTGGTTTGAGACGAAACCCTTTGTAGTCGGATATAGTCATCTACGGGGTTTTGTGCAAGTATATACCCGGAACCCAATGTGTTCTGCGGAATGTTAAGCACGCCTGCGAGGATCTCATCGATCACAAAAGTGGCATTTTCCGCGGTGACCAGTACATGTGATTCGTTAGTGTCCGGGATAAAAGAATTGTCGAAGGGCGAATCGGCCGGGTCGGGAACACCGAACCAATCGTCCTGATCAATGGCCAGGGCACTAATCGTTGGAATAAAGGAATACTCATCCTGTTCAAGGGCATTAACGAAGTCAATGATTACCGGATTGGTTGCCCCTCCATCCAAAGCCGAAGAGATGGTGGATGTGCCACCCGGTGAAGCATCCACACCGTCACTTTCGGGAGTGGATTCGGCATCCGCTTCAAAGAGGGATACTGGTACGCCAATGAAGAAGGTCTCCATAGATGTTACCGTATTGGTGGTGCTGGCAGGAGGTGTAAAGCGCAGGATGATGTCGGCCGTTGTTAAGGGAATCAATTCCAGATTGGTGTTGATCACCTGCATGCCGGGAGTTCCTGTAGTGGTGCCAATACCGCTGCCATTTACGACAGAGATATTGCGAACATTCTGAGGGAGACCAAGTGCGTCCAGCTCACCCTGAAACACATCCCTGAAATCGGGAGCTCCTTCCGGAAGCAGTTTGGTGGGATCCTGTTCGAAGGATCCGGGAAGCAGGTGTGCTTCCAGATGATCGATCAGCATTTCTTTGGCTGCCGGGGAATTCAGAACAAATTCGATAATGGCCTGCGCATCCGGATCACCGAAGTCCTCTGCCAAGTAATTTATGAGGTATTGCAGGCTTATGGGAATATTGGCTCCCCGGTGTGGGGAATCGAACGAAATATAGAGTCTTGTTTCGTGGGGCAAACTGTTCGCCTCCATATAGGCAAGGGCATAGCGAGCAATGAGCCCTCCCATGCTGGGACCCAGGATGACCAACTCTTCATCTCCTACCTTTTCAGCATTCAGGAAGTCGATCATGGCCGCTAATACGAAGGCGTTTCTTTGGATATAATCGCTACCACCGTCAATATCCTTTCCTCCTGTTGTGTATTGTGGGGCATTCAATATTACAATATCAAATCCCTCATCTCGAAGCAGATCGGCCAGATTTTGTCCGTCGAAATTCAGACTGTTGTACAGTGCTGTGATATCCCGACCGTCTCCCGGGTCAAAGCCATCTAAAACAATGATCGGAAGATCCAGTACCCCATCTACATTGTCTAAAAAGATCTCGTATTCCCCTTCCCCGATATAGGCTTGTGTTTCGTCGTACCCCTGGTAGGGAATGTTTGCCACAATAGGAAGCACGACACCGGTTCGATTCTCAATGGGCGAGTGGTCCGGTTTGGGTAAGAATGATTGACCCAGAGCGGTGAAGGTACTTAAGAGGAATAGTAGGGGGTAGATTTTTTTCATGTGATCTGCGGTGAAGATTGGAATTCAACCAAATATAAGGGAAATTCCAATGAGAGGGGATTGATGCGTTGAAAGTAATTCAAGCAGTTCTTGACTAAAGCGAACTTCAAACCGCGATACCAAATCCTCCTACACCAATGCCTAAAACTTTATTTAGCTCCTGAATTTTTTGACAAATAGTCGAATACTTTACGGAGCTAAATTCTTCAACGAAAAGTCGTGATAAGAGGTAATAGTCTATGTTGTCAGTTTTTCTCAAATCAGTTTTAGTAATACTATTGTATTCGTTAACAATAGTTGAACTACTGACGCAGTCCGAAAAGTACTTCGATCCCGGTAGAGGGAGTGGAGTGTTCAATAATAGATGACCAACACCTGAATATTTTGAAATCTGCTCCACAAGCTCAATATTCTTGTCCAATGAATAAGTCGTTTCGCCGGGCAAGCCAAAAATAAAAGCGGGCATAACCTCAATTCCATTTTCAGTGTATAACTGAATTTCTTCCTTTGCCGAATCCGCCTGATAGCCTTTTTTGTATTGCCGAGACTCTATTTTCTTTTCAAATAATAACGCAGATTCAATCCCCAAAAAAACACTTTTGACATTTAAGGATTTCAACAGATGAATATTTTTTTGATTAAATATTCCAGGATATGAGTAAATGTGAAATTTTACCTTGGGATGCGTAACACTTAATAGTTTTTTTGCATAAGAAGGTATAAATGTGTCTCCAGTTTCAAAGAAGTAGTCGATTCCATATTTTGAGTTTAACGCAAATATTTCTTGCCAGAACTGTTCTGGACTTTTAGTCCTTAATCCTAACGTGGGTATTGAACAATAAGGGCATCTCACTTTACGGAAACAACCGCGCATTCCTGATATTGGAAATGCAGATAGTATAGATTCATTCTTTTTGTCCCATGAATATGGGCTTTTCAGAAATTTCAGAGAAATAGCAGGAATTTCAGCCAGGGCTATATTTTTGGGTTCATTTACTCGTATTTTATCATTAAGATCACGATAAGCTGCACCAGGAATCGATCTGATTGGTTTTCCCTCGGCAATTTTTTTCATTGCAATTTCCCCATCTCCAATGATGACAATGTCAATATAGGAGTTGTTGTTAAGAATTCTCTCGGCAATTCCTGAGGTATGTGGCCCTCCAAAAACAATAGTAGAATCTGGAGTTTTTTTCTTCACTGCGAGAGCCACATTTTTAGACCGTTCGTAGTTGCTAAACCAATTGCCAAAACCAATTATTTCTGCATCCAAACAATCTACAAGGCGATTGTCTGCCATTGAGTTTTCGTCATAAACTTCAATATCCCACCCAGGATTGGATTGACTTAGCAAGGCAGCCATAGTCAATAATCCTACAGGAGGTGGAAGATTTGGCCGATTAGCCAACCTTCCAAGCGTGTGCTTGGCAAATACAAGTTGTATTCTGGTTCTCGATTTCAATATACAATCCTATTAAAATAAACGCTCTTTATTTGCAATAGCAAAAAGTGGTCCATTTCGGGATAATAGCGATTTAATGTCAATTGTTCTTGGGCCTGCACTCATATAGCAAAACTTCGAAAAAGTAATCACCGTGTTGATCATAAGATATGGTTGCCTTCCCCGAAACAACTAGCTTGTTTATAAGTCTTTTAAATTCAGGGCCAATATCGGTAAGGTAATACCTCACGACTTCCTTGTCAATTATTTTGCATGAATATAGGTTATACATGACTCTCCTTATCTTTTTCCAATCACTCCATTTTGGAAGTGGAAATAAGAGCAACCCCGATGTCTTTAAAAACCCCTTGGCTTCTTTAAGAAACTTAATCATCTCAATGGTGCCGTCCTCTCCACCGTCAACTGCTAGCCTGAACCCTTTGTTTTCGAAGTCTAATTTGCCGTGGAAAGGCATGCAAGGTGGATTTGATAAGATGATATCAAATTTTTGATCCGGGATATTGTCAAAATACCTGCTTTTAAGAAAATCAATCCGCTCATGGACATTGTTTAACTTGGTATTTATTTTGGCCATTCTTAGTGCTTCATCGGCGACATCTACTGCCATGACCTTCCCAGCGCCATTAAGTGCTGAGGCAATTGCCAGAATGCCTGAACCTGTTCCCACATCAATAACTGAGGATTTTGGTGTGGGAAGTATATTTTTAGCCATTAACAGGCTTATTGGTTTTGGGTTGAATATTGAATCGTTGGATATATCCAACGATATCGTTTTTGATTCAATACAAAATGTCTTAATCAAAGTACTAGTTTTGTTTGCTTTTGTAATACCAGTCCAACCAGCGTGAATCAATTATATTTAAAAGCATGTTTAATAACCACCCAAGTAGTGCG